>JALEWQ010000122.1 GCA_022783305.1 Trueperella sp. | reverse complement strand
TGCGCTTCCGTTATCGACGCGGTGTCTATGCCTGGCGTAGCCTCCGTTTCGGGGCCATCCGCTCACAACGCGTGAGCCATCTAGAACAGGAGATAGACATGGAGAAGCAGATTCTCGAGATCACCGAGCGTACCGAGTTCGGAAAGGGCGCCTCGCGCCGTATGCGCCGCGAGGGCGGCCTGCCCGTCGTCGTCTACGGCCACGGCGAAGACCCCAAGCACTACGTGGTTAACTACCACGATGCCTTCCTCATGGTCCGCGGAAACGCGAACGCGCTCGTGACCCTCAAGTCGGACGCCACCGAGCAGCTGGTCATGGTCAAGGACGTCCAGCGCAACCCGCTCACCCGCAGCATCGAGCACATGGACCTTCTGCGTGTGAAGGCGGGCGAGAAGGTGGCCGTCGAAGTTCCGGTCGTCGTCGAGGGCGAGCCCGCCGGTGACGCCATCGCCACCATCGAACTCATGGTGCTACCGGTTGAGGTCCCGGTCCAGGAGATCCCGGAGGCGATCGTCGTCGACGTCGAGGGCGTCGAGGACGGCACCAACATCACCATCGCCGACGTGAAGTTCCCGGCGGACGTGACCACCGACCTGCCCGAGGACGAGGTTGTTGTGGTTGTGGCGGTCCCGCAGGTCGAGGCCCTGCCCGAGCCTGAGGAAGGCGTGACTGAGGAAGGCGGCGCCACGGAGGCTCCGGCCGAGGACGCCGAGTAAGCTAGCAACGCAAACTCTACGTGCAGGGCTCGCCGGTGGGGCGGGCCCTGCCCCACAAATTGCGATACTAATCCCGCAGATGTCACGCCAAAAACCGGAAATTGGTGTGACATCCGCGGGATTAACGCATCGGATGCGGGGCCGGCCATGGTCGCGGGCGGGCCACGTTGGTAAGGTTCGGGTGGAGGGAAAATGTTCGCAGTCATTGGTCTGGGCAACCCAGGGCCCACGTATGAAAACACGCGCCACAACATCGGTCAACACGTCGTCCACGAGCTGGCCCGCCGGGCGGGCTCCTCGCTGTCGGTGCACAAGCAGTCGAATACGCGAGCGGCCTCGGTGCGAGTCGGCATCGGCCCGGGGAAGCCAGGTGAAGCAGTGGTGCTCGGCGTGTCCAACGGCTATATGAACACCTCCGGGGGCCCCGTTAGCTCACTACTGAAATACTTCAAGATCGCGCCAGAAGACCTCATCGTCATCCATGACGACCTCGACCTGCCCTTCGGCCACCTCAAGCTCAAACGCGGTGGCGGCTCCGGCGGCCATAACGGCCTCAAGTCGATCACACAGTCGCTGGGTACTCAAGACTACGTCCGCCTCCGCTTCGGCATCGGCCGCCCGCCGGGCCGCCAGGATCCCGCCGACTTCGTGCTCTCCCCCTTCACTTCCAAGGAGGACAAGGAGGTCGACGTGCTCATCGCCCTCGCGGCCGACGCCGTCGAAGACGTCCTTCTTCACGGCCTGGACAAGGCCACCATGCGCCTGCACAGCAAGTAACCGGACCCACCCGCCCGCGCCCGCGCTACTTTCGTCACCCCGGCATCCCCATCGCTCCGGCAATCGTTAGGACCTCATGGATCTTCGACCCGTTCTCTCCATCCTCGCAGACCAGGACACGCTCTCCTCGCGCGCAAACTCCCGCTTCGCCGACTTCGGTATGCCGCGCGGAGCCTTCGCCCCCGCGATCGCCGAGCTCCTCGGATCGGGCGATGGCAGACTGCAGGTGGCGGTCACGGCCTCTGGCCGCGAGGCCGAGGACCTGCGCGACGCCCTGCGCCCCTACGTCCCGGCCGAGAACATGGCGATCTTCCCCGCCTGGGAGACCCTCCCGCACGAACGCCTCTCGCCGCGCTCGGACACCGTGGCCGAGCGACTGACCACGCTACGCCGCCTCGCCCACCCCGAAGACTTCCCCGAGCTGCGCGTGCTCCTCGTGCCCATCCGCGCCTTTCTTCAGCCGATCGCGGCGGGCCTGGGCGAGCTGGAACCGGTTCGCCTGGCGGTGGGCGACGTCGTCGACTTCGACGACCTGCAAGAACGCCTGGTCGCCGCCGCCTACGAGCGCGTAGACATGATCGAGGCCCGCGGGCAGTTCGCCGTGCGCGGCGGGATCATCGACGTCTTCCCGCCCACCTCCGACTCCCCGCTGCGCGTGGAGCTCTTCGGCGACGAGGTCGATGAGATCCGTTCCTTCGCCGTGGCCGACCAGCGCTCATTGGGCGAGGTCGGCCAGCTGTACGCCCCGCCATGCCGGGAAATCCTGCTCAACGATGACGTCCGCTCGCGTGCCGCCCAGGCGCTCACGGAGCTACCGGGCGCGGTGGACATGCTCGACCGAATCGCGAACGGCATCGCGGTGGAGGGGATGGAGTCGCTGCAGCCGGTGCTGGTGGAGCAGATGCATCCGCTTCTCGACGAGCTGCCCGAGGCGACACGTATCATCATGGTCGAGCCGGAGCGCATCGAGGCCCGGGCACAGTCCCTGCAGGAGACAACGCAGGAGTTCCTGGCGGCGGCCTGGTCAGCGGCGGCGGCCGGCGGCGATATCCCGATCTCGGTGTCGAAGGCGTCCTTCCTTGAGATCCCCGACGTGCGGGCCCACGCGATCGAGCTGGGCCTGGGCTGGTGGACGCTCGGCGGATTCGCGGGCCAGGACACCATCCAGCTACCGCTACGGGAGCCGCGCAACTTCGCCGGCGACGTGGATGCCGCCCTGCGCGAACTCGGCCACAAGGCGCGCGAGCAGTGGCGGATCGTCGTGGCGGTCGAGGGCGGCGGACTTGGGCGACGCCTAGTCGAACAGCTGTCCGACGCCGACGTGCCCGCCAGCTTCTCCGAGGACCTGGGCGAGGTGCGCCCCGGCGTCGTCGCGGTCGTCACCGCATCCGTCCAGTCCGGCTTCGTCGCCGACGCCGAGAAGTTCGCCCTGCTGGGCGCGAGCGAACTCATCGGGCGCAAGCGCTCCCGGTCGGCACAGCAGCGACAGATGCCGAAACGACGCAAGAACGCCGTCGACCCGCTCCAGCTCAAACCCGGCGACTACGTGGTTCACGCCCGCCACGGCGTGGCGCAGTTCGTCAAGCTCGCCAAACGCAAGCTGGGTGGGCCGAACGGGACGCAGCGCGAGTACGTCGTCCTCGAATACGCGCCCTCCAAACGCGGGCAGGCCCGTGACCAGCTGTGGGTCCCCACCGACCAGCTCGACCAGATTTCCAAGTACGCCGGCGGTGACGCCCCCACCCTCAACAAGATGGGCGGGGCCGACTGGGAAAAGACGAAGTCCAAGGCGCGGGCAGCGGTCAAACAGATCGCGAAGGAGCTCGTGCGACTGTATGCCCAACGGCGTGCCACCAAGGGGCACGCCTTCGCCCCCGACACCCCCTGGCAGCACGAACTGGAGGACGCCTTCGAGTTCGTGGAAACCCCGGATCAGCTCTCCACGATCGAGGAAGTCAAGCGGGACATGGAGGCGCCCGAGCCGATGGATCGCCTAATCTCCGGCGACGTCGGCTACGGTAAGACCGAGATCGCCGTGCGGGCCGCGTTCAAGGCGGTCCAGGACGGCAAGCAGGTGGCGGTCCTCGCTCCGACCACCCTGCTCGTCCAGCAGCACCTCGAAACTTTCCAGGAGCGCTACGCCGGATTCCCGGTCAAGGTGGCGGGCCTGTCGCGATTCCAGACGGAGAAGGAATCGGAGGACGTCAAGGACGGCGTGCGCCGCGGGGAAATCGACGTCGTGATCGGCACCCACCGCCTCATCACGGGCGACGTGCGCTTTAAAGACCTTGGCTTGGTGATTATCGACGAGGAGCAGCGCTTCGGCGTCGAACACAAGGAAACCCTCAAGCAGATGTACCCGACGGTGGACGTGCTGTCGATGTCGGCCACCCCGATCCCGCGCACGCTCGAGATGGCGGTGACGGGGCTGCGGCAGATGTCGACGCTGGCGACCCCGCCGGAGGAGCGCCACCCAATTCTGACCTATGTGGGGGCGCAGGAGGACCAGCAGATCGCGGCGGCCATCAAGCGCGAGCTGCTACGTGACGGGCAGGTGTTCTACGTCCACAACCGCACCGAATCCATCAACCGGGTGGCGGCGCACCTGGCCGAGCTCGTGCCGGGTGCGCGGATCGGGGTCGCGCACGGGAAGATGAGTGAGAATCAGCTTGAGACGGTCATCCAGGAGTTTTGGGATAAGGACATCGACGTGCTCGTGTGTACGACGATCGTGGAGACCGGACTGGACATCTCGAACGCGAACACGCTGATCGTGGAGAATGCCCACAAGCTCGGGCTCTCCCAGCTCCACCAGTTGCGCGGTCGCGTGGGGCGCGGGCGCGAACGCGCGTACGCCTACTTCCTTTACCCGCGCGATGGGACGATGACTGAGACGGCGATCGAGCGGCTTCGAACCATCGCGGCGCACACCGAGCTTGGCGCGGGATTCCAGGTGGCGTTGAAGGACCTGGAGATCCGCGGGGCGGGCAACCTTCTGGGTGGCGAGCAGTCGGGGCACATCGCCGGGGTCGGCTTCGACCTGTACATCCGCATGGTCTCCGAGGCCGTCGCGGCGATGACGGGGCGCGACACCCGGTCCGAGGCGGAGAAGGCGGCCGAGACCCGCATCGAATTGCCGGTTGACGCCTACGTGCCCGAGTCATGGGTGACCTCCGAGCGGCTACGGCTGGAGATCTACACCAAGATTGCGTCCTCGACGACGCGGGAGCAGCGGGCGGACATCCACCGGGAGCTTGTGGACCGGTATGGGGCCGTGCCGGCGGAGGTGGAGCGGCTCTTTACCCTCGCCGAGTTGCGGGAGAAGGTGCGCTCAGTGGGCATCGAGGAGGTCACGATGCAGGGCAACAACGTGCGCTTGGCGCCCGTGGTGTTGCCCGATTCGCGCCACGCGCGGCTTCGTCGCCTCTACCCCAAGGCGATCGCCAAGCCCGCTATCCGCACGCTGCTGGTTCCGTTGCCCGTGGAGAACGAACGTCGCCTGGGCGCTGCGAAGACGATCGAGGGCGACGCCGTGGTGGAGTTCGTGGAGAGCGTGATCGATTCGGTGATGCTGGCGAGCATCGGCAGCTAGGCGGGCGCCCGCGGGCCGGTCTGCCTGCCGAGGGCGACGTTCGCGGGACGATTTGGGCCGTATCTTCATATATACGAAGATACGGCCCAAATCGTCCCGCGAGGGTATGGCGGGCTGCCGGGCGGCGCTGCCGGGCGGGGTGGCAGTCCGCGCGAGTCGGGACGAAAGACGCCCGTGCGTGTCCTGTGTCACGGTAAAGAATTGCCCCGAGAGATGAAAAGCCGGGGTGATCTCGGCGGGGCGGTGTCTTTTGTCGGTGATTCGTAGGACAATAGGGGGTGGAGGTAGCGCAGTTCCGCTGCGGTACTGAAAACAACCCTAAAGAAGGAGTTCTTGTGGCAAACATTGAAGCCGTACACGCTCGTGAGATTCTTGATTCGCGCGGCAACCCCACCGTTGAGGTTGAGGTCCTGCTGGATGACGGCCACTACGGCCGCGCTGGCGTTCCTTCCGGCGCGTCTACCGGCGCATTCGAGGCGGTTGAGCTTCGTGATGGCGACAAGTCCCGCTACGGCGGCAAGGGCACCTCGAAGGCGGTTGCCAACGTGATCGAGGAGATGGAAGAGGAGCTTATCGGCCTCGACGCCGCCGAGCAGCGCTACATCGACCAGATCCTGCGCGACCTCGACGGCACCCCGAACAAGGGCAAGCTCGGCGCCAATGGCATCCTCGGCGTCTCCCTCGCCGTTGCGAAGGCCTCCGCTGAGTCCGCCGGCCTGTCGCTCTTCTCCTACCTGGGCGGCCCGAACGCACACGTCCTTCCCGTCCCGATGATGAACATCCTCAACGGTGGCTCGCACGCCGATTCCAACGTTGACATCCAGGAGTTCATGATCGCCCCGATCGGCGCTCCGACCTTCAAGGAGGCCCTGCGCATGGGTGCCGAGGTTTACCACGAGCTCAAGGCGGTGCTCAAGGAGCGCGGCCTGTCCACTGGCCTGGGCGATGAGGGCGGCTTCGCCCCGAACCTGGACAACAACGCCGAGGCCCTCGACCTGATCGTTGAGGCCATCGAGCGCGCCGGCTACAAGCCCGGCGCCGACGTCGCCCTCGCACTCGACGTCGCCTCCTCCGAGTTCTTCAAGGACGGCAAGTACACGTTCGAGGGTGGCGAGAAGGACACCGCCTACATGGTGGACTACTACGAGAAGCTCATCACCGACTACCCGATCGTATCCATCGAGGATCCGCTCTCGGAGGACGAGTGGGAGGATTGGAAGGCCCTCACCGAGCGCATCGGCGACCGCGTCCAGCTCGTCGGCGACGACCTTTTCGTCACCAACCCCGAGCGCCTCGCCAAGGGTATCGAGATGGGCGTCGCGAACGCTCTCCTCGTGAAGGTCAACCAGATCGGCACCCTCACCGAGACCCTCGAGGCCGTGGAGATGGCCCACCGCGCCGGCTACAAGTCGATGACCTCGCACCGCTCCGGCGAGACCGAGGACACCACGATCGCCGACCTCGCCGTTGCCACCAACTCCGGCCAGATCAAGACCGGCGCCCCGGCTCGTGGCGAGCGCGTCAACAAGTACAACCAGCTCCTGCGCATCGAGGAGGAGCTCGACGACGCGGCCGTCTACGCGGGCCGTTCCGCCTTCCCGCGTTTCAAGGCATAAGCACATAGCCGCACGTGGGCCCGGGGTTGGGAAACCGACCCCGGGCCCACTTTTGTTCGCGGGCGCGGCCGACCTCCCGCCGGTATTCGGTCGGCTTCCGGCAGGCTGGCTTCCGACCGGCGAGCTTCCCGTCGGGTTTACCGCCGGCCTTCGGGCGGTGTTCCGCCGGGTTCCGGCCGACCTCCCGTCGGTATTCCGCTGGCTTCCGGCAGGCCTCCCGTCGGCTTCCGACCGGCAGGGCCTTGGGCGTCTGCACGGGACGCGTCTGCACGGGACGGCCCACATGAGACGCGTCCGACGGTGGCGCGCCCGGCGGCCTTTCCCGGTTGACGACTCGCGGGCCCTAAACTGAGAGCCATGAGTTCGCGGCGTCCACCATCGCCCGCCCGGGGCCAGGGCGGGCGTCGGCCTACCCGGAATTCTCCGGCGGAACGCCAGCGAAACCGCAAGGATCCGCAGAGCCCGGACAGCCCGTACCGTCAGGGTGGGGCCGCGCCGTCGGGGCCGGGAGCCAACAAACCGCAGTCTCCCGGTAAGGGTGCGCGGCCAGAGGGCAAGAACGCCGCCGGCACCTCGACGCGCAGGGTGGGCGCCGCTCACCGTACATCGGGCGCGACCCGCGGCGATACTGCCTCCCGCCGCACGCGGGGTACCCGTGGCCCGGGTGCCACCGGGCAGCGCCCCGACAATGCCCGCCGCTCGGATCGTTTCTCGAAGAAACTTAGCGTGCGCTTCTCCTCCGGCGAGCGCACGCGTCAGTTCTCCCTGCGCATGCTGGCGATCGCGGTGTTCGCGTTGGTCGCCGTCATCATCGTGGCCAGCCCGCTCAACCAATACCTGAACCAGCAGCAGGAAAAGCGTGAGCTACTCAGCCAGCTGGCGGAGACCACGGCGCGGGTGGAGGTCCTCGAGCAGGAGCTTGCCCGCTGGCAGGACGACGACTTCGTCCGCTCCCAGGCGCGCGAACGCCTCGGCTACGTCATGCCGGGGGAGACGCTCTACCTTGTCTCCGACCCGGAGAAAGGAACCCCAGAGGAGATCCGGGCCGAACGCACGAAGGAAGTCAACGACCGGCGTCGTCAGGTCACTCCGTTCTACCAGACGCTGTGGGACTCCATTCAGATCGCCGGCGCCTCGGGCGAGTTAGTCAATCCCTCCAACATCCCGCTCATCGGCACGACGCCGGGAGAGGGCTCCTCGCCGGGCGGCACCACCGCCCCTGCGGACGAATCCGCCCCGGCTGATGAGACATCCACGACGCCGCCCGCCGATGAGGAGGGCCAAGGCTAGCGGGTAGGCTTAGGGCTATGAATGACACGCCACGGGTTGCCCCCGAAACCCTTCACCGGATTGCCGCGAACGCGAGCCCTGTCCGCGATACCGACGTCGAGGTGCTGAGCGAGCAGCTCGGCCGCCACCCGCGCGGGCTGGTCGGGATCGGGGCGCGTTGCGCGTGCGGCAACCCCGCCGTGACCATCACCTACCCGCGCCTGCCCGATGGCTCGCCCTTCCCCACGCTCTTCTACCTCTCGCTGCCGGCGCTGGTGAAACGGATCTCGCGGGCGGAGTCCTCGGGGCAGATGGAGACCTTCAACGAGCGCCTCGCCGCCGACGCCGACTATCGCGCCGCCCACGAACGTGCCCACGTCTCCTACATCGAGCGGCGCAACCTGCTGGAGGAGGTTCCCGAGATCGAGCAGCGCTCGGCGGGCGGGATGCCGGACCGGGTCAAGTGCCTGCACGCGCTGGCGGGCTTCGCGCTCGCGGCCGGCCCGGGGGTCTGCCCTGCCGGCGACGACGCTCTTGCCCTTGTCGGGTGGGACCCCGCCGTCTGCCACTGCCAGGATCCGGCGGAGGAAGGGGCGCAGGCATGAGGGTTGCGGGAATTGACTGCGGCACGAACTCGATCCGCCTCCTTATCGCCGACGTCGACGGCGCGCCCGGGTGCCCGGGCCGGGGCGGCCAGCCCTCCGAGCAGGTCCACCTGACCGATGTCGTGCGGCGGATGGAGGTTTCGCGGCTGGGGCAGGGTGTGGATCGAACGGGGCGTTTCGCCCCGGAGGCCCTGGCGCGTACGCTCGCCTTCGTTGACGACTACGCGGGGCAGTGCCGCGACTACGGGGTCCAGTCCATCCGCTTCGCGGCCACGTCCGCCACGCGCGACGCCGCTAACCGCCAGCTCTTCGTCGACGGCGTGCGCGAGCGCCTCGGCATCGACCTGCAGGTGCTGACCGGGCAGGAGGAGGCGCGGGCGTCGTTCTCGGGGGCGACCTCGGCGCTGAAGACGGGCACCGAGCCTTTGCTCACGGTCGACTTGGGTGGTGGATCGACCGAGTTCGTGCTTGGGCGCAACGACGGCAGCGTGCTTGCCGCGGCGTCGATGAACGTGGGTTGCGTGCGCATCTACGAGCGTCATCTGAAGGACTCGGGCGAGGCGGGCATCGAGCCGGCACGCGCCGACGTCCGCGCGGCGCTGGACGCCACGGGCATCGACTTCTCCGCAGCCCGCACGCTCATCGGCCTGGCGGGTACGATCACCACGGTGACGGCGAAGGCCCTCGGTCTCGACGTCTACGATGCTGACCGCATCCACGCGACCCGCCTGCCGCTGGGCGTGATCGACGAGGCGTGCGAGTGGTTCATTCACGCGAGTGTGGCCGAGCGGGCCGCGCTGGGATTCATGCATCCGGGGCGCGTGGACGTGATCGGCGCGGGCGCGCTCGTGTGGCAGGAGATCATCCGCCGCGTCGCCCGCGAGACGGAGGCGACCACCCCGTTGACCGAGGCGGTCACCTCCGAGCATGACATCCTTGATGGGATGGCGCTCTGGGCCGCCCGCGAGCCGAACCCGCCGCGGCTGTGAGGCAAGGGGCGCGGCCGGCGTCGTTCTTGCTGGCGTCGTTGTTGGCCGCGCGCCGACGCCGTGGCCGCGTCCGGGTGCAGTCCTAACGGTCGTAGTGGCCGGGCCCGACCTCGGGCTCGCCGCCGGGGACCTCGCCCCAGGTCTCTTCGATCGTGTCGTCGGTGAGGACCTCGTGGCGCTCGAGGGTGGCGCGGTTCTGGGCCATGTGCTCGTAGTCGTAGACGGGGGCGTGGTGGCGGTGCCAGCGGACGCGGCCGCGCAGGAAGATCGCGCCGATAATGAGCGAGATCAGCGTGCCAAGGAGCACGGCCACGCGGGCGTGCGGGCCGGCCGGGTCGTCGGGCGGGAAGGATAGGGTGGCGATCAGCAGCGAAACGGTGAAGCCGATGCCCGCCACGAAAGCCATCGCGTTGATGTCGCCCATGTAGAGGTTCTTACCCAGCTCGAGTTTGAAGACGTAGATCATGAGGGCCACGCCGCCCGTGATGCCGAGCATCTTGCCCAGCGGCAGGCCGAGGTAGATGCCCAGCGCGGCCGGGTCGGTCAGCATGGCTACGAAGCCACCGGAATCGACCACGTTCACGCCCGCCGCGAAGAACGCGAAGATGGGCAGGATGATGCCGGCGGAGTAGAACTCCAGCTTCTCGGTGAGGACCTCGGTGAGCGGGAGCTTCTCGCTGGCGAGCTGGCGGGCGGGGATCGTCATGCCAAGGAGCACGCCGGCGATCGTGGCGTGGATGCCGGAGGAGAACATGAAGAACCAGGCGATGAGCCCGATCGGCCACAGCAGGTACCAACGGATGATCCGCTTTTGGGCCAGGACGCCGAAGATCGCGACCACCACGATGGAGAGCCCGAGGTAGATGAAGTTGAGATTCTCGGAGAAGAAGATGGCGATGATGAGGATGCCGAGCAGGTCGTCGACCACCGCGAGGGTCATGAGGAAGGTGCGTAGCGCGATGGGTAGGCCCTTGCCGAAGAGGCCAAGCACGCCGAGGGCGAAGGCGATGTCAGTGGCCACGGGGACGGCCCAGCCGTTCCAGTTGGGGGTGGAGGACAGTAGTTGAACCACCACGTAGACGATCATCGGACCGGCCATGCCGAACACCGCGGCGAGGATTGGCACGAGCGCCTTGCGGATGTTGTGAAGCGAGCCGATCACGAACTCCTGCTTAAGCTCCATGCCGACGATGAAGAAGAACAACGCCAGTAGGAAGTCGGCGGAGATGAGCGAGAGGCTCATCTCGTGGCCGTGTAGTTCAAACAGCGAGGTGTTGGCGAGGGAATCGTAGGCGCTACGTGCGCCCTGGACGGGGAAATTCGCCCATATCAAGGCGAGAACCGCCCCGATGATGAGGACGACGCCGGCGATCGTTTCGTTCTTCAGGGCTTGACGGTAACGCGCAATCATATGAGTCCAATCCGTGTGCGCCACTCCTCGTGACGGCTTACGTCCCAGTCTAAGACACGGGCCGCCGCATTTTGGCTGAATCGGACGTGCGGGTAGTGTTACTTGCAAGGCCCCCATAGCCCAACGGCAGAGGCAGTCGACTTAAAATCGATTCAGTGTCGGTTCGAATCCGACTGGGGGCACCGCCAAGGATTTTCCTAGATGTCCCGCTTGCTGAAGGTCACCAGACCGACGACGACGCCCGCCACCGTGTAGCCCACGAAGATCGCCAGCGCGGCCCAGGGGGAGGAGACGAGCGCGTCCGTGGGGGCCTGGCCGGTGATGGCCACGTTGCCCAGCGAGCTCGGGATGAGCTGCGAGACTGTCTCCTGGAAGAAGCGCTGGGGGATGAGACGAACGAGGTCGAGCAGGTTGATGAAGCCGATCATGATTGCGATGGCGCCGGCCGTGGACCGGACGAGGTAGCCCATCGCGGCGGAGAGCACGCCGATGGCCGTCATGAGCACGACGAAGGCGAAGTAGGCCTCGAGGCCATCGCCATTCACGCGAAATCCGTCCATGCGCAGGCTCAAGATCGCGAGGCCGACGCCGAGCAACACCACGCTGAGGACGGCGCTGACGATCGTCACAGCCGCCAGCTTCGCCGCGTAGGAGCGAGGGCGGCGCGGGTCGGATAGCGCGGTAGTGCGCATCGTATTGTGGGCGTATTCGCTGGTGGCGGCGACGGCGCCGATGATGATGAAGAAGAAGGTCAGCGAGGACCAGCCGACGACCGCGATGCGCGGGTCGGGCTCTTCCCCAGCCGAGGTGGCGACGAACCACATGATGAGCCCGTAGAGCGCGACGCCGATGAGGGCGGTGACCTGAACTGTCCGGGTGTTGAGCTTGGTCAGTTCCGAACGCAGGGAGCGGGTGAACGTGGGACGGTAGGCGTTCTCGGCGAAGCGGCTGGTAAACGTGGTCATCTTAGGACTCCCGGGTGTTTCGTGTGGGCGGGACGGGCGTGGCCGCAGGGGCCATCGGGGCCGGGCCGGGCGCTGGCACCGAACCGGGCGCGGAGGCGGGCGCGGAGGTGAACTCGGCCTGGTCGGAGGTGAGCTCCATGAAGACGTCCTCGAGGGTGGAGTGAATCTCGGTCAGCTCGTGGATCTCTACCCCGCGCTCGAAGAGCAGGTGGCCGACCTGTTCGCGCTCGAGGCCCGGCAGCTCAAAGGCGCCGTGCGGGTTGGCGTGGCCGGGGGCGACGTCGTGAACCTCCCACCCCGCCTGGCTGAGCGTGCGGCGCATGGTGGCCATGTCTGGACCCGAGACCCGCACGCGCATGCCGTGGTTGGATTCGGTGAACTTCGAGATCGGGCCGGAGTCGATGAGGTGGCCGCGGCCGATAATGACGAGGTCGTCGGCGGTCAGAGCCATCTCGCTCATGAGGTGGGAGGAGACGAGGACACTACGGCCCTCCGCGGCGAGCGCCCGCATCGTGGAGCGGACCCAGCGCACGCCGTCGGGGTCGAGGCCGTTGACCGGTTCGTCGAGGATGAGGACGGCCGGGTCCCCGAGCAACGCGGTGGCGATGCCGAGGCGCTGGCCCATGCCGAGGGAAAAGCCCTTAATTTTCTTGCCCGCCACAGATTCGAGGCCGGTAAAGCCGATGACCTCGTCGACGCGCTCCTGGGGGAATCCGTGCGTCTTCGCCACGACCCGCAGGTGCTGCCTGGCCGTTCGTCCGGGGTGAAACGCTTTCCCATCTAGGAGCGCGCCGACGGCGGTGAGCGGGGAGGCGAGGTTGCGATACTCGGTTCCCCCGATCAGCACCCGGCCCGATGTGGGGCGGTCAAGGCCAACAATGCAACGCATCGTGGTGGACTTTCCCGAGCCGTTCGGCCCGAGGAATCCTGTCACGGCGCCGGGGCGCACGGAGAACGACAGGTTGTCAATAGCCCGTTTCTTGCCGTAGTCCTTCGTCAGGTTCTCGACGGTGATCATCGTGTCCTCCTCGTGGTCGCGCATGTGGTGCTGGCCGGTATCAGCGTACGGGGTCAGTATCCGCGATTGCGTCCTACCACGGACGTATTCTCCACAGCGTCCGACGACGCGCGTTGTGTACAGCGTCCGACGACGCGCGGCTCGGCGTCGGGTTGAGCCGCCTGGCATCTGCGGCCGGTGGGAGCGTTTCTCTTTGGGGAAAAAAGACCGTGGGTGGATTGCCCTTAGTTACCGTGTGGTTAGTATTAGGAGTGGACGGCCCGATTCGTGGCCCTACTTCAAGGAGACTCCCGTGAGCAACCCGATTACGACACGTAATCCTTACTTCTCGACTCAGCAGGCGCGGCCGAACCAGTTCGACCAGACTCAGTTTGGCGACCAGTACGGCTACGGTCAAACCGAGTACGGCGATCAGTATGCGGCCTATGCCCAACCGGGCGCCGACGTCGCCGGCCCGGGCGCTTTCGCCACCGAGCGAATGACGTACAAGGATGCCCTCAACAAGGTGGGCCTCCTCCTCGGCATCGCCCTCGTCTCCGGCGTGGCGACGGCCATCCTTTTGCCGCCGGATGCGTGGATGCCGGCCGCTATGGTCTCGGTGCTGGGCGCGTTCGTCGTCGGCATGGTCCTGGCGTTCCAGAGGATGGTCAAGCCTGGCTTGGCGATCGCGTATGCGGTGCTGGAGGGCGTGGCGCTCGGTGCGATGACGGCCGCCCTCGATCTCTTTATTCCGGGTATCGCGATCCAGACGATCCTGGCCACGGCGATCATCGTGGGCGTGACGCTGGCGCTGCACTACTCGGGCACGGTCCGCACTACCCCGAAGGGGCGCAAGATCGTCATCACGGTGGCGCTTGGCTACCTCATCTTCTCACTGGTTAACCTGGTGCTTATGTGGACGGGCGTGCTCGACCAGGCGTGGGGCGCGCGCGGGTACGAGGTCGCGGGTATCCCGCTGGGCGTGCTCCTGGGTGCGGGCATGATCCTCATCGCCTCCTACATGCTGATCGGCGACTTCGAGGACATCAACACCGCGATCGTCAACGGAGCCCCGCGTGAGTTCTCGTGGACGGTCGGCATCGCGATCGTCATGACGATCCTGTGGATCTACGTCGAGGTGCTTCGCATCATCGCGATTCTCTCGGACCGCTAAGGCGCGGAAGGAGGGGCCAGTTCGCGTGGACTGGCCCCTTTTTTGTGCCTGAGTCCCCTTGTGCGTGGCGCCTGAGAACCGCTGTTCTTTCCGCGGGAGGCCGGGCCTGCGCAGGCCTTGCTGCTCGCCACCTCGGGTGTTCCTGATGGGCTTGACAAGCACATCGCTTCGTGGGTTAATTAGTTATGTAATTAACCCAAGCGGCGGTGCCGCTCACCTGGAAAGGAGGGCCCGTGGACGACCTCGAGTTTGATTCGAAGACGCCGATCTACCAGCAGATCGCCGAGGATATCCGGCGCCGGATCATTCGCGGCGAGCTACAAGCGGGCGATCAGCTTATGTCCACCACGCAATACGCCACCACCTACCGGATCAACCCGGCCACGGCGAACAAGGCGTTCAACGAACTCACGGCGGAAGGCATCATCTTCAAGCAGCGGGGCATCGGCATGTTCGTCACCGACGACGCCGCCTCCATCCTCCGCTCCGGCGGCCGGCAGACCTACGCGGCCGACCGCCTCGGCCCGGTGCTCGCCGAGGGTCTCGCCCTCGGCTTCACGCCGCAGGATATCCGCGCATTCGTCAACGACTTCTTGGAGGAGAGATGACAACCATTGCACCCTACGAGGTCTCGCTTAAAGACGTCGGCTATCGCTACTTCCGCCACCAGGCTGTCCGCGGCGTGTCGGCGACAATCGAACGGGGCAAGATTACCGGTCTGCTCGGCCGTAACGGCTCGGGCAAGACCACGCTGGAGATGCTGATC
Organism: Trueperella sp.; assembly: GCA_022783305.1. Lineage (GTDB taxonomy): Bacteria > Actinomycetota > Actinomycetes > Actinomycetales > Actinomycetaceae > Trueperella > Trueperella abortisuis. The sequence goes on along the minus strand of JALEWQ010000122.1, from coordinate 470 downwards.
GCCGGGCAGATGAGGGCCACCGGCGAGGTGGCGGTGGCCGGCGAGCCCGTGTGGGAAAACCCGCGAGTGATGCCCAACATCGCATTCGTCTCCGAGTCCCCGGCCGTGCTCCAGGATCAGCGGCTCACGCGAACCGTGGATCTGTGGGAGCGCGTGCGGCCCACCTTCGACCGGGAGGTCGTCTACTCCCTGCTCGACGCGTGGGAGATCCCGGTGAGGAAAGGCCCCGGCGCGCTCTCGCGTGGGCAGAAGTCGGCATTCTTCGCGGCGCTCGGCATCGGCTCGCGCGCGCCGCTGACGATCTTTGACGAGATTCACCTCGGCATGGACGCGGTGCTCCGGCGCGACTTCTACGACGTGCTGCTCAAGGACTTCATCGATCACCCTCGCACGATCATCATCTCCAACCACAACGTTGACGAGATCGAGGACCTGCTGGAGAACGTCCTCATCATGGAGGAGGGCCAGCT
>JALEWQ010000124.1 GCA_022783305.1 Trueperella sp. | reverse complement strand
GCTCGGCTGGAGAGAGGACAGCGAGCGCGCCGAGACGAGGAGCCGTGATTCGATGGAGCTGACGGCGGCGTTGTAGTGGTTGACCGACTGACCGAGGCTCCTGCCCAGTCGCTCGAGGTGGCCGACCACCACGGAGATGCGTTCGACCAGGGTGCGCCCTAGCTCGACGATGTCCCGAGCCTCGGCCGATGCCGCCGCGGACGTCCACACCGACGCCACCGTGCGCAGGATCGCCAAGAGTGAGGAAGGTGATGCCAGCACAACCCCTTTGCCGAGGGCGTATTCGAGCAGGGTTGGATCAGCTTGGGTGGCCTGCGCGAGCAGTGCCTCCGAGGGGAGGAACAGGACTGTGACCTGAGGCGAGTCCGGAAAGTCACCCGGATAGTTGCGCTTGACGAGCTCGTCAACGTGGGCGCGAAGGGCCTTGGCGTGCTTGTCTAACAGATCCGTGCGCTCCTTGAGCGCACCGGGATCGTCGGCGGGGACCTCCATGGCGAGCAGGTAGGAGTTCATGGGGGCTTTCGCGTCAATGGCGAGGTGCCCGTCACCGGGCAGGTGAATGATCGCATCCGGCCGGAGCGTAGAATCCTTGCCCTTCCCGCCGGCGAAGCGCTTTGAGGCGACCTGGATGTCGACATCCACGTGTTCGAGCATTCCCGCCGCCTCGACGATTCGACGAAGCTGGACTTCGCCCCATTGGCCGCGCGCCGTGGTGGAGCGCAGGGCCGCGTTGAGGGAGGCCGTAGCCGTGGATAGCTCAGCGCCGATCTGTGCCTCACGGCGCATGTGCGTGACCATTTCCGAGTGCTGTGAGGCCGCAGTCGTCTCTAGGCTACGCACGTGAGCACTGACCCGCTCGAGCTGCTGGGTAATGGGGGAGAGCGCCTGGAGAATGTTGGCGTCGGCGCGTGAACGCTCGATCAGCCCCTCATTCTCCTCGAGGAGACGTTCGGCGCGGGCATCGGCCTGCGCCGCCCGTGCCCGTAGGGCAGCCGCCTCCTCGGCGCGGGCAGTGGCCGACGCGCCTGCCTGTGAGGACGCTGCAAGCCACCCGAGTGCCGCGCCCAGCGCCGCCGCGAGTGCCACGAATACGATAAAGATAGGTGTCGAGATCATGAATCCACACTATCGCCGCCCTCCGACAAAAATTTCGTCGCCCGCTCTGACCTCGGCGCTGGCCGGACCGGCCGCCGTCGTGACCGGCCGCCGTCGTGCGGTAGCTGCGGGCCGCCCGCCGTCGTGACCGGCCGCCGTCGTGCGAAAGCCCGCCGCTTTGGGAAAGAAACGCGCGGCAACTAGACTGGGGACGTGAGCTTAACAATTGGTATTGCCGGACTACCCAACGTCGGTAAGTCGACTCTCTTCAACGCCCTGACCCGCGCCAACGTGCTGGCCGCGAACTACCCGTTTGCGACGATCGAGCCGAACGTCGGCGTCGTGCCCCTGCCTGATCCTCGCCTGGAGAAGCTGGCCGAGATCTTCGGTTCGCAGAAGATTCTGCCGGCTACGGTGTCGTTTGTGGATATCGCGGGGATCGTGCGCGGCGCGTCCGAGGGTGAGGGCCTCGGCAACCAATTCCTCGCCAACATCCGCGAAGCCGACGCGATCTGCCAGGTCACGCGCGCATTTGTCGACCCGGACGTCACGCACGTGGACGGCAAGGTGGATCCGAAGTCCGACATCGACACGATCACCACCGAGCTCGTCCTCGCCGACATTCAGACCCTCGAGAAGCAACTCCCGCGCCTTCAAAAGGAGCTGACCGGTAAGAAGATCACCCCCGAGCATCTGCAAACCGCCAAGGACGCGCTCGAGATCCTCTACGACGGCAAGACGCTTTCCTCTGCCGGCACCCACCTCGACCAGGACATCCTCAAGTCCTTCCAGCTCATGACTACCAAACCCTTCATCTACGTCTTCAACACCGACGACGACGGGCTGGCCAACTCCGCCATGCAGGAAGAACTTCGCGCGCTGGTCGCACCCGCCGAGGCGATCTTCCTCGACGCCAAGTTCGAGGCCGAGCTCATCGAGCTCGAGCCGGACGAGGCCCGTGAACTGCTCGAGTCCACCGGCCAGGACGAGTCCGGCCTGGATAAGCTGGCCCGCGTCGGCTTCGACACGCTCGGCCTGCAGACCTACCTCACGGCCGGCCCGAAGGAGGCGCGCGCCTGGACCATCCACAAGGGCTGGACCGCGCCGCAGGCCGCCGGAGTTATCCACACCGACTTCGAGCGTGGCTTCATCAAGGCGCAGGTGGTCTCCTACGACGAGCTGGTCGAGTACGGCTCGATGGCCGAGGCCAAGGCGCACGGTCGCGTGCGTATGGAGGGTAAGGACTACGTGATGGCGGACGGCGACGTCGTTGAATTCCGCACGGGGCTTACGTCTGGCGGCAAGAAATAGTCGCTACGGGGAGAGCGATGACCAACAATCCTCTGAATCTCGATGAGGCAGTCGAGTGGGCTGGTCTGTGGTGGCTTCCGGATGATCCTGATGAAAGGATCCCAGGCACCTTGCGATATGACGGTGAGGGCAGTCTTTCGCTCGCGCTGATCGGAGCATTCGAGGATCGCATCATGTCTAATTACGCTCCTGGCGCGATCGCGAGCCACGAGGGCACCAGGACGTGGGACGTTATTCACGGTGTGGCGGAGCAGCATGAGATCACACTTCTAGACTGTGTTCCCACAAGCGGGAAGCGGGTAATGTCCTCGCGGGTGAAGAGCCCCGACACACAGACCGTGATGGCGACGATAGCGATCATCGGCGCGCACGTCAGCGGCGAAGATGATGCGGCGTTCGCGGCGGCCGAGGTGTCGGTCGAAGACTTGGGGTTCTGGGCTGCATCGTCCGCGTTCATGGGCTCCTTTGGAGCGTCTGACGGCAAGATTGACGGAACCGGGACCATCTCGGTGAAGCCGGTCGAGGCACAGACAGTGACAGTAGATGGCACGGAGTATCGCCTCGCACACACTCACACGCTGCCATCCTTTGACCACTGCAAGGGCAGAACAGTGGGACGCATGTGCGACACTGCCTCTGTCCGTGTCTGCCGGGCCGAGCCGTTCACCCTGAGTGCCGCGTTGGAAGCAACGAGGCTGATACAGGACCTAATCTCGCTGGCAATACACCGTGCCGCCGGCGTGATCTGGCTACGGCTGGAGGTTGCGGAAACCAAGTCAGTCCCGCCGGAGGAACATCCTTTGTCACGTCGGCGCGCTGACGTGCTTTACTCTCCCATAGGGCTCGGCAAGCACGACGCGAAGGTTGTTGAACCTCGCCGCGTATTCTTCACCTGTAGGGAGCTTCCGTTCGAGAAAGTCGTACCTCGCTGGTGCGAGACGCATGGCCGACTGCGGGCAGCGACCAACATGATCCTGGGGTTGCGATATGCGCCGGCCCACTTCATCGAAAACAACCTCCTGACGGCAGTGGGCGCTGCCGAGGTGCTGCACCGCAGTCTCCACATCGATGAGAATCCGTTCCCTGTGGAAGTGTTCGCGAAGATGCGCGAAGCGATGCTTGGCCAAGTGCCCGAAGAGTATCGCGACAGGTTCAAGGCGGCGATCAGAAACGATCCGACGCTCCGGGATCGGCTTCGCGCCCTAGCCGTTCGGCCCGATACAGAAGCGATCGCGCAGCTTGTTCCAGACATCGATCATTGGGCGAAGCGAACGACACGAGCTCGCAATGACCTCGCACACGGGGGCAAGACTCCAGCCCACTCCATCGACGAACTGATCGCCATTGTTGAATCCACGACTGCAGTCGTGATCCTCAATATCTTGCACGAGCTTGGGCTGCCGGCAGAGCGACAGCGACAGATCGTGCGAGAGCACCCGCAGTTCAGGAAGGTTTCCCAGGAAGTACGCGAGTGGTTGGTGGCTCCAGAACTCAAGTTCTGAACTACGCAAACGTTGTCATTTCCTGCACACAGCCGGGCGCCCTCACGCACAGAATCCTGGCCCGCGCGTCGTGGCACTGACATTCCGGCTGGTGATTTCCCACTTAGCATCTGATCGATTGGCCGATTGACCTGTTGAAACACTTGCTGTGATCCGATTTGGCGGCTACTCATGGATCCTCAGGCGCATTGTGGAGTTCCGCACGGGGCTTACGTCTGGCGGCAAGAAATGAGGCCAACTGGGCGGTGATCAAATCCGCTTGGATAAGCTAGCGACTATTGAAACACATCCACGTAAGGCGATAGTATTAGATTGTCTTACGAAATGAGGTGATGGCTATGACGATGGCTTCGGTGACTGTTCGCGTGGATGTAGATACAAAACTGGCGGCTACTAAGATTGCTGAGGATTTTGGTTTTGATCTCTCGTCGGTGACGCGCGCTTTCTATCGGCAGATGGTTCGCGAGCAGCGCATTCCTTTACGCCTTTCCTATCCCGAGCCCAACGGGGAATCGCTCGCCTCTATACGTGAAGCCGATGAGATTATCGCCCGTGGTGGCACGGGTCGCTTCTCAAATGCTGATGAGGTATTTGCCGATTTGGGGATTTGATGTGGTATGGTGCTCACCCCTGACTACACGAAATCCTTCCAGAAAGATGTGAAGCTCCTTAAGCGCCGCCATGCTGATATGCAACCGTTGCATCAAGTAATCGAACTGGTGTTGGAGAATTCGCGTGAATCGATCGAGGAGCTAAAGCGCAGGCACAATATGCATGTGCTCAAAGGCAAATGGCGAGGTGCAAATGAATGCCACGTGACTAATGTGGGAGACTGGTTGCTCATTTTGCTCATTTGGAAAACCGGGAATGGCCTAGCGGTATTTCAACGCACCGGCACCCACGACCAGATTTTCAGATAGCCAACATCGCGGCGACGTCTTGCCGTCACCATGATGCCGAGGAAGGTTGCCGGGATGGAGACGAGGATCAGGTCGATAAAGGTCCACCCCGTGTTTCCGTCCTCGAGTTGGGTGGACAGGAATACGACGGCGGCAGAAATGGGCGAGGCCGTGATAACGAGAAGGGAGCCCGCCACGCCCACCGAGAGTGACCGCGTGGGGCGAATGTTGTTTCCCTTGGCGACTTCGACGATGACGGGCATCGTGGCGAAGGAGACTTGGCCGGTGGACGCAGCAAAGGTCAGAAGATGGGTCACCATTGGGACGAGAAGTGCCAAGTACTTGGGGTGTGCGCGCAGGAGGCGGTCGGTGAGGTCAACAAGGTACTCCACGCCGCCAGCTGCCTGCATCGCCGAGGCCGCGTAAATGACCACCATGATGAAGACGATGACCTGCATGGGAAGGTCGCCCGGCGTCGCGCCCATGAACGCGAGGGCCAACACGCTGGCGCCTCCGGCGAAAGCAACTCCGATTCCGCCCAAGCGCGCGCCAAGGAGGATGAGAATGAGGAAAACGATGAACTGAGCGAGTATCACAGCGGACTCCGTTGTCGCGGTGGAAGATGGTTAGCGCGGCGAGTGCCATCGTACTGCCCTCGCCGGCGTGACCGAGGACGACCAGCGACGTCACCTCGGGGAAGGTGCCGAGCCAGGTGCCGAGGCGCTTGATGGCGGCGAAATTGATGTCGCCGTCCGGGGTAAAGGGGGTGACGGGGGCAGGGTTGAGTCCGCGGAGCGAAGGTGCGGGGAAATTGGGGGCCATGGGTGTCTCACTTCCTTGTGGTTGGTGGAACGTTATCGGAAACGATCCTGGGAACGATCGCAGCTCTACGGGGGTGCGGTTGTTGGCGCAATGGGTCGAAGGCCCTGACTTTGCGGCGGGTGGGCTGGCTTTGTCGTTCCGGCG
>JALEWQ010000118.1 GCA_022783305.1 Trueperella sp. | reverse complement strand
GAATTGAACCATGCACAAAACCGTCGGCTTCTGTAATCCACGCCAGTAGCATTTAGAAAAGGAGAAACAGGCGGATGTACAGCTTTTCGCGCAGCCGCAGGACTGTACGCGTGGTGGGTGCCGCGCTTGGCACGCTGGCGTTACTCGCCGGATGGGCCGCGTCCGACGAGGGCGCGGCCCCCACAACTCAACCCGGAAATCCCCGAGACGTCACCCAATGGTCGCCGTCGGTCGTGCCAACGAGCGCCCCCGTCACAGAAGACCAGCAAGAAAAATCCCGGCTCGAACAGGTGGCACAAATTCTCGAGATTTACGATCTGCCCATCCCCACTTCTGAATCCGAACTGCCGCCGGTTGTGCGGCGCGTGAACTACGAGGACTCCGGCCCGCTCATCGCGCAGTGCCTGACCGACAACGGTTTCGCAGCCACGTCGGTTGGAGGCACCATCACTGCCAACGCGGTCACTGACGAGCAGACAAAGACCTACGGAAAGGTCCGCGCCGATTGCACTGCCAAGTACCCAGTCGACGCCAAGTACGCCCAGGAGTGGAGTGCCGAGCAGTGGAAAGTTTACTACGAGTACCTCGTGGGTTATTACATTCCGTGCGTGGAATCTTTCGGCATCTCAATCGACAAGGACAACATCCCACAGGAGCAAACTTTCATAGAAAGCGCCCTCTCTGGAGGAGACATGTGGAGTCCCATTTCCGAATGGTTCGACAATCCTGATTATCGCGATTTGAAGAACGAGACGACACCAGAAGGTGCCGAATTGGCGGAGGCATGCCGGCAAACACCACCAAGCAACAAGCTCTTCGGCTAGTTCACCCCTCCTATTGACCGCCGATCGGGTCAGCATCGCGCCGTACCGCTGATGACAGTTGTGGGTGGATGAAAAGACGGTGGGCAAGTCGATCGATCACGTATCTCAAACAAGGTATCGGTGGGCGCAAACCTCCAGCTGACGGCCGGGGCGTCTGGTGAAGGATGAGGAACACGATCCACGATCTTTTCAGCGATAAGCGAGAGAGCAGCCCAAATGCTGTCATGTTTCAGATAGCTACCTCGAGTAGAATCAGATACCTAGGATCAGCACGGCAATGAGTCTCTTGCCCGATCGGCCGTACGAAAATGGAGGTTTATCTCATGGCGTCGAATAGGCCGACTATGGCTGATGTTGCCAGGATTGCCGACGTTTCTAAAGCAACGGTGTCGAGGGTCCTCAAGGGCAACTACCCGGTATCGGAAAACACCCGGAAAGCTGTAGCCGACGCCATGCAGAAGCTGAATTATACGCCATCGCATCAGGCATCTGCTCTGGCTACGGGCAGATCAAATATCATCGGCGTCCTCATCACTGAACGATTCGATCTCTTTTTTGAGGACCCAACGTTCCGCACGATCATTCGGGGGGTGCTGTCCGCGTTGTCGTCGTCGCCCCTCGTTCCCGTCATGTTGCAAATGACGAATCGGGACGAGCAAAGTAAGGCAATCAATCTCTTCGAGAACGGCATGTTAGATGGAGCCATACACGTCTCGCCGTGGGGTGACACGTCACTGATCGATGTCATGACGCAACGAGGATGCCCGATCGTCGTCTGCGGTCAACTAGCTACGCAGTATACGGGCCGGAAGATATCCGCCGTCTACACGGACGACCGAGTCGGTGCCAATATGATCGCACGTTACCTCAAGGACAAATCCGCCGAGCGCCCCTGCGCGATCCTAGGAGACGGCGATCAGCCGGCATCCAAGGATCGCCTGGCAGGGTTTCGCGATCAGTTCCCCGTCCTCGACTATCGTGGCCGTGTTTTCCTGGGCGACTGGACCAGCGAGACCGGACGTGGCGGCATCAAGGAATTCATTGCCCACGGGGTGAGTTTTGATTCCTTGCTGTGTGGCTCGGACGCGATAGCACGAGGCGCGATCGAAGAACTGCACGCTCGCGGCATCTCAGTTCCACACGACGTGCTCGTGACAGGTTACGACAACGCGAAGATCGCAACAGGCAATCCCGGCATTACAACCGTTGCCCAGCCTATGACCGATCAAGGTATCGAGGCGGTCGCAGCCCTGACGCGCCTCCTTAACGGCGGCACACAGGAACGAATCGAGCTTCCAGTCGAGCTTGTCCTTCGACAAAGCGCATAACGAGGAGGCGCTGGCCCTTTCTGTTGTGGAAGCTCGCCGTTGCTTCAATGTCGCCCTCATTGCCACCCTGTTTTCACTGCAACCTAGATCACTTTCGCTTATTCTAGAGGAATGACGCGTATCACACTGGGAACAGCTTCAGCAGCGCTCCAGATCGAGGGGTCAATGCCGCCCACCCCGTGGCAGGCGTGGGCAGACGGCGGTCACGTGGCCGATGGGACAAGCCCGAATCCGACAACCGATCATTGGGTGCGTTGGCGTGAGGATAACGAGCTCATGGCCTCCCTCGGTTTCGGAATTGCCCGCATCGGGATCGAGTGGGGCCGCCTAGAACCGGTGAGGGGCCAGTTCGATGAGGCGGCCCTGCACCGGTACCGCGAGGAGATCGAAGACCTGATCGCCAAGGGCATCTCCCCTCTCGTCACGCTGCACCACTTTGGTCACCCGCAGTGGTTCGAGGACATGGGCGCGTTCACGAAGGATGCGAACGTGGAGCTGTTCCTCCGGTTCGTCACGCGGGTCATCGACGCGATCGGCGACTTGGTCGATGACTGGATCACAATCAATGAGCCGAACGTGTACGCCTCCCAGGCCTACCTGTTCAAGGAGAGCCCTCCTGGTGAGGTGAGCTGGTCGAAGCTGCGGGCCACGCTCCGCAACCTGGCCCGCGCCCACTGCCACGCCTACCGGATGCTCCACCGGGCCCTCGATGCTCCGGGGCGGACGATCAAGGTTTCGTTCGCGAACCATCGCCGCGTCTTCGAACCGATGAACCCGAAGAACCCGATCCACCAGGTGTTCACCAAGGTGGACGATCTGCTCTTCCACCGCATCTACGAGCGTGCCTTCTACCGTGGCGAGTTCTCTCCGATCATCGGCAAGGCCCCGGATGTGACGCCGGGCTTGTATGCCGACGTTATCGCGATCAACTACTACTCGCGCACGGCCGTCACGGGCCTGTCCGATGGTGTCTTCGAGGGCGTGCCAACGACGGACCTGGGCTGGGAGATCTATCCTCAGGGCCTGGCCCAGATCGGCCGGGATCTCCACGACGAGTATGGGCTAGAGCTATGGGTGACGGAGAACGGTTGCTGTGACAATCCGGATCCGGTCACCGGTGCAATCGAGAAGTTCCGGTGCGACTTCATCATGGCCCACCTGGATGCGATGGAGGAATCGGGACTGCCGTTCACCCGGTACTACCACTGGTGCTTCGTCGACAACTGGGAGTGGTCCGAGGGCATGGTCGCCCGCTTCGGAATCGTCCACCTCGGTGAGAATCTTGAGCGTACGATCAAGCCGAGTGGCTATATGCTCGCCGAGATCAACAGGGCGGGCACCGTAACCCCCGAGATCCGCAAGCGTTACTCGGAAGGTTCCCCATGGGCGAGGTAAGCACCCGGCCGCCGGTTCCCCGCTCCTGGCTCATCCACTACGGCCTGCTCTATTTCGGTCAGAACATTCAGTGGGCGGCCCCGGTCCAGATCCTCCTCGGCCTGCAGATCCTCGAGATGTTCCCCGACAACAAGGAGAACGCCCTCGCCCTGCTCATGACCATTGGCGGCATTTTCCAGGCCATCGGTTCCCTGGCTGGCGGCTTCCTCTCGGATCGCACACATTCACGCTTCGGCAAGCGCCTACCCTGGATTCTTGGCGGCAACGCTGTCGCTATCACGGCCCTGCTCGTCACCTCGATCGCCCCGAGCTACATCCTCCTCGTCGGCGCCTGGTCGGTCTTCCAGGTCGCGCTCGCGATCGCCGGCTCCTCGACGATCTCCCTGTCCCCCGACACGGTCCCGCGCTACCAGTTCGGTCTCGTCTCCGGCGTCCTGGGCGCCACCTACACGCTCGGCGTCGTCGGCGGCACGCTCATCGCCGCCTCGCTCGAGGTTCAGACCGCCTACCTGGTCATCGCCGTGCTCGCCGCACTTCTCGTCGGCCAGTTTGCTGTTTCGGGTGCCTGGAAACGCGGCATCGGCACCGAGGGTAACGAGGCCGATCTCATGCTCGCCGAGGGCAACGAATCAACCGCTGAGGGTTACGGGGACTTCCGCTGGGTGTTCGTCGCCCGCTTCGCTATTAACCTCGGCAACTACGTCGCCCTGTTCTACCTGCTGTACTACATGAGGGACAGGATCGGTCACCCGGACCCAGACACCGGCGTCCTCATCCTCACCGGCGTGTATGCCGTCTGCACGGTCATCACCACGATCCTCGGTGGCATCGCCTCCGACAGGGTCGGCCGGCGCAAGCCTTTCGTCATCCTCGCCGCCACCGGTGTCACCACCGCCTGCGTGCTCATGGCTATAGCTACGGACATGTGGATGGCGGTCGTGGGCGCCGTCATTCTCGGCATCGCCTGGGGCGTGTTCACCTCGGTCGATCAGGCCCTCGTCAACGAGGTCCTCCCTGTCGCGAAGGACCGGGCCCGCGACGTTGGCATCATGACCCTCGCGATCGCCGGGGCCAACATCATCTCCCCGATGCTCGCCGCATTCGCCCTGGCCAACCTGGGTGGTTACCCGGGTCTCTATCTCGCCTCGGGCGCCCTCGTCCTCCTCGGGTCCCTCGCGGTCATCCCCGTCAAGTCCGCTCGCTAGCCAGCAGGGCACTGAAGGCTCCTCCAGCATCGGCTAGCTCGCCCCACGTGCCATGCTCGGCGATACGCCCGCCCTCCATGACAATGATCTGGTCGGCGTCACGGATCGTCGAGAGCCGGTGGGCGATGACCATGAGTGTGAAGCCGGCCTGGCTAAGCCGCTCCATGAGGTGGTCCTGGGTGATCGGATCCTGGTGGCTCGTCGCCTCGTCGAGGACAAGGACGGAGCCGCACTGGCGTGCCCGGATGATCGTACGCGCCAGGGCAAGCCTCTGCCTCTGACCACCCGACAGTGCGCTCCCGCGCTGGCCAACCCTCCGGTCCAGCGGCAGCTCGAACCCGGCGAGCCCGCAGGCCGCCACCATCTCCTCGTCGGTCACGGACGTCCCTGCCATGGCCAGATTGTCGGCCACGGTGCCCGAGGCGATGAACGGTTCCTGGTCCGCGACGGCGACGAGCTCGTAGGATCGATCAGAACCGAGCAGGCGAGCATCGACGCCATCAATCGTCACGGTTCCGGCCGGGTCCCAGTGCCGTTGGGCGAGGCGGGCGATCGTCGACTTGCCCGAACCGGTCGCCCCGACCACGGCAAGCATGGTGCCCGGGGTCAGCGAGAACGACACGTCGTCGAGGACCGTTGCGCGACCCGGATAGGAGAAGGTCACACCCTCGAAGCCCACGCGCTCAGAGGAGTCACGAGGCCCAGCCGGATTCTCGGGCTCGTCGACCGAGGGGCGACCGCCGGCAAGCTCGCGGATCTTCCGGGTCGCCTCCAGGCCGGCCGGGAGCGAGGTGGCGAGCCGTTCGATCGTCTCAAGGGAGGTCGCCGAGCCCAGAACAAGGGCAGCGGCAGCCGCCGCCATGGGCAGGGGCGCTCCTGCGAGCAAGGCCGCCACGAACACGAGAAGGAAACCGAGCCAGAGCCGCAGCTGGCCCACCGCTGCCCGCACGCCCGTCCGGTTGCCGGAGGCGTGAAGAACCGCGGCGAGGCGACGATCCTTGTCCGCGACAACATCGAGTCGCGCCTGTTCGGCACCGACCTGACGAATATCGTCGAGGAGGCGAACAGTGTCGGCGACCGATTGGGACACATCGGCGCGCAAGGCCGCTACCTCGCGCGCCCGCGCCGCGTTGGAGCGGCTCCCGATGAGCGGGACGACAATCCCGATGATCATCACGAGGGCCATGGCCAGGGCGGCGGCCGGGCCCGCCAGCACGCCCGCGGCAACAGTCGCCGAGGCCGGAATGAGGACGGCGGTGATCGCCGGGGCGATCGTGTGCGCGAAGAACACCTCCACCCGGTCGATGTCACGGACCGCGATTGTGTGAATCTTGGCCGCACCCAGGCCGTCCGTGATGGCCGGCGCCTGCGGGAGCAGAGCATCGATCATCCACACTCGCATCTCCCCCATGAGCCCGAACGCGGCCAGGTGCCCGTAGAGCTGCTCGAGGTAGCGCAGAACGGCCTTGAGACTAGAGGCGACGAGGAAGACAAGAACAACCCGTAAGACGAAACCGTCACCGGCCTCGCCCATCGCCGCGCGCGTGACGGCCCAGGCGGGAAGGGCGATGCAGAGGGCACCCAAAAGATGGCCAGCAATACGGGAAAGAATCGAGATCACGAGCCTGCGGGTTGCTAACTTCGCGAAGCGAAGGAGCCATGCGACGTTATCCACGGGTCACCTCCGCGTCCAGTGCCGCGGCGTAGAAGCCGGGACGGGCCGCCAACTCAGCGGGCGAACCCTGATCGGTAATGCGACCATGCTCGAGAACGACAATGAGGTCAGCATCGGCCACCATGTCGAGCCGGTGAGCGACCTGGACGACCGTGCGGCCCTGGCCAAGCCGAGCCAATTCGGCACGGATTCTGGCCTCCGTCTGCCGATCCAGATCCGCCGTCGCCTCATCAAGTAGGAGGGCCGGGCGGGGTCGGGACATGGCGCGGGCGAGAATGAGGCGGCGGCGCTGGCCGCCCGAGAGCAAGGCGCCGGACTGACCGACCGAGGTATCGAGACCTTGCGGGAAGTCGGCGAGGTCAAGATGGGCCTGGGCGAGAAGCTCAGCCTTCTCCGCCTCGCTCAGGCCACCTACGAGGGATAGGTTGTCGCCGATCGTCGTCGAGAGGATCCCAGCCCGTTGGGAGACAAGGGTGGCGGCCGCGCGAAGCTCGGCGGCTCGCGCGACCTGCCCGTTGAGGGTCACGCCTGGGGCCTCGACGAGGCCGGCGAGCACCTTGAGGAGCGTCGTCTTGCCAGCCCCAGTGGGGCCGACGAGCGCCACGTGGGCACCGGCCGGGATCGACAGGGATATATCGGTGAGGATAGGGCGCCCGCCGAGAGACACCGTGAGGCCGGCAAGCTCATAGGCGGCCTGCTCGGGGACGGTGGCCGCGCGGGGGACGCACCCCTCCCCCAGCATCTGATCAACCTGCTCGCGGCGGGCGCGGCCGCCGAGGCCGATGTAGAAGGTGCGGCCCACACGATCGATGGGCTCGTGGAGCAAGACCAGGAGGAGGACGGCTGCGATAACGCCCCCGGGCCCGATCTCGCGAGCCCGGGACAGGAGAAGAATGAGGCCCAACCCGGTCATGAGGAAACCGAAGATGAGATCGTTGGCGATGATCATCCGCTGATTCTTGACCAGGAGCGTCCCCAGCGATGCCATCGAGGCGCGGGCCGAGGCAGCGAACTCGTCGCGGGCTCGCGCCGCACCGCCGAGGACCTTGATGGTGCCGATGCCCTCGATCATCTCCACGTACCTGTTCGTGGCCTGCGCTTCCTTCATCCGGTACTCGTGGTTCGATCCCCGCAAGAGCTTGCCCGCGGTCATGATCATGAGGGGCACGAGGGCGACGAAAGCACCGAGGACGAGCGCCGAGCCCCAGTCAACCCAGATCGCCCACACGGCAAGGACGATGACGGGGGCGGTGAACGAGGCGAGAGTGGGCGCGAGGAAGCCCGCGCGATACCCGGCGATTCTCTCCGCCCCGGACATCGCAGCATCGACCGTTGCACCATCACCACTGACCGGCGGGCCGCGCCGTGCCGGGGCCTTGAGCGTTCCGGCGAGAGCCGAGGAGAGGATCCTTGCCCGCCAGTGCGATTCTTCAGCGGATTGGATCCGCGAAGGCACAAGCTCGGCGATGGCGGCCGACAGGGCAGCGGCAAGGACGAGGGCGACGACGGCCAGGAGCGGCACGATCCAGGCCGACCCCTGCCACAGGTTAGTCGCGAGCTTCCCAGTGGCGACAGCCGCGAGGGCAAGGAACAATGTGCGCGCCCAGGAGGCCGAGATCACCGCCCATGCGCGTGCCGGCGGGTCAGTAAGAACCTCACGAATCCACATGTCAGCCCTTCAAGATCGTGGCGATAGCGAGCTGTCGTTCGCCGATGCGCAAGCTCGCAGTGCCCGAGGTTGTCTCAAGCGTCAACAGGTTCCATCGTACCGTCTGCGATGGCCGGGACTTCACTGAGCGCGGTCGCCGAGAGGAGTTCCTCAAACGGGCTCAGGCGCTGGTCGTGGACGTCCTAGACAACAACGATCGGGGCTGGCCGGCAGGACCGTCTCCGGGTCGGCGGCACACAGGAGCGCTTCGAGCTTCCAGTCGAGCTTGTTCTTCAACGAAGCGCAAAACGAGGAGGCGTTAGCCCTATTTGTTGTGGAAGGTCGCCCCCTCAACGCTCACATGGAGACAGACGACCTCGCCCTCGCCTCGAACAACCCGGTAGCCTTCGTCAATCTCGACAATCCCAATCGACCCCGCGTTCAACTCCGTGCTGTCCCCGCACCCTTCAAACGACTCGGTATCGGAAAGGTCTGAGTAGGCTCGCACGCACGTGAGATCCGCTTTTTTGGCGACGCTGACGACGACGAACCCGCTGAGCACGTGCAAGACCGCAAAGTATCGTCTCCTGCCGGTGAAGCGCTGAGAGACCAATTCGCCAGCGGGCGCGACTCGATACGTGAGGCTGTCGCCGATCGAGTATGCCGCTCCGGCCTTGACGACGTCGTGGTTCCCGATCGCTTCCAGCGTCCGCCGCCACCGACGCTGAGAAGCAAGTTGCCTCGAGAACTGGTCGAGGTCTGAAAACACTATCAAGGTTCTCTTCCTTTCTATCGATGCTGCTGAAAGGGCCGCAGTGCGAAGCTGAAGGCAAAGTCCTCGAACCTGATGCGATAGCTGTCAAGAACCTCCGATCCCCACGAATTGGACCCGAGCCCTAAGACCGCGTGGTTCAGATTGAGAGTGCCTACATCCCTTTTCTCAAGCTCGCTCAGATGCGTGGCACGGTCGATATCCGCGCAGGTGTATGGCCAGACGGAAAAGTCGAAGTCAGTAGATGCATCGACTGGCTCGAGGCGCCGGGCAAGGAATCCAACACCATGGGCGTTCGTTACCGCCACCCAGGTGGTTCCCGTGCGATTACCGTAATTTTGCGGCACGACGTACGGGGTGTACATGTCGTCGACGGTGGCCCTCCACTGGCCGTAAATCTGCGCCGTGCGAGAATCCGGGTAGCTTTCGCCCGGGCCAAGCCCAAGCCACTCGATTCGGTCCATGTCATGAGGAATCGTGAGTGTCAGCCCGATTCGGGGAATGACCTGTGTATAGTGCCCGCGTCGTGCTCCACTGACGCTGACCGACAGCTCGCCGGTATCGGAAACGACGTAGGTCATTGCCAGGTCGAAACCAACGTCCGTGCTGGGCGCGGCCAAGACCCGGTGCATCTCGACAACAACTTTGTGTGAAGTGACGGTGAAGGATGCGCTTCGAGGCGAGGTCTGCATCGCGTCAAGAAGATTCGGCTTCCACAGCTGGTTGAACTCTGTGTGGTGATTGTCGATCAGAGGGGACCAAATACCGATTTCGATGTCTGCGCCGATGAGTTGGCTACCGCGATACTCCCACGATGTGATGGCGCCCGAGATGGCGTCAAAGGTAAACGTCGACTCGCCAGCTAAGACCCTCATGTCAGCTGAGTTTTCCGCGCGCTCTACGCGGATGGGTGCGCGCGCGACGTCGTCGCGGCCATCTGGTACGTCTGGTGGGTAGCGTCCGGGCGATTGGAAACGGCCAAGAACGTGCTCATCGTCTTCGGCACGACCATGCGCGCTCACAGTGACGGTGACCAGGAGTTCCTCCCAGGGGCGGCTATCAGCTCCCAGGGAGAATACTCGAGATTCTTGCGGCGCAATTGCCCCTGGCCTCATGCTGAACGACTGACTTTCACTCGGGGAACTGGCGATGTCAACGTGGAGGGTGACGTCGCTCAGATCCGTGAAATACCGTTTGTTAGAGACCGTCATCCGATCGCCGTCGAATGATATCTTCACCGGACACAGTACCTGTTTGTATTCGATCAAGCCCGGGCTAGGCTCCTGCCAGGGGAACACAAGGCCATCGATACAGAAGTTGCCGTTGTTGGGGTAGTCACCGAAGTCGCCACCGTAGAGGTAGTCTATTGTGCCGTCCGGGTTGACGCGTTCTACGCCGTGATCGTTCCACTCCCACAGGAAGTGGCCCTGAATTGAATCCCACCGGTCGATTACGGCTTGATACTCGGCGAGGCCGCCGGGGCCGTTTCCCATGGCGTGCCCGTATTCGCAGAGAATACGCGGCTTTCCCATCGGGTATCGCCCCATGTCGTCCATCTGTGAGACGCGGGAGTACATCGTCGAAATGATGTCGACGACGTCGGCGTTGCGGTCTTCCTCGTACATCACGGGCCGGTGCGGATCGAGTTCCTTCGCGCGGGCATACATTGCGCGAAAATTGCATCCGTATCCAGATTCGTTGCCAAGCGACCAGACGGCGATGGAGGCATGATTGCGCTGAGCCAAAACGTGGCGCTCGATTCGGTCAACGTATGCCTTCTCCCAGGCGGGATCATCACTCAATCGGCTGATGTTGCCCGTGGCCACAAAGCCGTGCGTCTCCAGATCGGTTTCCGCGACGACGAAGAACCCGAGTTCGTCGCAGAGCTCGTAGAACCGAGGATCATTGGGATAGTGCGCGGTGCGCACCGCGTTGATGTTGTGCGCCTTCATCATGCCCAGGTCGCGCCTCACCCGATCCATGGACACCGCGCGCCCACGTCGGGGGTCGAAGTCGTGGCGGTTGACGCCGTGCATCTTGAAGTAGACCCCATTGAGGAGGAGACGGCCTCCCTCGATGGTGTAGGAGGCCAGCCCGAGCCGGTGGGGGATGACTGTGGTGGATCCATCCGGGCGCGATTCTTCGATGAGCACCGTGTACAGATAGGGATCTTCGGGATTCCACCACCGAGGGTGCGTGATCGTCACGCTGCTCGACCATGCGCCCTCGCCGTGCGCGTGAAGCGCTGATTGAGCTATCAGACTCCCTTCGGAAAAGATGCGCCACGTGACGTCAACGTCTGCGTCTTTCCATACGTTGAGGTTGACGACGGCGTCGCTTCCGTTTCGCTCCGTCCACAGGTGGAAGTCCCTCACGTGGGCGTTGGGGCGCCGGGTGATGTAGATGTCTCGGAAGATGCCACATGCCCACCACATGTCTTGGTCTTCGAGGTAGGTGGCGTCTGAGTATTGCACAACGCGAATGGACACGAGGTTCTTTCCGGCGCGCACGGCATTCGTGATGTTGAACTCTGCTGTCAGGCGCGAGCCCTTTGTTAACCCCTGGAAGATCCCATTGACAAAGACTTCAGCATAGGACTCCACCCCGTCGATATGGATGATAATGTCCTCGCCGGCGGCCAGCTTCCCGATCGTGACCACCCGCTGGTATACGCCCGTGGGGTTGTCTGCAGGAACCCGCGGCGGATCGACAAAAAATGGATACCCCTCGTCGGTGTAGTGGAGGGTACCAAAGCCATCGAATTGCCACATGTGGGGAACCGTGACGGTATCCCAAGACGTGTGTAGCTCACCGTGGATCTTAGGCGAGACTCGTTCGGGGCGGTCAAAGAGTTTGAAATACCATGAGCCAACCAGGTTGATGAAACCGGTTGACCGCTCCCGATCGAAGGAAAGGGCCTCGTCTGCACCGTCGTAGCGGAAAAAATAGGCGTGTGCGGGCAACCTATGCATCCCGGTGATGTCCGAGTTCTCCCACGGGCGCGATTCGATCATTGAGTCCCTCCTCGACTTTGATTACCGGGCAACAGCGTCGCTCTAGAAACCGCTTACTATCACACTATCCAACCTGGTAGGCGATGGCAACAGGTGAAACATGGGCCGATGGCGCACGCTTCATACCGGCGTCCGGAGCGTCATATATCCGTGCTTTAATGGGCATCCCGCCCAATTGCGGCGCACGGCCTCACGCGGCTAAGGTGTGATCTAAGGCACTGCTTGTTGTTGGCCTGGAGATGTTCGTTTACGATGTATAGCAACCGGTTTCTACTGAGCGTGTTAGAGGGACCTATGAATCGTAACGTGCAACAGCATTCAGCGTCGATGCTGCCTACGATTGCGCTGATTGGCGTCACCGCCGTGTGGGGCTCAACGTTCTTCATGATCAAGGGTCTTCTCGAGGAGATATCTGCGCTGGACTTCCTCTCGGTACGCTTCGTTCTCGCGAGTGTGGTCTGCGCAATCGTCATGTTCCCAAAACTGCGGAAAGTCGCGCGGCGAACATGGCTGCGCGGACTGACGCTTGGCTTGATCTACGGAACGGCGCAAGTGTTTCAGACCGTCGGCTTGAAATACACCGACGCCTCCGTCTCCGGTTTCATCACGGGAATGTATGTGGTGCTAACGCCGATCGTTCTCCTGCTGCTTTTCAAGGTGCAGGTATCGCCCAAAGTGTGGGGCGCCGTCCTATTGGCCACTATCGGCATTGCAGTGCTGAGCCTGACCGGCTTCGCCATTGGCGTCGGCGAATTCATCACCTTCCTGGGGTCGGCCTTTTACGCTGTTCACATCGCCTTTTTGGGTAAGTGGGCCAAAGACGACGACCCGTTCATGCTGGGCATCATTCAAGTCTTTGGAATAGCGGTGCTGTGCACGTTGGGCGCACTCCCCGGCGGCATCGACCTTCCGCAAAGCGGTGGCTCCTGGCTGGCGCTCATCTACATGGCGCTTGTTGCCGGCCTCGCGGCGCTCGTAACTCAGACCTGGGCGCAGTCCAAGATCTCCGCGACAAGCGCGGCCATCATCATGACGACGGAGCCGGTTTTCGCCTCGCTGTTTGCGATCTTGTTCGGAGGAGAAAACCTCACACTCCGACTTCTTATCGGAGGCAGCCTGATTCTTTCGGCGATGTTCCTGACCGAACTCACGCCGAGTAAGAAGCCGGAGCCTGACGGGGCAGACGCTGCCGAAACTGTTTGACACTGTCCATCAACGGATTTTCTCAAGGAGGAGAAATGAAAAATAGGAAACTGAAGCACGCGGCGGCCATTTCGCTGAGCGCGGCACTAGCCGTGGGCATGCTCTCGGCGTGTAGCGGCGACTCGAGCGGAACTGGCGGCAAAGGAAGCGTCACGTGGTCCACGTGGGGAACGCCTGACGAACTGAAGGTGTTCGAGCAATTCAACGCCGAATTCGAGAGCCGGCATCCCGATATCAAGATCAACTTCCAGCCCGTGGCATCCTACAGCGATTATCATTCGAAGCTGAACACGCAGCTGACATCGGGAACGGCCCCCGACGTCTTCTATGTAGGAGACGACCAGATTGCAAACCTGGTCGTCAACGGCGTATTGGAGCCGATCGACTCCCACGTCGCGAGCGCAGACTCGCCCATCTCGCTCGCTGACTTCTCCGAATCCATTTATCAAGTAGCCCAACTTGATGGCCAGACGTATGGCCTGCCCAACGACGTCAACCCCGACGCTTTCTGGTACGACAAGCAGGCACTCGCCGCAGCGGGGATCACCGACGATCCGGCCGAGCTGGCCGCTCATGACAAGTGGACCACGGACAAGTTCTTCGAGATGGTTGACGCCCTTCACGGCGCCGACATGACCGGAGCGGCATTTTGGAACTACTGGTCCACAACGGACTCGTTGATCGTTTCTCAGGGAGGCAAGGTCTACGACGACGCCGGCAAGTACGTCGCGAACACCGACTCAGCCTCGGTTGCAGCGCTCGATACCTGGGCGAAGAAGTTCGCCGATGGTCAGTTTGCCGTCGCAGACGTCATGCCTGCCGGCCAGGACCCAGATACTCTCTTTGCTCAGCACAAGCTCGGCTTCCTTGTCCAAGGACGCTACACGGTCGCCTCGATTGAGGGAGCCGGAAACTCGATCGACGATTACGACGTCGTTCGCTGGCCCACCCCGGACGGTAAGGCCGCCCCGTCGGGCGTCGCCTCGTCGTTCCTTGCGATCAACAAGAATGCGGCGGACAAGGACGCGGCATTCACCTTCTTCTCGGAGTTCCTCTCCAAGGACGGGCAAACTCTTCGTCTTTCCGATAACGGTAATGCCCTTCCATCGATCGCCGGGATTGACGAGATCGTCACGGCGACGAATAAGCCCAGCCATGTGGCCTCGCTGATTGACATGCGCGATGTGGGCTTCTCGAACTTCCAGGTTGAGGCCGCGGTTCCGGGTTTGTCCGAGCAGATCTCGAATGATTACATGCTCCCCCTCTACCAGGGAAAGGGCTCTGCGCAGGAGACCTTGGATCACATCGCTGAGCTGGTCACCCAGAAGACGTCGAAGTGAGCCTAGATGTCTGTCGCTACCCGGAAGGAAGAACTCAAACCGCGTTCTTCGACATCTAGGGCGTTCGCCGTGAACCCTGACCCGCGATGGCGCAAGCGCGATCGAGCATGGGCGGCGTTCTTCCTCGCACCGCAGGCATGCGGAATCCTGCTCTTCACGATCCTTCCCTTCGGCTTCGCCTTTATCCTGGCGTTTACCGATTGGAACGGGTTCGGGCCGTTGAAGTTCATCGGTTTCGATAATTTCAAGAGCCAGATCTCCGATCCGCTCTTCCTCAGAGCGGTGCTTAACACGTTGATCATCGCTGCCGTGACCGTGCCAATCGGGCTCTTTTTGGCGATTGTCGTGGCGGTGCTGATTAACAAGTTGAAGCACAAGACCGTCTACATGATCTTGTTTTTCGCTCCCGTTGTCACGTCCTCGGTTGCAGTTGCCCTCATCTGGCAGCAGCTCTTGCGGCAGGACGGAATGATCTCCAGCGCAATCTCGACACTCTTTAACGTGACGCCACCGGATTGGTTGGGCAATCCGAAGCTTACGTTGTTCGCAGTGTGTGCTGTCACGATCTGGTCCTCGCTGGGCTTGAACGTGGTGATCTTCCAAGCCGGACTGCAGAATGTCAGTCCGTCCGTTATCGAAGCTGCTTCGATTGATGGCGCGAGCAGCGTTCGGACATTCCGATCGATCATCCTGCCGATCTTGTCTCCGACCATATTCTTCCAGTCCGTTATCGCGTTCATCTCCTCTCTCCAGACGTTCGATATCGTCTTCGTGCTCGTGAAGAACGCTGGGCCAGAGAACGCGACGAGGACGATCGTGTATCACATATACGATCTTGGAATCCAGAAGGGGCAATTCGGTGTTTCCTCAGCGGCCGCGATCTTCCTGATGCTTCTGGCTGTGGTCATCACCGTCGTCCAGTTTGGTTTTGAAAAGAAGTGGGTGCACTATGAACGCTAAAGTCGCAACGCGCAGCGCTTCGCAAGCCCCGGTCGGCGGCGAGCCGAAGGGTGCATCGATATCTCCGGTGAGACTGTGGCTACGGCGCCATCATCTCCTCACCAACATCGTCCTGGTCATCGGCTCGATCGCCATGTTCGGACCGTTCGTGTGGATGGTGCTGACCGGGTTTAAGACCCTGCCGCAGATCCTGAAGGACCCACTGTCCATCATCCCGGATCCGGCAACACTGTCGAACTTCACCGACGCATGGGCACAAGCGCCGTTTGGGCGCGCCTACTTCAATTCCGTCTACATCGCTGTGTTGGTGGTAGTCGGAGCTGTCATTACTAGCGCGATGGCTGGTTACGCGTTTGCGCGAATCCCGTTCAAGGGTTCGAAGGCCGTATTCTCCATCGTGCTCGTCGCTCAGATGATTCCCAAGCAGGTAACGCTCGTTCCGTTCTACCTGCTGATGGCTAAACTCGGATGGGTAGACTCCCACCTTGCCATTATTATCCCTGGCATCCTTGTTAATCCGTTTGGAATCTTCTTGGCACGGCAGTTTGTCCTGTCGATTCCACGGGAGCTGGAGGAAGCGGCGACAGTGGATGGCGCATCGCGTTTCCGGATATTCTGGCAAATCATCTTGCCAATGATCCGGCCGGGGCTCGGCGCACTGGCTATCATCGTGGCATTGGATACCTGGAACAACTTCCTCATGCCATTGATCTTGCTCAATAGCACGGATCTGTTTACCGTCCCGCTGCTCTTGGCTCAGTTCCAAGGACAATTCGGCGGAATCAACACCGGCCTGATCATGGCGGCAACCGCTGTATCGACTGTTCCCATGCTGATCGTGTTCATCATTGGGCAAAAGCAGATCGTGTCGAGCCTAGCGACAGCGGGCCTTGGGGGACGCTAGAGGGACAAGATGATGATTTTTGATTTTGTGGATTTTCTAGATATTCCCTTCACTGTGCCGGAATCCAATTTCGTCGTGTGCAAAAGGGGGACATCGTTGGAAATCTACTGCGTCGAGTACGAGAGGCCGCTGGCCGACTGCGTAGTAGCTGAAATTCTCCCGAAGGACACAAGCGCGGACGTGACTGCGCAGGCTGACGGAGGCCATTTTAGTTTCGGCAGTTGCGCAGTGGCCATCTACAGAAACTCTCTCTGGATTCATTCAGCCGGCGAGTTCGTAGTGAAGAGACGCCCACATCATGTATCTCAAACCCTCTCATTTGATAACACGTCAGATGGCGACGTGCTGATCTCCTACTCAGGCTCGCTCGTACCGCCTGATGGGGATCTGCCCACGTCGTGGCATTCGTTTAGAGACACGGCCGACGGCGTCGTCCAGGGTTGGATGGAGAGGATGCCGCAGGTTTCCGAGCAGAGAAAGCCCATGACGGAGCAGTGCTGGTGGGTGCTCGGCACGAACCTGGTGAGATTCGTCGATCGGGACGGCGCAACCTGCCGGAGCATCGTCCCGGCAAAGCTTGGGTACGTGGGGCTCTGGCAGTGGGATGCCTACTTCATCGCTATCGGAGTTGCTCACGGCGATTTTGATGCCGCTCTTGAACAACTACGAAATGCCGTCAAGTTCCAAGCCGACACCGGCCAGCTTCCCGACGTGCTCTTCCCCGGCGGCGTGCTCGCCAACTCGTCAGATTTGCCGGAGGCTGACCGCCTCAAACTCGAAGCCGATGGCTCGCCAACCGTTGGCGGGGGCACCGTTCCTTTAACCAAGCCTCCGCTACTGGCGTGGACCATCGAGCAGATTCTTGGAAAGCGAAGCGATGTGGCACGCCAAAAGGTGGTCGAGGAGTTCGCCGACGTCGTGGCCGATAGTCAAGAATGGTGGTTTAGCTATTCGGACATCAGAGCCAACGGCCT
Source organism: Trueperella sp. (assembly GCA_022783305.1). Lineage (GTDB taxonomy): Bacteria > Actinomycetota > Actinomycetes > Actinomycetales > Actinomycetaceae > Trueperella > Trueperella abortisuis. The sequence goes on along the minus strand of JALEWQ010000118.1, from coordinate 177 downwards.
GCCAGAGTATTTGCACCCGTATTCATCCGGCCTTGACGACTCGCCCATCTTTGACCACGAGGTTCCCGTCGCCACGGCGGACTTGGCCGCATACCTTGGCGTCCAAGACGCGATCCTCAGCCAATGGTTCTCGGCTATTCCTAAGCGATCGGCCGCATTCGCGGCGCGAAGCCAGCG
>JALEWQ010000102.1 GCA_022783305.1 Trueperella sp. | reverse complement strand
CCCGGCGAGCGGCTGGCAATCGTCGGCCCCTCGGGCGCGGGCAAGTCGACGCTCGGCCGCCTCATCGCGGCGGTCAACCCGCCGGACGCCGGCTCGATCCGCGTGGGTGGGGTGGAGGTGACCTCGCTGCCCGAGGCGCTTCTTCACCGCACCATCGCGCTCGTGACCCAGGAAAACCACGTCTTCGTCGGCACGATCGCTGACAACCTGCGCTTCGCCAAGGAGGATGCCACCGACGACGAGCTGCTCGCCGCGCTCGCCACCGTGGACGCCACCTGGGTTGAGCGGCTCGACAACGGCCTGGAGACCCTGGTCGGTTCGGGGGAGAGGGAGCTCGCGCCGTCGCAGGCCCAGCAACTGGCCCTGGCCCGCATCGTGCTACTGGATCCGGACGTGCTCATCCTCGACGAGGCCACCTCGCTTCTCGATCCGACGGTGGCGCGCTCGGCGGAGCAGGCCCTAGTGCGGCTACTCGAGGGGCGGACCGTGATCTCCATCGCCCATCGTCTCTACACCGCCTACGACGCCGACCGCGTGGCCGTCATGATCGACGGCGAGGTGGCTGAACTCGGCTCACACGACGATCTGGTTGCGCTCGGCGGGGAGTACGCCTCCCTGTGGGAGGCCTGGCAACAGGACTAGCCGATAGCGGGTGCGAGGGTGAGCACCGCGCCGAGCAGGGTCACTCCGAGCACGATGATGGGCAAGGGCTGGAGCCGGGTTTCGGCCTTGTCGGGCCAGTACGTGGCGGGCTGGAGGCTGGCGCGCAGGTTCGCGTCGCCCTTGATGCGCCCGAGACGGAAGGTGATGACGTCGGCGGCGAAGCCGGAGGAGACGATGCGGGTCACCCGGCCGGATTCCTCCCACACGATGTCCGGGTCCTCGTAGTCCTTATCCTTCTTGCGGTCGCGCCAGGAGTTGTTGAAAATGCCCACGGTGGAGGGCACGCCCCACACGCTGATCTTGCGGTCGGCCATCGTGTAGAGGTAGAGCCCCCAGCGATTCTCGGCCAGCGCCAAGTCGGACCAGGGGATGAGGTGCTCGCGGAGGATATTGACCACGCGCAGGCCGCCGGGTCCCACCTCGAGGCGGGGGTTGAAAAAGACCACCCAGCCGAAGGCGGCGATGAAGGCGGCGATGGGGATGGACCAGATCGCCTCGCCGATTCCGCCGTTGACCGCCGAGGCCACGAGGGAGATGACGGCGAGTGCGTAGAGAAGGTAGGCATACATGCGGGTCTTGCCACGCAGGATCAGAGTCATGGGGGTATTGTCTCACGCGCCCGGCACCGGCGTCCGCCCGCCCCCGAGCCGTGTACTTTCCCTCGCATTTGTTACCCTTCTCTACGCCCGTTTCGCGGCGGGGGTTTAGGATGAGACGTTGGCTACCTACCCAAAGGATTTTTATGACCGTAACCGTCCGCAACGATCTGCGTAACGTCGCGATCGTGGCCCACGTCGACCACGGCAAGACCACCCTCGTGGACGCCATGCTTTGGCAGGGCGGCGTCTTCGACCCGCACACCACGGTGGAGTCCACCGGCGAACGCGTGATGGACTCGGGCGACATCGAACGTGAGAAGGGCATCACGATCCTGGCCAAGAACACGGCCATCTCTTACGTCGGCCCGTCGGCGGCCGAGTTCGGTGCCCCCGAGGGGCTGACCATTAACGTCATCGACACCCCCGGCCACGCGGACTTTTCCGGCGAGGTCGAGCGCGGGCTGTCGATGGTGGACGGCGTCGTGCTCCTCGTCGATTCCTCCGAGGGCCCGCTTCCGCAGACCCGCTTCGTGCTACGCAAGGCGCTCGAGGCCGGCCTGCCCGTCATCCCGGTCATCAACAAGGTCGACCGCCCAGACGCCCGCATCAGCGAGGTGGTGCAGGAGACCCAGGAGCTGCTCCTCAACCTGGCGGCCGACGTCGAGAGCGAGACAACCCTCGATCTGGAGGCGATCCTCGAGATCCCCGTGGTCTACGCCGCCGCGAAGGCGGGCCGCGCCTCGCTCAACCAGCCCGCCGACGGCGAGCTGCCCGACTCGCCGAACCTCGAGCCGCTCTTCCGCGCAATCCTGCACTACGTTCCCGCTCCCACCTACGACGAGAGCGCGCCGCTTGTGGCGCAGGTGACCAACCTGGATGCCTCCCCATTCCTCGGCCGCCTCGCGCTTGTGCGCGTCTTTTCCGGCGAGCTGAAGAAGGGTGCCTGGGTGGGTCTGGCCGACGGCCCCGATTCCCCCATCGAGCGAGTTCACATCACCGAGCTGCTGCGCACGAAGGGCCTCGAGCGTCAGCCGGCCCCGTCCGCCGGGCCGGGCGACATCGTCGCCATCGCCGGGATCGCCAACATCACGATCGGTGAGACGATCGTGGACCTGGAAGATCCGCGCCCGCGCCCGCCGATCCACATCGACGACCCGGCCATCTCCATGACGATCGGCACGAACACCTCCCCGCTGGCCGGTCGGATCTCCGGCCACAAGCTCACCGCCCGGCAAATCCGGGACCGGCTCACCCAGGAGCTCGTGGGTAACGTCTCCATCCGGGTGTTGCCCACCGACCGCCCCGACACCTGGGAGGTCCAGGACCGCGGCGAGCTCGCCCTGGCGGTGCTCGTGGAGACGATGCGCCGCGAAGGCTTCGAGCTGACCGTGGGCAAGCCGCAGGTGGTGCGCAAGGTGATCGACGGCGTCGTGAACGAACCGTGGGAGCGGGCGCAGGTCGACGTGCCCGAGGAGTACCTCGGCTCGGTCACCCAGCTCATGGCGTTGCGCAAGGGCCACCTGGAGACGATGGCGAACCGCGGCTCGGGGTGGGTGCGCATGGAGTTCGTGGTCCCGGCGCGCGGCCTCATCGGCTTCCGCACCCAGTTCCTCACGCTCACTCGCGGCACCGGCATCTACACGTCGATCTCGGAGGGCTACAAGCCGTGGGCGGGGGACATCGTCTCGCGCCAGACGGGTTCGCTGGTCTCGGATCGTCAGGGTCAGGTCACCGCGTTTTCGCTGCAACGCCTCGAGGACCGGGGCACGTTCTTCGTGGATCCGGGCGAGGAGGTCTACGAAGGGCAGGTTGTGGGGGAGAATCCCCGCAACGAGGACATGGACGTCAACGTGGTGCGCGCCAAGGAGATGACGAACATGCGTTCGTCTACCGCGGACGTCTTCGAGACGCTCCAGGCACGGCGTTACCTCACGCTCGAGGAGGCGATCGAGTTCGCGGCCGACGACGAGTGCATCGAGGTCACGCCCGAGACGGCCCGCATCCGCAAGGTCGAGCTGTCCGCGATGGTGCGCGGGCGAGAGGCCGGGCGGAAGAAGGCTGCGGCGAGGGCCGGCAAGTGAAGACTCTGTTCGCCGCGGTGATCGGGTTTTTCACCGGCATGCTCGGCGTGGTCGTCTCGGCGGGGCCGCTGGATCTGCCGTGGGTCGGCGTCGCGCTTGGCGTTGGGATGCTTGCGGCGGGCGCCTGGTTCATGTGGGAGTGGGGCTCGTTTGGGGCCTGGATCGGCTATGTGGTCACGGTATTTGGCGCGACGGCGTGGCTGATCTACTTCCCGCCCGGCGACGACACGCTGAGCGTGGCCGGCGCCGGAGTCTCGCCCACGTGGATTCTCATCGCGGCGTTCGCGGCGGCCTTCCCCGTGCCGCTCGCGATTCGGTATGCGCGATGGCGTAAGGGCGAAGACGCCGACGACGCGCGTGGCGCCGACGACGCGCGTGGCGCGTGAGCTTCGCGGCCTTTTCAGCAACGGCCGGCGCTGGCTTAGTAAGATCGGCGTGGACAGGTGAACAAGGGAGAACGCGTGGCTGACAATCAGGACGACAACCTCGTCGATGCGTGGCACAAGCGCCTCGGCGACGAGCCCGGCGAATCCG
>JALEWQ010000087.1 GCA_022783305.1 Trueperella sp. | reverse complement strand
GAGGTCGTGCGTGACCACCACGAGCGTGGTGGCGTTCATGCGTGCGGTGGTGGTCAACAACTGCATGACCTCGTGACCCGTTGCCTGATCGAGCGCGCCGGTCGGTTCGTCAGCGAAGATGATCGCCGGGTTGGACACCATAGCACGGGCGATCGCCACACGCTGAGCCTGCCCGCCCGACATTTCGCCGGGACGCTTCTTGGCCTGGTCGGCCACCCCGAGCCGGTGGAGCCATTCCTCGGCGTGGCGCAGTCCCTCCCCGCGCTTCGTGCCGGCGGCGAACAGCGGCAGCGCCACATTCTCGCGAGCCGTCAGCTCCGGAACCAGCTGCCCGTCTTGGAAAACGAAACCGAAGCGCTCGCGGCGGAGCCGGGACCGGCCGGCGTCGCCCAGCGAGGTGATGATGGTGGAGCCGAGCCGCACCTCGCCGTCGTCGGGAACGAGGATCCCGGACAGAACGTGCAGGAGCGTGGACTTGCCGGAACCCGAGGGGCCCATGATGGCCACGAGCTCGCCAGCGTCAATGTGCAGGTCCACCCCGGCGAGGGCGTGGACCGTTCCGTAAGTCTTGACCAAGTGTGATGCGTTGAGTTCGTTCATGCTTCCATTCAAGCCCTGTGGGCCGGGGTAGACCATGGTGCTGCCTGCCGACTTTATGGTAGAGCCAGGTCTACCTTTGCGCAGGTCGGCCCGGTGTACTTCAGCGTGGTGACGGGCGCCGATAGGCTAGGGGTATGTGGAGAAAGAAGGATGTCGCGCGCCGGATCGAGGAACTGACCGCCTCGCGCCGGCAGATCGTGTCCGCGTTCGAGATCGAGCGGCGCCGCATCGAGCGCGATCTTCACGACGGCGCCCAGCAGCACCTCGTCGCCTCCGGCATGGCGATCGGCGAGGCCCAGTTCCTGCTGGATATGGCCGCCGCCGCGGGCGAGCTGCCCGCCGCGCTCGCGGACCTGCCGCAGATTGTGACGCGTGCCCTGCAAACAAATGAGGCGGCGTTGCGAGCCCTGCGTGAGACCGTCCACGAGATTCACCCCAAGGCGCTCTCCGATCTGGGGCTCGAGTGGGCGGTGCGCGGGGCGGCCGAGCGGAGCCCGGTGTCGGTGCGTGTGGTCGTGCCGCACCCGCTACCCGACATGCCCGAGGGGGTCATTGCCGCCGCCTACTTCCTCGTCAGCGAGGCGTTGACGAACGTGGCCAAGTACGCCCCCGACTCCCGGGCGACGCTGCTGTTGGCGGCGGACGAGTATTTGAAGGTCTCGATCGTCGACGAGGGGCCGGGTGGCGCGAAGATCATCCCCGGTCACGGCCTAGCCGGCCTGCGCGAGCGGCTGGCCGCATTCGGCGGGAAACTGGAGGTCAACTCGCCCGCCGGTGGGCCGACGTCAGTGGTGGGCGTGATCCCGCTGCTGCTGCATCGGGGGGAAAGCGCGATTGGGGGAACGCGATGAAGGTCTTCCTCGCCGATGACGCGACGCTGGTACGCGAGGGCTTGGCCGGCATCCTTGAGCGGGTAGGGCATACCGTGGTGGGGCAGAGCTCCGACGCGCCGACCACGCTCGCCGCGGTGCGCGAGCTCCGCTCCGCTGACCCAGGCGCGGTGGATGTGCTGGTCACGGACGTGCGCATGCCGCCCACCATGAGCGACGACGGGCTTCGGGTGGCCGTCGACCTGCGGGCCGACTTCCCCGACCTTTCCGTCATGGTGCTCAGCCAGTACGTGGCCCCCGCCTACGCCTCGGCACTGTTTGACCCGGTGGCGATGGCCCGGCCCGGCGCCGACCGGGGAGGCTTAGGGTACCTGCTCAAGGAGCGGGTGGCGCGGGTGGCGGACTTCGTGCATTCGCTGTCGATCGTGGCGGGCGGGGGCGTTGTTGTCGATCCGGAGGTGGCCGTGGGGCTGGTGCGTGGGAAGGCGAGCGCCCTGGATGCGCTGACCCCGCGCGAGTCCGAGGTGCTCGAGCTGATGGCGCAGGGAAAGTCGAATACGGAGATCGCGGCTCAGCTGTACCTGTCCGGCGCGGCGGTGTCCAAGCATGTGGCTAACGTGTTTTCCAAGCTGGGTTTGCCTGCCGGCGAGGAGAACCGGCGCGTGCGGGCGGTGCTGACGTATTTGACGGCCACCGGCGCGGTGTAGGCCGGGCGGGTGCCGGGTGCCCTCACGCCCCACATTTCCGCACCCAATCGAGCAGAACCACCCACCCGGCGACAGTTCTATTGAATATGCCGACTACCGATCGCTATAGGGGCCTGGTCGGTCTCAGATTCAGGTGTTGTGTCGGGTTGCGACACAACACCCGAGAATTTGGCAGACCCGGCGAACGCCGGGTGCGTGAGCAGCGCTGCCTAAATTTGACTAGCGACGCTCGAGTTTGGCCGCCGCATCCGCGTTTGACCGCCGCGCCCGAGTTTGGCCGCCGCGCCCGAGTTTGGCCACCGCGCCCGCGTCTGCCCGCCGTATCCGAGTTTGGACGCCGCGCCCGAGTTTGGCCACCGGTGCTCGAAGTTGGCCAGCACGCCCGACTCTGCCCGCCGCGCCCAACCAATACCACGTCACACCGTTCACTCCTGCAACATGAGTCCCACATGTCACACGTCAGGCGGTGCTGAAATGATTCGGGTGTGGGTAACTGGTGAGTTTGAGTCGGGAAAGGGCGGGTTTTGGCCATGAAATCTCTCAGGCTCACCAGTTAGCAACACGCAACCCCACCAGGAGTTACTGGCCGGACAGACCCGTGTGGACAACAGGTGAATTTGGGGCGGAAAGGGGCGGTTTTGGCCACGAAACCTCTCAGGCTCACCAGTTAGCAACAGACCCCGCATCGAGAGCCCGCCCGGAAGTCTTGACCCGCGGTCAGGCCTCCGCCTAGCACACCCGGGGGTTAGTGTAGTCTAGAAATATGAAAAGCCCCACATCCGCTATGGTTCTCGCGGCGCTCCCGCAGGGTGTGGGGTACTCCTTCTCGCCGGGTTACTACCAGGATGATGTCCACAATGAGAATGTGCGGGCGCCATTTGTTGGCGGGGCTGCAGTTTTTGGCTATCAACAGGGGAAATTGGTTCGGTGTACGAGCGGCATCCCTGCGCTAAATGCCAACGGTACTCGTGGGTATTTCACGGCAGGTCACTGCTTCGATCTGCTTTCCTATGTCTGGACCTCCTCTTCGTTGTCGGGATCTTCCAACTCGGGTCGTGTTACGCACAGCTATAACGCCAAGATTGATGCGGAATTCGTCAGCGGTAAGACATACGAAGGAAAGGTTCTAGCAGGTTCCACGAGGAAGCCGGTGATTGGCATGTGGCATCCTGCGGGAGGGAAAGGAAATCGGCTGTGTTTCCAGGGTTCCACTACGGGGAATGTCTGCAATAATGCGGTGACTAACTATGGGTTGACGAGATGTTTTGGTGGAGTGTGTCTGAGTAACCTCATTAGTTTGCGGGGCGGAACGTCCTCCCAGAATGGTGATTCTGGGGGTTCGGTCTACGCCAACT
>JALEWQ010000121.1 GCA_022783305.1 Trueperella sp. | reverse complement strand
AAGGCGCGTCCCAGCGCCGTGGTGGCAACGCCGTTTGACCCGTGACTCAGGAGGAGACGCCAGGGGTAAAGGCGATAAATCGGCTCCATACGTTTTAGCAACCACAATTCCGCCGAAGTCATGTAAGCACGGCCCAGCGGGGCCGAATCAATCGACACGAACCCGGCGAGCGATCCGGCAAACTGTTGAAGATAAGATTGTGCCACGTAACCACCCATCGACTGGCCAACCAAAACTGGACGGCCACAGCCTTCCCGATTAAGGATTTCGCGCAACCAACGAGCCTTGTCAGCAAGGGAAAACGTGAGGTCAAAAGGCCTTGAGGCTGCGTGACCTGGTGCGTCCCAAGCCAGCGTCGGGTATTGACCCGCAAAGTGCTCGAGCTGAGCGGTGAACAGTCTATGGTCGGCGGTAAGCCCCGGGAGGAACACCAATTGCAGGGCAGGTTGTTTCGAGTTGGAATCGACCCAATAGTGAATGATTCCCCGCGGGGTCTCGTAAGTTTTTTCCATGATCGCTTCCCTTCCACCTATACACTAACAAGCTGGAATTGGAATTGCCTCGGCTATTTTGACACTTTTGGTGAAAGCATTTTGTTCTTACTGTACCTGTGTTGAAAGTGTCAAAAGTGCATCCATTAGAGTTCTTTTACCCTTGAAACGCTGCCTCAGCATTGTGATAGCCCTACCCATTCAAGGAAATCTCGCATTCATAGAAATGCGAGAGAAACCAGTTTTGCCTACGAAACCGTATCAGTACCACCACCTATCAATTGCATGGGTAGCGTAACAATTCCGCACACTGCCAATTCATAGTTTTCAGCAACAAGACTCCACTGCAGGGATAAACCCCAGCTCAAGCCCAACAATTTCGCGTAACCCCGATTTTGGAGCACGCGAGAAAATTTTGGCGCACGAAGGCAAAACAAAACCTGCTGGCGCGAAATTGTATCAACACCAGCAGGCAGTTAGTGGAGCTAAGGGGATTCGAACCCCTGACCTCTTCCATGCCATGGAAGCGCGCTACCAACTGCGCCATAGCCCCTTGAGACTTGTTTTATATTACTCAGAACTACCCACCAGCGCCAATTCAGCGAGGCTCTGAACGGGTGAAACCGCTCACTACCTGTACGGCAGCCCGCAAACAGGTTCTCCCGCACTCGCGCCCAGGTTGTAGGAACGCATCCGCCACACGGGGTTGGCCGACGGCCGGGGCTCAATGATCGACCAGTGGCAGTTGTCCATCCCTTGCAGTCCCACCCACTCGGAGGGATTCTGCCCAAGCATGCTCATCACCCCGTTCGCGATGGAGCCACCGTGCGCGACGAACACGATCGTCACGACGTCGTCCTGGCTCGCCACGCCTCCTTCTCCCGCCGCGCGAACACTTGATCCGCAGCCCGTGGCGTCGCCACCAGCTGCGGCGCCCGCGGCAAGCTCTCGCCTAACCTCGCTCAGCGCACGCTCGACCGCACGGTGTACGCGGCGCCCGCACGCCTCCCGGCTCTCGACTCCCACGCCCTTCGGCTCGCGCCCTTCGCGCCACGCCTTCCACTGCTCAGGGTCGCGGGCGCGAATCTCGGCAGATGTCAGGCCCTCCCACGGCCCGTAGGCCCGTTCGCGCAAGCCGGCGTCACGTCGGATCTCCACCCCGGTCGCATCCGCAAGGTATTGAGCCGTCTGCAACGCTCGCCCCAGGTCTGAGGAATAGATCCACCCCGGCTTCATCCGGGCCAACTCCTTGGCTGCCACGGCCGCTTGCGCATGCCCAACATCGTTAAGCGGGAAGTCCTGCGAGCCCTGGATCCGCATCGAGGCGTTTTGGACCGTCTGGCCATGCCTCCAAAAGACAAGGCGTAGCCTCACGCCTCATCAGCCTCCACCGTATCGGCCGGCGCAAAGTAGTCCGCCAAAGACGAGCGAGGCCCCTCCCCCACCGTCACGTCCTCGGGCAGTTCGATGAGTGGGCAGTCGCCCCAGAGGCGCTCGAGCGCGTAAAACTCGCGGTCCTCATCCTGCTGGACGTGCACCATAAGATTTCCGAAGTCGAGCAGAACCCAGTGGGCCTCCCCCTCCAGGCCTTCGCGGCGCAATCGCTTGACGCCGATCTTGTACATCGCCTCTTCGATGTCGTCGACCAGCGCGCGCACCTGCCGCTCCGACGAGCCGGAGACGACCAGGAACGCATCCGTGATCACCAGCCGTTGGGACACGTCAATCGCCGTGATCGACGTCGCCTTCCCCGCAGAGGCGGCACGCGCCGCCACGATGGTCTGATCAATCGTTTCCGGTGTAGCTGTCACGGTGTCCTTTCGGTTACAGCAGCAGGGGTGCAAGATCATTAACGACGCCGGTCAGCGGCTCGGATAGAAACGTCACGTTGATCCAGGAGCCGCCAAGGTAGCCGACAAGAGCGGCGATGAGTATCAGGATGATGAAGTTGAGCCAGGTTCGACGCGGGGCTTCAACCTCGGTGTCCTGGTCAAATTCCGCCGTCTCTTCATTTGCCGGCTCTGTTTCCGCCTTCGCGGCAACGGGAGCCGCCACCTTCGGGTCGTCCTGCTTGGCCTCCTGCGCGCCGGCCTCGTTCTCGCGCTTAGTCATTGCTAGAAAGCGGTCGCGAAGCGAGTCTTCGTAGTCTTCGTCGTCGTCCGTGCCATCGGCAGGGGTCGACTCGGCAACCGGGGCCGGTTCGCCAGCCGGCTTCGCGCCTGCGCCGACGTGCCTAGCCTCCACCGGGGTCACGCCCCCAGGCGCGGGCGCCTCAGCCGCATCCGCGGGCTTGTGCGCGCCGACCTCCGGCTCGTCGGCCTCAAAGCGGTCAAAAACAGACTTGCGTTCGTGGTGAACCGGTTCGGCCGGCTCTGTCGGCTCGG
>JALEWQ010000032.1 GCA_022783305.1 Trueperella sp. | reverse complement strand
GGCTTATAGGCCAAAATGTGTTGGTTTCGGTTTAGTAGGTTTCGTGCCAGGTTCCGTTGTGGTGGAAGTCGGTCCAGTTAACTGCGGTTCCCCATCTGTCGATCTCGGCTTGTGCTTGGGCGCGGTGGCTGGCCTTGTCGAATTGGTCAATGATCTGCTGGTCGGTGATCGTGGTCTTGAGGATGTGTGCTGGGGTGGCAGGGAACTCGGTGTGCAGGTAGCACCACCACAACACGGTCTTGACCTGGTGATCAAGACTCATGCCCCGGTGGGCTCGTAGCACGCAGCGTAGTTGGGTATTAATCCCGCCCTCGATCAGGTTCGACGTCCTGGGAATGGGGTCACCTTCAAGGTCAAGGGCGGGATCAAGGAAGGTGAACAGCGTGCCTTGTTTGACCAGCGTGTTGAGGCAGTTCTTGGCCTGGATCAGCCGGGCATGGGTGGGAACGAGGCGTCCGTCTGGTAGCCGGGTGCGCTGGGCGAGGAACTGTTTGTAGGTGGTGTTCCAGGCGGCGAGTTTGCTCATCCATGCCACTGCCTGCTCATAGGTGGCGACCTCGAGCAGGGCTTGAGCAAGACCGTAGAGATCAACACCTGCCTGAGTGCGTGGCCGGGTGGTGGTCTTACGCTTGACCGCGCTATAGGCGTGAAAGACGCAGCGTTGGATCCGGGTTCCAGGCCAGGTAGTCTTCACCGCGCTGGCGATGCCTTGCCCACCATCACACACGACAACATCTGGGGGCGCGATCCTCGACATCAGCGCTTGCCAGGCGCGGGTGGTCTCGCCCTTGGCCACGTACCAGCCAAGCACGTGAGTCTTGGTACACGCGATCAGGACGACCAGCTTGTGGGACAGGTAGATCCCGTCAACAAAGACCACGTGGCTGACTTCGTCGACCAGTGGGGAAACTGGCCATAGATGCCAAAATGGTTCGTTACGCCGTCGTATGGTGCGTGCCTTGGGCCCGTAATCGGCCAGGGTGTGTTTGCCGGTGACGAAGTCTAAAAACGCACTGAAATGCCGGGCGCGGGTATCGTTACGCCGAGACTGGCTTGCCCCACATGTTGGACAGCGCAACCTTGGCCTACCTGCTCGAGTTGAGCCCCATTTTTGCGTCGTGCCACCACAGATTTTGCATCGAGGATTTCCCATCCCCACATTCAAGCCGATTCAAACCCCGACCTTGCCACGGAATATCAATCAAAAACCGGGATAAAACCAACACGACCTGGCCAACCAAGAACTCAAGTCACAACCAGTCCAACCCCCACCTTTCGGCTTTATAGCAACGAAAGACAGCCCAAAAACCAACACAACCTGACCTATAAGCCGACAACACCACACCAACCACAAACCCGCGAAAACACAACGAAAAAGCCCCTCCCGGAGCTTCCGGAAGGGGCAAAGCGCGGAGGATGGGGGATTCGAACCCCCGAGGGCGTTAACCCAACCCGCTTTCCAAGCGAGCGCCATAGGCCACTAGGCGAATCCTCCTCGGATTCAGTGAATCTGCCTATTTAGTTTACGAAACATGGTGGGCTTTGGGAAATTGCATGCCGACGGGCGTGGGTGCAGTTAGTCTCACCCGCGCGGCGCCGCCTCCCGCGAACTCATGGTAGTATCGGTTGCGGCTCCCCACGTGGCGCCATCTTGAGGAACTCCCCCAGGGCAGGAATGCAGCAAGGGTACTTGAGCTCTGGCGGGTGCGTGGGGAGTCCTTTTTCTTCCAACGACGACGCCGCCCTAGTCCTCGCCCGAGCCGCCGCGTTCGTCATCCACCATATCCACCATCTCCACGTTGCGCGCCTTCTTCGCAGCCTTACGCGCTTTCTTTTTGGCCTTGCGCTTTTCCTCCGCCGCCTTCACGCGTCGCTTCTCGAGCTTCGCGGCGACGTCGTCGACGTAGATGTACTTCGTCCGGTCCAGCCGCTGGTGTGAATCCTGCTCGTCGAGCACCGGCCGTTTTGGTACCTCCACCTTCTCCGGCTCGATGCGCTGCCAGGGGATCTCGCGGAGGATGTCGGCGATGACGTTAATGCGCGAACGCTTCTTGTCCTCCGACTCGACCGTGCGCCAGCGCGCCCACGGCGTGTCTGTTGCCGCGAACATGGCGTCCTTGGCCTGCGAGTATTCTTCCCATCGGTTGATTGACTCGACGTCGATCGGCGACAGCTTCCAGCGCCGCATCGGGTCCGAGGACCGCGAGCGGAATCGCGCCTCCTGTTCCTCGGCTGACACCGAGAACCAGTACTTGAGGATTCGGATCCCGTCGTCGACCAGCATCCGCTCAAACTCGGGGGCCTGGCGCAGGAAGCGGTGGTATTCCTCAGGCGAGGAGAAACCCATGACGCGCTCGACGCCGGCGCGGTTGTACCACGAGCGGTCGAAGATGACGATCTCTCCTGCCGCGGGCAGGTGCGCCACGTAGCGTTGGAAGTACCACTGCGTGGACTCGCGTTCGGTGGGTTTGGGGAGCGCGACGACGCGTGCGTGGCGCGGGTTTAGATACTGGGTGACGCGTTTGATCGCCGACCCCTTCCCCGCCGCATCGCGCCCCTCGAAGAGGATGACGATACGCTCGCCGGTGGCGATGACCCACTGTTGCATTTCGACGAGCTCCGCTTGAAGACGCCGTAGCTCCTTGTCGTAGGCGCGCGAGTCTAGTTTGGGTAGCTTCGTTGCGAGGGAATCGGTATGGGACATGCCCTTAGTGTACTCGCGATCACATGCCCGCGCGGGCGTTTTACACGGAATAGGACCCGCAGGGCGCCCTGTCACGGGTCGCTCGGCGGGATTCAGTAGCTCTTCCCGCCTCGGGCGTGTGGCCAAGTCGTGAGTTTTTGAGATTCCGTCGCGAAAACCGGCAGTTTAGCGCTCAGGATCACTAGTTAGCAACGCCGATCCGCATGACCGTGGGGCAGAAGTGGCCCGTGAGACACATGTGACCAATGTGAGTGCGGAAGAGGGCAACGAGCGGCCGGGTTTCGGGAAAACCGGCGCGGCGTGGGCAATCTCGCTGGAGGGCAAGGCCGAGGATGGCAAGGAGATCCAGATCAGCGACAAGGCGTGGGAGGAGATGAAGCTCCCGATCGCGGCGCAGGCAGGCGGAGAGGAGGGGCCTTCCTCAACGTTCAGCCGATCTTCGGCGAACTCGCCAAGGACCCGGCCTTCCGTCGCGATTACCTCGCCGCCTTCGAGGTCATCCGCGACCACGGCGTGCGCGCGCCGCTGGAGAAGATGGCCTAGCGCGCAACCGCGTTCGTCGCGCTGGCCTGGGGGCGGGCGTCGTTGGTTTTCCGACGACGCCCGCTCCACCGCTTTCGCCCACCCCACCGTTTTGGCCCGCCCTACCGTTTTGGCCCGCGCCCGCGCCTCGCCCACGGCGCGCCAGCCGCCAACCTGCCGCATATCTCACATGGCCGCGACCTCATTTGGCGGCGGTCTACCTGGTACGCTCCTTAGCGGCTTTAGAGACGATCGAATATGTGCCGGGAAAGAGCAGAATGGCAAAAGAACTCACGCACGGCCATGAAGGAAAACTGATCCTTCTTTTCATGCTTCCCCTTCTCGTGGGGAACCTCTTCCAGCAGCTGTACAACATTTCGGACACGTTCATCGTCGGGCGCACACTCGGCGCTGACGCCGTGGCGGCCGTCGGCGCGGTCGGCACCCTCTTCTTCCTCATCATGGGCTTCGCCCAGTCGGCCACGGTCGGCATGACGATCCCGATGTCGCGTCATTTCGGCGCCCAGGACCTGCCGGCCCTGCGGCGGAACTTCGGTACCTCCATCATCCTGTCGGCTGTGCTCGGGCTCGCCATCACGGTGCCGTCGGTGGTCTTCTCGGGTGACATCCTGCGCCTCATGAACACCCCGGCGCATATTCTCCCGGAGGCCACCTACTTCCTGCAGGTCCTCTTTGCGGGCTCGATCTTCACGGTCTTCTACAACCTGCTGGCCAACGCGATCCGCGCCATCGGCGATTCGATCACCCCGCTGATCTTCCTCATCCTCGCCGCGGCGCTTAACATCGGGCTCGATCTCGTCTTCATCCTCTACCTCGGCACCGGCGTGGAGGGCGCGGCGCTCGCCACCGTGATCGCCCAGGCCCTGTCGGTGGTGGCGTGCGTCGTCTACATCCAAGTCCGCATCCCGGTCCTGCGCATCGGCCGTTCCGACTTCCGCATCGTCAAGGTGGAGGCGTTCGAGCAGCTCCGCCTCGGCATCCCGATGGGATTCCAGACCTCCGTCATCGCCCTCGGCCTCATCGTCATCCAGATCGCCCTCAACGGCCACGGCGCCGCCGCCATCGCCGCCTACACCGTGGCCCAGCGCATCGAGCAGTTGGCCATGTTCCCCTTCGTCTCCTTCGGCATCGCGGCCGGCGTCTTCGTGGCGCAGAACTACGGCGCGGGCAAGATGGAACGCATGTGGGTGGGCATCCGCCAGGCGATCTACATGTCGCTGACCTACGCCGCCGTCATCGGCACCCTCATCCTCGTCTTCCAACACGAGTTGATCGGCGCCTTCTTCGGCTCGGGCGCGACCGACGAGATCCTTCGCCTCGGCTCGCTCTACCTGTGGGTGACGGTCCCGTTCTACCCCTTCCTCACCGTCCTGTTCGTCAACCGCTACTCCCTGCAGTCGCTGGGCAACGCGTTGATCCCCACGCTGGCCGGTTTCATCGAGATGGGTGCCCGCGTGGCCACCGCGCTCTTCATCGCGCCGATTTACGGCTACGTCGGGATCGTCGTGTGTCAACCGCTGGCGTGGATTGGCGCCTGCCTTATTCTCACGCTCGCGGTCCACGCCATGAAGCGGAACCTCTCCCCGCGGGTTGAACCGGTGCGTATGCGCGTCGAGGTCGAGGAGCCCAAAGTTGAAGTCGCAGCCCGCTAACGCCACGGCCACGTTCGCCGGGGCGAGCCTCACCAGCGGCGCCACGCGCGTGGCGCTCACGCTTCACGACGTCGGCTAGCCATGGCTTTCACCAACCGCGTCTTCGCCACCTTCCTCGCTGCGCGCACGGTCGATCTCCTCGGCACGGCGTTGACCCCCGTCGTACTCACGCTCGTGGCACTCGAGGAGACGAAGTCGGCCTCGGCAACCGGCGTGGTGCTCGCCGCGAACGTGCTACCCATGCTCGTCTTTATGCTGGCCGGCGGCGTGCTCGCCGACACGTTCCCGCGCTCGCGAATCCTCACTGCAACCGCCGCGGCGAGCGCCGCCACGCAGGCAGCGATGGCGGGGCTGCTTTTCTCGGACGCGTTCAGTCTCGGCGCCATGGCCGCCCTGTCGGCGGCGAGCGGCATCCTCGCCGCGTTCTCCGGCCCGGCACTGCGGGGCATCGTCCCTGACCTGGTGCCGCCGGGCGACATCCAGCGGGCCAACGCCGCACTGGCCACCTCGAAGAACGCCACCCGGATTCTTGGACCCACGCTCGCCGGCGTACTCGTCACGTTCGTCGGCGGGGGTTGGGCCCTCCTCGCCGACGCCGTCACCTCCCTTTTCGCCGCGATTCTGTTTGCGCGCCTACCACGGCTGAGCCAACCGCGGCCTGCGCGCATGTGGGCCGACCTGCGCGAGGGCTGGCAGGCCTTCTCCAGGCTGCGGTGGGTGTGGACGCTGGCACTGTCCTACGCCATCATCAACCTGCTGCTGATCGGGCCGTGGCAGATCCTCGGGCCGACGATCATCGGCCGGTCTCACTCGGAGGCATGGTGGGGCGTGGTGCTGTCCGTGCGCGCGGCGGGACTGGTGGTGGCGAGCGTCGCGCTCATGCGGTTTCGTTTTCGCAACCCGCTGCCTACCGGACTCATCCTGGGATCTCTGACGGGGTTGCCGCTCATCGCGCTCGGCCTGTCGGATTCGATCGCGGTGCTGATCGGCGTCGTTTTCGTATCGGCTTTCGCCGCGACGGCCGCCGCCATCACCTACGATTCGACCCTGCAGACCCAGGTGCCGCGAGGCGAGCTTTCCCGGGTGTCCTCCTTCGACGATGCGTTGTCCTTCGCCACCGTGCCGCTCTCGCAGCTCTTGGTCGGCCCGGCGGCGCTCGCCTTCGGCGCCACCCAGGTGGCTCTTTTTTGCGGATTCGCACTGGTGGCGGCGCACCTCATCCCGCTCTTGGTCCCGGATGTGCGCACGGTGAGTCGGACATAGGCGGCCACGACTCAATCTCGCAGGTGGCGCTTCCCGCCGTCAATTGCGCGTCCCGACGTCGATCGCGCGCTCCCACGTCTGCCGCGCTTCCTCGCTAAAAAGCGCGAAGGTCACGTCCAGGCTCGGGAAATTGGACAGCTCAGCCACGGCGATCCTCGCCACCTGCTCCATGTCCCAGCCGTAGACCCCGGCAGAGATGGCGGGGTAGGCGATCCGGGTCAGTCCCTCGCGGGTGGCCAGCTCGGCGCAGGATCGGAATGCTCGCGCGAGCAGCTTGGGGTCCGTCTCGCCGCGGTGCCGGTTCGGGCCGACCGTGTGGATGACGTAGCGGGCGGGGAGGTTGAAGCCCGGCGTCATGACGGCTTCGCCCACCGGCAGGCCGCCGGGATACCGCTCACGCCGCACGTCCTTGCAGGCGGCAAGCAGGCCGGGCCCGGCGGCGCGGTGGATCGCGCCATCGACGCCGCCCCCGCCGAGGAGCGTGGAGTTGGCGGCATTGACGATCGCATCCACGTCCAGTGTGGTGATATCCGCGTGTAATGCTTTCATGGCTCAACGCTACCAAGCGTCGGCGCCGCCCGTGTCCTGCCCCAAGACGCGTAGCACCCCCAGGTCCGGCGCCACCCCACGAGGGTTGGACAAGCGGATTGAGTTCCACCCCTCCTCGAGCTCGGCCGCGAACCTGAGCGTGTCAAACTTGCCGACGAACGATCCGCTTGACAGCCCGTCAAAGTGCAGGGTCTGGGAGTCGTTGACCGCGACCATCAGCCCGCGCGGCTCGCCGGAGCGGTAGCCAAGCTCAAGGTCATAGAAGCCCGGCCGGGCCGCGTAGACGTTCACGGTCGCCGCGTTGCCCGCTCCGCCGACCCACCTCGTCACCCCGTGGCTCTCCCTCGTCTGGCCCTGAAGGATGCCGTCGCCAACCGTATATGCGTGCGGGAAATCGCCCTTGTCGAACTGGTAGGCGCGGAAGTAGTCGACCTCGAATACCTTCGGGTAGGGCACGCTCGGATCGAACGGCCCGGTCCAGGCCTTCGGTTCACGCTTTTCGTACACCCCCAGGTAGGTCAGCATGGGGTAGGACGGGGACAGCGGCGTCGAGAACCCGAGCTCGCCGTCGACGTAGACCTTCATTCCCGACGCCGTCCACTCGAAGCCGTAGGTGTGGAAGTCCTTCGAGAGGTCGACGTCGCCATTCGTGATCCGGGCCGTCCACGGCCACAGCCGCCCGAGGTCGCCCCACGGGTGGATGGCCGTCTGCGCCTGGGTGGCCCCGCGCTGGCCGAGCACTTCGAAGATATCGACCTCGCCGCTTTGATGCGAGCTGCTGCCATCCCCGTCGGGCAGGTCCTGGTTAGCCCCGGTCATCCACCACGCGCTGTGGAGCCCGCCGCCGGCGGCGACCTTCGCCCGCACCTCGAAGTACCCGTACTTTTGCAGGTGGCCGCGGAACGGCGTCGTCTTCTGGGCGATGCCCGCGTACTTGGTCCACCTGTGCAGGTAATCGCGCTGGTAGGTCTGCAGGGAGGAGACCCGGGTCGAGCCGTCGTGGTCGGGGTCCCACGGCTCCTGGTCGGCGTCGATGCGCAGCTTGAGCGTCCCGTCGCTCACCTCGTATCGGGCGCGGGTCCCGTCCGAGAGCGACCAGTGCGGAAGGTAGCGGTCGGTGAAGAGCGCCCCGTTGACGCCGTCGTTGAATTCCGCCGACGCCGTGAGCACCATCCCCTCCCGCTGCGGCGTGTCCGGGTCAATGATGCTCGCCGGGTGGGCCGGCGCGCCCGATTCCGCCTCGCCGTCCGCCTGCGCCGGCGCCACAACCGAGGCCAGTGCCAGTACCGTCGCCGCGATCAGCGCGGCCGGGGTCGGCGTCCTCATTGTCCTCACTTCACAATCAGTCGGTCCGAGACGCGCCCGGAGGGGTTGAGCCAGGCGTCGAAGTCTACCTGGCGCCCATCAATCGCGTATGCGTAGCGCCCAATCTGTTTCGACGACGCCGTGCGCGCCGCCCGCGTCCAGGCCGCCACCTTCTCCCGCTCCTCGTCCGTCAGCCAGGATGCCGGGTCGGAGCACTGGGCGAACCCGCAGGCGAGGGCCGCGTCGGCGGTGAGCTCGTTGACTTCCGGCGACAGCAGGGAACCGCGGGTGCGGAAGTAGGCCACGTCGGGGTCGATGTCGATGAGGGGGCGCAGCCAGGCGCGCGAGAGGGAGGTGCGCAGCGCGTTGAGCACCGACGGGCCGGTCGGGTCCCCCACCCGCTCGGTGTTATCCCAGTATGGCGCGGTGTCCGGTCCCACGCGCACGCCGTTGAGCAGGCCGAACGAGGCATTGAGGACGGCACCCGAGCCGATCAGGTAGGTCTCGGGCCCGACGGCGTCGCGAATCGTCTGCAAACCCGCCCGGTAGGCCTCCTCCCGGCTCATCGCCCCGGCGCGTTCGGCCTGTAGCGCGCCGGCGTAGATGAAATCGAGCTTAAAGACGTCGATGCCCCAGCCGGCGATCTCCGCCATCGTCTCGGCAAGCCAGTCGCGGGCGTCGGCGCGAGAGAGGTCGAGTCCGAAGTAGTGCTCACCCCAGTTGTACCCGACCGGCGTGAGCTCCCCTCCCGACCGGAGGAACAGCTCGGGATGGCGATCAAGCACGGGGGTGGCGGCCAGGGAGATGAAGGGCGCCACCCACAACCCGGCCTTGAGCCCGGCGTCGTGGATGCGGCCCGCGAGATCCACGACGCCGGCTGGGAACTTCTCGTTCGGGCGCCAGTCGCCCACGCGGCGTTCCCAGCCGTCGTCGATCTGGATCGTGGCGTAGCCGAGTTCGCGGGCGGGGAGGATTTCTGCCGCGATAATCTCGGCCGTGATCTCTTCGAACCACGAATACCACGATGACCACACGGGGCCGACCGTGCCAGCCGCGCGGGGAAGCGGGGTCAGCTCGCGGGCGCTCGCAAGCGCCGCGGCGTACTGCTCGAAGACGTCAAGCTCGGCCCCCACCGCGATGAACCACTCGGCCTCCGATTCAGCGCTCGCCACGATCGCCGCCTCGTCGATGGTCAGCGTCGGGGCGCACCCGCGCAGGGCGCCGACGAGGAAGGTGTGCCCATCCGGGCCGGTGAGTGCGGTGAGCATGGAGGAGGTGTGGGCGTCCGGGGTGTCGGTGGCGGCGTCCTCGGCCGTCAGGGTCCGGTTGGCGTTGTTCCACACGCGCCACGGCCTCTTGTCGAGTCGCCACCAGCGGGTCGAGGACCACGAGTTCCAGCCGTGACGGTAAAACTCGGTGGCACCCCACGGGTGTTCGATGGTCATCTCGCGCCCGGAGGCGATCCACACCCGTTCGCCACGCGCCACGGCCGGCGCGCCGCTGACCCGGAATGTCTTAGCCCCTACCTGGATATCCACATGTCCTCCCTCGGGGTGCGGCGGCGAACCGCCGCACCCGTATTGGTGTGGCCAGCGTTTCCTGGCCACGGCCTCCTCGCCGATCCGGCTTGGCGGCCTAGTTCGTCAGAATCTTGTTGACCTTCTCGTTGAGCTGCGGAAGGGCGTCCGCGGCCTTGACGGTCAGCTGCTCGATCTCGTCGAAGGTGACCTGGCCTTCCGAACCGATCTCGTTGCCCTTGTCGGTGATCGGGTAGTAGGCGAGGTTTGCCGGGTCCTTGGCGATGTCGGTGAACGCGGTGACGTCGCGGCCGGCGTCCGCATGCGCGGCCACTGCCTTCTCCGAGTACTCGATCAGCGAGGGGAAGACGATGGCGTCCTTCGCGACGATCGACTGGCACTTGTCCGAGGTGAGGAACTTGACCCACTCGAACGCACCCTCCGGGTTCTTCGCCTGCTTCGTGATCGACGGCGCCAGGCCGTTGATGATCGTCTTGCGACCCTGCGGGCCCTCGGGTAGCGGGGCGAAGCCGAACTCGTTCGTCGTCGACGACGACCACATGTTGATGCGCCACGAGCCGTCAGGCACGAGCGCGGCCTTGCCCTGCTCCATCATGGGCTCCAGGCCGAGCGGGCCCGCGATCGAAAGCGGGGTGACGTAGCCGGCCGCGATCTGGTCTTGCCACCACGAGATGGCCTCGATCAGCTTGGGGTCGTCCATCTGGTACTTCGTCCCGAACGGGTTCTTGTCCAGGTACTCGAAGCCGTTCGACAGTGCGAGCCACGACCACTGGCCCTGGCCGACGATTCCGCCGCCCTTCTCCAGGCCCCAGCCGTATACGTCGATGTTGTCCTTGTCGAAGCCGGCCTCGTCTCCGCGCACGCCGTTCTTGTCCACGGTCAGGTGGGCGATGAGCTTGCCGAAGCTACCGCCGTCGGTCGGGTTCCAGGTGAGGTTACGCAGGTCGGTCTCGGGCACACCGGCGTCGGCGACCATCTTCTTGTTGTAGACCAGCGCGATCGTGTCCCAGTCTTGGGGGATGCCGTAGCGCGCGCCGTCCTTGACCCACAGGTTCGCTAGATCGCCCGTGTACTTGGAGAAGTCGACGTCGCCGTCCTTGAGGAAGGTGTTCAGGTCAAGGAGCTGGCCCTTGCTCGCCAGGTCCGGGTAGTACTGGACGTGGTTGGTGATCACGTCCGGGGCGGTGCCGGAGACGAAGTCCGTGGTGAGGTTGGCCCAGTAATCGTCCCAGCCCTGCTGCTCGATCTTGACCTTGATTCCGCTTTCCTTTTCGAACGCGTCGGCGCAGCGCTGATAGGTGGCCTGTTGGCCCGGGTCCCACAGGCGGTAGGTCACCTCCTTCGCGTTCGCCTCCCCGGTGGCGCCGGATGTTTTCCCGGAGCCGCCCGAGATCGACGTTCCTGAACACGCCGTCAGTGCCAGCGCGAGTCCAGCCACGATCGATACGACTTTGTATGACTTGGCCATCGTTGTTCCTTTCGTTGAGAGCCGTGTGTGTTCCGGCCGGAGCCGGCAGGTCGATGAGTTACTTCGCCGCGGTCAACCCCAGGGAGTTCACCAGGCGCTTACCGAAAATGATGAGGAGGATGAACATGGGGATGACCTGCAGTGTTGCCGCCGCCATGAGTCCTGCCCAGTCGGGTCGGGTTGAGGGTGAGGATTGGGCGAAGACGGACAGCGCGACGTTGAGCAGCCGCACGTCGTCAGCCTTCGCGATGAGCTGGGGCCACATGTACTCGTTCCACCCGAAGACCGCCTGGATGATTGCCAAGGTCGTGATGGGCGCCGCTGACATGGGGACGATCATCTTGATGAAGACCGTCCACCGCGAGGCGCCGTCCACCATCGCCGCCTCCTCCACCTCGCGGGGAAGCGAGAGCATGAACTGGCGCAGGAAGAAGATGCCGAACGGGCAAATGAGCACGTAGGGCGCGAGCAGGCCCTGGAAGGTGTTGATCCAGGCGAGCTCGTCCATGAGCACGAAGTTCGGTAGCGCGATGAAGATCGGCGGGATCATGAGGGCGGTGAGCAGGATGACGAAGATCGTGTCCCGGCCCTTGAAGTGCAGGCGGGACAGGGCGTAGGCCGCCATCGTCGACGTCGCGACCTGGGCAAAGACGAGGACCGCCACGAAGATCAACGAGTTGCGCATGTAGAGCCAGAAGTTGATGACGGCGGCCGTCCCGCCGGCTGCGACGTTCTCCTCCGGCGTGGTCATGCCGAGCACGCGCCTGAAGTTGATGGTGGTGGCGTTGTCCGGGATGAGCGAGTAGTTGCCGTTGAAGATCTCCGCGTTCGGGGTGATGGCCGTGCGTAGCGCCCACACCAGCGGCAGCAGCGTGACGATGATGAGCAAGATCAGCAGGCCCCAGCCGGCCACCTTGCCGTGGTTCTTCTTTTGCACCTTGCGCTCGCTGCGGGCGGGCCGGGAGATGATTCGATTTCGCATGTCCATGTCAGTCCATATCCGATTCGCTTGACCGTGCGAGTTTGAGCTGGATGAGGGTGAGCACCACCAGCGTGACCATGAGCACCACCGCCATCGCCGAGGCGTATCCCATGTCGAACTGCTGGAAGGCCTTTTCGTAGATGTAGAGGTAGATCACGCGCGTGGAGTTGCCCGGCCCGCCCGAGGTGGCCACCGAGACCGTGTCGAAGATCTGGAAGGAGCCGATCATCGACACGACGACGACCATGACGAGGATCGGGCGCAGCAGCGGGACCGTGATGTGGCGGAAGGTCTGCCACGTGGAGGCCCCTTCGACTTCGGCCGCCTCGTAGATCATCTTCGGGATCGTCTGCATACCCGCGAACAGGAGGAGGCCCGTGTAGCCCATGTTTCGCCACGAGTTCACGAGTGCGACGGTGTAGATCGCGATTGACGAATCCCCGTAGAAGGAAATCGGGCCGACGCCGAGGAAGCCGATGAGGTGGTTGAGCAGGCCCACGGTCGGATCGAGCACGAACAGCGTGATCGCTGCGATCGTGACGTTCGGGATGAGCCAGGGAAGCAGGAGCGTGGAGCGGATCAGCGTCGATTGCGATACTCGCATCATGAGCATCGCGATGAGCAGCCCGAGGATGGTCTGGGTGGTGATGTTGACGACCACGTAGATGACCGTCACCTTGATCGCGTTGATGAATGTGGCGTCCTCGAGCAGGCGGGCGTAGTTGTCGAAGCCGACCCACCGCGGGTCTTCGAGCAGGTTCCAGTCGGTCAGCGACATCTGGAAGCCGCGCACGATCGGCACGAGGTAGAACACGACGAATCCGAACACTGCCGGGGCGAGGTAAAGTGCGGCGGCGCGCGCGTCAGATCGACGGCGCCGTGGCGCTTTTCCGCTGGTTCGCTCGGCTCCTCTCGGGCTTGGTTGTGCCGAGATGGCAGATGCTTGCATCTATGCTCCAATCTTGGAATGGGCTTCTGACCTGCGCCTCTTCGCGGAGGTCTTGCCGTAAGAGAATTATTACGATAGTTTGTTATGTATGTCAACCGGATTACACGACACACCTGGAGCGGCGCGCCGAGTCCAACGCCGAGTCAACCTCCTCAACACCTTCAACGAGCTGCTCTGCGGCCCGTTGTCGATTTCCGCCGTCGCCGCGAACATCGGCGTGTCGCGGCGTGCGGCCGAGAACGTCGTGGCCGATCTCGCCGCGCTCGGCTGGCTCACCCAGGTCACGCCGGATAATTCCCTGGGGCGGCCGGCCATGCGCTGGGCGGTCAACCCCCGCACGGTCGTCGTGCTCGGCCTCGACGTCGGCGCCCACCACTGCACAGCGATCGTGGCCGACTTCCACGGCGACTTCCTCGGCGAGCGCACGGAGGAGCTAGACGCGGGCATGCCAGCCAACGAACGCATCCGCGCCGCCGTCGCCGTCGGAAGGAAGGCGATGGAGCAGGCCGGCGTGGCGCCCGAGGAGCTGACGCTGTGCGCCGTGGCCTCCCCCGGCGTGATTAACGACGGCACGGTCACCTACTTCGGCGGCACGGGCATGCCGGGCTGGCAGGGCACGAACATCGCCGCGGAGGTTAGCGCACAACTCGGGCGCACGACGATCGTCGCGGGAGACTGCGCCCTCGGCGCCCTCGGCGAATCCTGGCTCGGCGCCGCGAGCGGGCATTCGGACGTCCTCTACGTGCTTTCCGGCGAACGCACCGGCGCCGCGGCCATCATCGACGGACGCATCCACCGCGGGTACCTCGGCGGCGCCGGACTGATCGGTGAGCTGGAGGCCATCCGGTGGAAGGACATCGAGGCCGAAACCTTCATCTCCCACCACTACGCCACCCACCCCGGCTCCCGGAGCAAGGTGTTCGAGGCCGCATATGCGGGCGACGGCCCTGCGCTGGCGGCCGTGGAGGAGTTCGCCGACGCGCTCTGCCTCGGCTCGGCGGCCATGGTCCTCGCGCTTGGCCCCTCCCACCTCGTCATCGGCGGTAAGTACTCCGCGTATTCCGACCTTTTCCTTGACCGCTTCGTCGCCAACCTCGCCCGGTGGTGCCCGATCATGCCCGACGTCTCCATCTCGGCGCTCGGTCCGCGCGCGATCTGCCTGGGTGCGATCAGGCTCGGCATTGACCACCTCAACGAGACCCTCACGACCACCGCGCGATCCTCGGAGGTCTTCCCCTCCGCGCAGGGATTCAACGCCACCTTCGCCACCGAAACCGCCTGATCCACCCGAGGCGCCATCGCGCCCCGGCTCCCGCCCACCCGCGGCTACTTCGCCGGTATGAGTTCATGCCGGCGAGGATTACCTATAATCAGAAGCTGTGTTTCTCGCCATCCAAGTACTGACAATCACGATCCTCCTAATCGTCGCGATAAGGATGTTCGGGGGCAACGTGCGCGCGGTTGCCCGCGGAATCGCCGCAGGCATCGTCAGCAACGCCGCGCTCACGATCGGGTGGACCTTCGCCCGCGCCGGCACCTTCTTCTATGGCACGACTGCCTCGCCGTGGCTTCTTTTGGTGTATTTCCTCCTCGTTCTCGCTCTCGGCCTGGCGATCCTTGCCCTTCTTCGGCTCTCACAGCGTCACTTCACCTACAAGGACCGCCCGTGGCGCCTGCGCGAACTCGCCTCGGTACTGGCCGGCGCCGTTCTCGGCGCCCTGATCGCACTGTTCACCTTCGTCCCGAAGGTCATCACCGATTCGGTCGACAACGTCACCGCCGATCAGATCCTCTTCATCCTCACTCAGGGCAACGGAGAGACGACTCCCGAACACGCTCTGGAGTTCATCAATCTGATGATCGCCCCCACCGCCTGGCTCGCGCTCGTCGGCGCCTGCATCGGCCTCATCAGCTCAGACCTTGTCCTCGGACAAGGCGTCGACGCCTCACCCGCCACCGCGGACCAGCCTCAGTCAACGACGCGGCGCCCGTTGCGCTTCCGCCACGTTCGCGGGGTCGCATTCGTCGCCATGCTCGCAACACTCGCCGGATCGATCGCCTACGCCGCCCACACCCTCCCCCTTGCGGACATGATTCGCCAGCAGTTCGTCACCTCCAACTACATCGAAGACAACTTCGTCATGGCGACGCCGGACAACGTGCATCTGCCGCAGAAGAAACGCAATCTCATCCACATCTACATGGAGTCCATCGAGAATTCCTTCTACTCGGCTGACCTCGGCGGGTACAGGGAATACAACGTCATGCCGGAGCTGGCAGAACTCTCGCGCCGCGGCGTGTCCTTCTCCCACAACGAGCTCGCCGGCGGCCCGCAGCAGCTCTACGCAACCGGGCACTCGGTCGCGGCGATGGTGGCGATGTGGGCCGGCACGCCCATGCTCGCCTCAGGCGCGGGCAACGGAACCCAAATGTCCTACCCGGACTTCCCCACCATCGGAGATTTCCTTCACGACGCCGGATACGCCACCGACTTCATGGTCGGCTCGGATTCCACCTGGGGCGGGGTGCGAGACTACTACCGCCGCCACGGCGACTTCACCATTCACGACCTGACCACCTTCAGGGCCGAGGGCCGCGTGCCCAAGAACTACATGGTCTGGTGGGGCGTGGAGGACGACAAGCTCTACGATTATGCCCGCGACGTCCTCACCGAACGCGGAAACGGCGACAAGCCCTTCTACTTCATCCTCGAGAACGCCGACACGCACTGGCCTGACGGCTACCTCTCCCCCAACATGACCGACCAGCCCTTCCCCACCCAGTACGAGAACGTCATCCACTACTCTCAAGCCCAGACGGTCAAGCTCGTCGAGTGGATCCTCGACCAGCCCTGGGCCGCTGACACCACGATCGTCATCACCGGCGATCACCGCTCCATGGACAAGGAGTTCTTCAAGGACTGGGACAAGAGCTACAACCGCACGGTCGTCAACCTCATCCTCAACCCGGTCCAGGGAACCGACCTGCCCAAAGAGATCACGAAGAACCGCCAGTACGCCTCCTTCGACTTCTTCCCCACCATTCTCTCCGCCATCGGAGCCAGGATCGACGGCGACCGGCTCGGCCTCGGCACGAACCTCTTCTCTGGCACTCCTACCCTCGTCGAGCGCGACGGCACGGCTCTACTTAATCAGGAATTCGCCAAACGCTCGCCGTTCTATGATAAACATCGAGAGACCAAGGCGCAGACACCCGACGTCAATCAAGACAACAAGTTCTAGGGATCAGACATGCAAGCACTCTTTGGCGCTGACAAGACCCCGAAGATCCTCACCCGCCATTCGGCATTAAGCTACCGGGTCCTGCGCGAGGTGAGCGTGGATCCCGCGGCCGTCAAGCACGTCTCCGGCATCGACCGCCTCGGCAACCTCACGGCCCGCTCGGTCGTGATCAGCCTGGTCATGTACCGCCTCAGCGAGCACCTTGACCAGTTTCCCCTCACGACGCCGGATCGGCTCCTGACCGACCTGCGCGACGCCCTTGCCACCGACCTGCGCCGCGTCATCTGCAGCCGCCAGCACCTCCTCATCGCCTTCGTCCCCGCCACACGGGTGGAGGGACTACGGGAATTCTTCGGCCGCAACACGGCGCGCGGTGCCGGGGTCGAGCCGGGCGACTACCTTCTCCACCGGCTCAGCGAGGAGTTCCTGCCGCAGGATCTCAGCATGATCAAGGACGGCGTCGTCGCCTCCGAGGTGAGCGAGCACTATCTGGGCGACATGGATGAGCCGCACGTCGTCGTCGGCATGAGCCCCTCGGCGTGGCTACGGACGTGGGCCGAGGGGCTCCCCGAGCAACGCGCGTTCGTCAGGGCGGCCTTTGTCGGGGCGGAGTCGGCGACGATCAGCTCGCGCAACTATCGGACACTACGCGAGGCCGGGGCACGGCTCGTCCCCTCCACCCGGCTCTACCGCGCGTTGCACAGCCCGACGTTCTGGGCCTACGTCGTGGTCTTCGGCTACTCGGCGCTGCGCGCCCTGCCGGTCACCTTCGTGCCGCACTTCCACGGGAGCGTGGCGCTGCTGTGGACGATGGACGTGGTCACGGCGATTCCCTACACGTGGGGGCTGGTCGCC
Source organism: Trueperella sp. (assembly GCA_022783305.1). Taxonomy (GTDB): domain Bacteria; phylum Actinomycetota; class Actinomycetes; order Actinomycetales; family Actinomycetaceae; genus Trueperella; species Trueperella abortisuis. The sequence continues at coordinate 10,682 of JALEWQ010000032.1, read as the reverse complement.
TTCTTCACCGCGCACAAGGCCTGGCTGCGGGCCGTCGGGTTCGCCGTCACGCTCATCACGTTCATCGCGCCCTACATCTACTTCTGGACGCACGGGCGCGGCTACCCGTGGGGCGTCAACGCCGTGGTGGTGGCGATGATCGCCGGCGCCCTGCTGTACGAGAGCTTCAACTACCTGCGCGACCGCGCGGTGGCCACGGGCCTGCGCAGCCGGCAGATCTAGTTTCCCGCCGGACAGCGCCCCGGCGGCTAGCTGTGCGATAGGTTCAGCTGTGTAATGGGTTCAGCTGCGCGATAGGTCTGCCCCGCGCGGGCTCATTTCTTACGGAAGATCGGCCGGTCGGGACCCGTCAGGGTGCGGATCAGACCCGTGGCGATGAACCAACCGCCGGAGAGCCAGAATAAGACCATGAGCCACATCGGCTGGCGCGGGAAGATCGCCACGAGCCAACCGGTGGCGATGGTCCACACGGAGATCGCCGCCAGATTCAGCGCCATGAAGCGCCGCACCCGGAACGGGTGAGTCCAGTAGAACGGCACGATTGTCAGGAAGATGAACAGCGCCACCCAGAACACGTTCGCCGCCTGCCCCAGCTGGAGCACGTACAGGATCACCGCCACGATGTTCCACGCCGCGGGGAAGCCGTAGAAGTAGTAGTCCACCGACTTCCAGTTTTCGTTGGCGTAACACAGCGTCGAGGACGTCAAGATCAGTACCGTCAGCACGCCCGCCAGCGGCTTCGGCCCCAGATCCAGCTGGGTGTACATGAAGATCGCGGGGATGAAGGTCCAGGTAATGTAGTCGATCGCGATGTCGAGGATGCCGCCGTCGAACCACGGCAGCACCTCCTTGACCCGATAGCGGCGGGCGAAGAAGCCGTCCACGCCGTCCACCACCAGCGCCACCCCGAGCCATAGCCACATCCACGTGATCTCTTGGTTGATGAGCGCGAGGGTCGCGAGCGCGGCGAACGCCATGCCGGACATGGTGAAGATGTGCACCAGCCAGGCGCGCACCCGCTGTGGGAGTGGGGCTATCGCTTCGGGCGCGATGGAGCGGATACGACGCGGCGCACCGGCGGGCTGGTCTATAGGCATGAATAATCCCCTTGTGCAACGGCGTATGTGTAGATCATTATCGTCTAATTCGCCTCGGCCGCGGCCTCGGGATCTCGTACCGGGGTAGGAGAAGCGCCGGAACCTGCGAGAAGGTGGGCGACGACGTCGGCGAGCGCCGGATCGTCATTCATCGGCGACACCCGCACGAAGTGCGTGCCGCCGGCGTTTTCGAAGGCCTCACGGTTGAGGACGTCGAGCTCGTCGAGGGTTTCGATGCAGTCGGCGAGGAAACCCGGGGTGGCCAGGACCACGCTCGTGAAGCCGTCGCCGGGCAGGGCCGCCATCGTGTCGATCGTGGCGGGGGTCAGCCACCGGCCCGGCCCGAACTTCGATTGGTAGGTGGTCACGACGTCGTTGCTCACTCCGCGTAGGCGAAGCGCCCTGTCGATAGCGGACGTGGTGGCCTCGCACTGGACGACGTATTCGTGCGGCCGGTGGGCGCGCCGCTCGGGCACCCCGTGGTAAGACAGCAGGATGCGGGCGCGTTCCGGGTTGGGCAGAGCGGTGACGGCGTCGGCGATCTTGCCCGCGTGCCAGTCCACGAAGTGGGGCTCGGTGGGCCAGGGGCCGATCACCTGCACGCGGGTTTCGGGCGAGGTGGCCTGCCACTCGCGCACCTGCGACGCGATCGAGCCGGTGTTGGACGGCGCCCACTGCGGGTAAAGCGGCAGCACGGTGACCTCGCGGACGCCCTCGCGGGCAAACGCGTCGAGCTCCTCGGCGATCGACGGCGCGGTGTACGTCATCGCGAAGCGCACCTGCCACGGTAGCGCCTCGGCGAGCAGGTCGCGCTGGCGGCGCGTGATAGCGACGAGCGGCGAGCCCTCCTCCGTCCAGATCGTTTCATACAGCGCGCCGGACTTTTTGGGGCGTGTGCGAAGGACGATGCCGTGCAGGATCGGTAGCCACAGCGGGCGCGGAAAGTCGATGACGTCGGGGTCGGAGAGGAAGTCGCGAAGGAAGGTGGCGACGTCCGAGGGCGCGGGCGAGTCGGGCGATCCGAGGTTGACGAGCAAAATACCGGGCATGGGTCTTAACCTAGCTCATTAGGCCCTCGGATCTCATACCGCCCGGGGCGGGCTCGCCGCCAGCTTGCCGACCGGCGGCGGGCTTGTGGTCGGCGCTACCGGCGGCGGGCCGCGGGCTTAGAACAGCTCGTCGATCCTCGCCTTGAGGGCGGCGTCGTCGTTGAGGGCCTTGACAGCGTCAAGCGCGCCGAGGTTCTCCTGCAGTTGCTTGACCGAGGACGCCCCCAGAATCACCGTGGACACGTGCGGGTTGGCGGCCACCCAGCCGAGGGCCAGCTGCGCGGTACTGACTCCGAGCTCGCCAGCGATCTGACCGAGCTCGCGCACCTGCCCGCGGGAGGCTTCGGCGTCGGCAAGCAGATAGTCGTGGCCCTTGAGCGTGGCGCGCGAGCCCTGCGGAACGCCGTCCGCATACTTGCCCGTGAGGATGCCGCCCGCCAGCGGCGACCACGTGGTCAGGCCAAGGCCGAGGTCCTCATACAGGCGGGCGTATTCCTTCTCGACGCGGTCGCGGTGGAGCAGGTTGTACTGCGGCTGCTCCATGACGGGCTTGCGCAGGTTGCGTTTGTCGGCGATGTCCCAGGCGGCGCGGATCTCCTCCGCGCTCCACTCGGAGGTTCCCCAGTAAAGCGCCTTGCCCGACTCGACGATGTCGCTCATCGCATACACCGTCTCCTCGATTGGGGTGTTCGGATCCGGGCGGTGGCAGTAGGCCAGGTCCACGAAGTCGAGGCCGAGGCGCTCGAGCGAGCCGTCGATCGCCTGCATGAGGTACTTGCGGTTGAGGGTATTCCTCATGTTGGGCATGTCGCCGTTGATTCCCCAGAAGAACTTCGTGGAGATGACGTACTCGTGGCGCTTCCAGCCCAGCTCGCGGATGGCCTCGCCCATGATCTTCTCGGACTCGCCGCCGGCGTAGACCTCGGCGTTGTCGAAGAAGTTGACCCCGGCGTCGGCGGCGGCCTGGAGTTGCTCCTTGGCGAGCCCGGTGTCCACCTGCCCGCCGAATGTGACCCAGGAGCCGAAGCTGAACTGGGAGACCTGAAGGCCTGCGGATCCAAGACGGTTGTACGGCATATCACTCATGGTGGCCAGTCTAGTGAGGGTGGCCGGGCGCCCGCAGACTTTGCGCCGAGGGTGGAACGGCCCACTCCGCCCCGGGGGCCGATGTCGCCGTACCGCCCGTGGAGCCCTTGGCACTCGTGGCGCTGCCGGATGCGAATAGGAGCGCGGGAACGGGAAGGAGTATAGTAGCGCACGGCTAACACTCAGAAGAATGGAACAACATGAAGAAGATCCTTGCGACCCTCACCATTGCACTGGCCCTCGCCGGCTGTTCGGACGCGACCAGCTCCACCGAGACCACCGGCGCCAGCGAATCCGCCAGCGCCACCGTCCGCGCGCTCGCGGGCAGCTACAACACGGTGGCTGATCTGAAGAACGCCGCCGTCGACGCCGGCTACACCTGCGCGAACTGGACCGAAGGCGACTGGAACCAGGGAACCTGCTCCGAAAGCGACTTCTTTGGCGTCTTCACCAACCAGGGTGCGCGTTCGGCCTACATGCACCGGGCGCAGGCTGCGGGCGACTCCTTCACCGCGCTGGTGGGCGACAACTGGTACATCGCCGGCGACGAGGCCGCCCTCAAGGCGATTGCTGACAAGCTCAACGGCAAGATCGAGCAGGTCGAGGGCGCGGCCGCCGACAGCGAATCCAAGTAGCCCGGCCCGCGGCCAAGCCTCCAACACACGCGGGCTTAATCCTCGCCCTGATCAGCGCCTCCGAGCACCGCTCGGAGGCGCTCGATTGTCGGCTGGCCAGGCGCCGTCGATGCGCCGGCGGTGGCGAATGTGGCCACCGACCCGTACTTGTAGCCCTCCAGTCGGGAGCGGATACCGGCCTCCCCCATCGCCACGGTGATCAGCGGCCGGCCGGTCTCCTGCGCCAGCTGCTTGGTGACCTCTAGCAGCCGCGCGGTGTCCTGTTCGTTGTGCGCCATGACGGCCAGCTTCGGCACCGCGGTCGGAATCGCGAGCATGTCCTCCACCATGACGTAGAGGACCTCCGAGTCCGGGGTCTCCTCCCACTCGTGGTGCGATACGACGGGCGTGTAGCCCAGCTCCACCGCTCGCGCGGCGAGCTCAGGCGTGGCCTCCGAGACGAACTCCAGGTCCACGCCCACTCGCTCGGGCGGCACGGCCTCCTGCATCAGGATGTCGAGGATCGTGGCCATGAGCACCCGGTAGCGGAAGGGGGTGAGCTCCACCTCGCCGCCCTGCGGCATGGTGCGGAACGTGATGAGGACCGGCACGGCGAGCTGGGAGTAGAGCTCGCGCAGGAGGTCGCGCGCGATCGTGTCGACGTCCGTGCCCGGATGCGCCGCCAGCAGGTAGTCGGCGCGGAACTCCACGACGTCGGCGCCCGCCTTCTCGCACGCCTTCGCCTCCTCGAGGATCACCTGCGGGGTGGTGCCCGCCACCGGCACGATGATCGCGGGGCGCTTGCCCTGGTCGAAAATCACCAGTTTTCTCCGTTCTTGCTCCCGAATTTCTTATCATACTCGTCCCACTCGCGACGTTCTCGCTCGGCCTCCGACATGCGTTCAAGTAGCTCCCGGTCCTGCTCGCCCGCTTCCTCCTCGCTGTCCTCGCCGGGCTCGCCGGGCTCGCCCTCGTCGGCCTCCTGCCCCTGCTCGCCACGGCGCTCAGCCTCCTGGCGCGCCGCCTCTTCCTCGGCGTCGTTCTGGCTCTCCTGCGCCTGCTTGCCCACCTTCATGGACTCCTCGTCCTGGCAGGGGGCGATAATGCTGACGGCGTCGGCGTATCCCGCGGCGGCGAGGGCCGGGTCGGACTCGTCTGCCGCCACCGCCATCGTGGCGATGGCGAGATTGATGCGCACCTTGCACTCGTCGCTGACCTCGCGCTCCTCGGCGGGCGGGTCCTGCTCGCCAGGCGGGTCCTGCTCGCCGGGCGGGTCCTGCTCGCCGGGGGAGGCCTGCGCCGTCACCAGATCGAGCGCCCTCGTCAGGTCCTCGATCGCCGCGGCCGCCTCCCCCGCCTTGAGCCGGGCCGTACCTGCGCCGAAGTAGGCTTTCCAGCGCCCAAGCGCGTCCGGCATCGCGTGGGTGGCCAGCTCGTAGGCTCGCGCCGATGCCGAGTACTGACCCGCGTCGTACCGGGACTTTCCCGCCGCCAGGGCGAAGGCCGCGATGCCTGCCAGGATGCTCACCGCCGCGAGCGCCAACGCGCACACTCCTGCCAGCGCCACGACGGCCCGCTTCATCGCCGAGCGCCGCACGGCGGGGCTCGCCGGCCTCGCGCTCGCCCTACCTGTCCGCCTCATCGTCTGCCTCCGCCCGTGTCGAGGGTGGCCCGGCGCGTGGACATCGTGGCCACCGCCCGCACCCGCGGCATGAGATCGAAGAGCTCCCATGCCCCCAGCAGCGCGAGGACCACGGCGAACGGCCAGATGATGGGGCTGTAGACGTTTTCCTCCACGCCCTCGCCCAGGCTCGCATTCGCCGTCAGCTCCCTCGCCAGCTCCTCGATCCCGCCCGGCCCGTTGCGGTGCACGTAGGGCACCCCGATCTGCCCGGCGATCGTCCGCAGCGCCTCCGGGTTGGCCTTCGAGATCGCCACCTCGCCCGTGGGCGCCGTGATGAGCTCTCCGGTCTCGCCCGCCGCGTCGCGCCGAAGCATCGGCGCGCCCGCCTCGGTGCCGTACCCGAGCACGAATCCGCCCTCCACCAGCGGCGCCCACGCCGAATAGTCCGGGGCCTCGTCGCGCCGCGATGTCATCGCGTCGGTGGCCTCACCGTCGGTCATTACAATGACCACCGGCACGTAACGCTCCCCCTGCATCCGTTCGAGCACGGCCCTGACCTCCTCGACCGGCCGGTTGATGGAGGAACCGGCAGAGAAGTCCGTCATCTCCCGATCGTAGACGTCGAACCAGGTGCGGGCCGCCTGCTTGTCGGTGGTCAGCGGCAGCTGCTCGGTGGCCTGCGAGCTGTACTCGACGATGCCGACGTGCGCCTCGGGCAGCGCGTTCAAGAGCGCCGCCGCGTCCGCCTTCACTCCGTCGAGCCGGCGCCCGTCCCCGTAATCCTGCGCCGCCATCGAGCCCGTGGCGTCCACGACGAACAGCACCGCCAGGTTCGAGGTCAGCGTGCGCGTCTGAACGCTCACCGCCGGCGTCACCCCCATCGCCACCGCCATCGCGAGCATCCCGGCCCGGCGTAGCCACGCCAGCCAGCGCTCACGCGCGGTCACGATCGCGCCGACGACGATCACCAGCCCCACGCCCGCCACCACGGCGAGCGGCACCGGAGGAATCAAAAACTGGACGTTCATAGCTTGAACCTCCACGCCAGCGCGAGCAACACCACGAGCGCCCCCGCGATGACCGCCGGCCACCGCCCCGGCCGGTCCACCATCACCGCATCGCCCTGCACGACGACGTTCTCCACGTCCTGAGCCTGCACCGACTCAACGATCCGTCCCGCCGCCCCGATGTCGTTGAAGGGGTAGTAGTACATCCCGGCCGCATCCAGCAGATCGCGCATCTCGGCGTCGTCGTCCGTCCACGGCCCAGAGATGTAGACGCCGTGCACGACGACGTCGCGCTCCTTGGCCCGCTCGATCCCGTCGGCGAGCGTGAAAACGGCCTGCCCGGCGAGCTGGTTGTCGGTGGCGAAGATGACGGTGCGGGCGCGCTCGTCGTCGGCGAAGTTGAAGGAGTACAGGCAGGAGACGAGGCCGTCGCCGATAAGGGAGGAGCCATAGGCCTCCACCCCCGCCTCGGTGCCGGCGAGGAGGCGGTTGAGGCCGGCCGGGTTCTGGGTGCTCATGACGTCGACGGCGGAGTCGATCTGGTCGGTGATCAGGGCGTAGTCGCTGGTCAGCGGGAAGACGAGCCGCGAGGACGAATTGAAGATGCTCAACCCCACGCGCTCCCCCTCGAAGTTCTCCACGAGGGTGGCGAACGAGCGCAGCACCTCGGCGTCGTAGGCGAGCACCGAGCCGGACACGTCCAAGCACAACATGATGTCGCGGCTGGCGAGCTCGGAGCGCAGCGAGTCCGCATCCGCCGGCCGCGCCGCCAGATACGCGCCACCACCGCCCACGACGACGGCGAGCGCCGCCACGGTCCCGATCCCCACGCGCAGCACGGCAAGCCGCCTGCGCAGCCGCGGGTGGCGAAGGGCAGCGCCGGTATGAGCCACGCGCACCCCGCCCTCGGCGCGCCGCCCGCGCAACCAACCGAGCGCCGCCGCGGCCACAAGCGCAAGGCCAAGCACTATTCCTACCAGCGGGTTTACCATGACACCGCCCTCACCGCGCGGTCCCGGGCCGCCCGCGCACTGGCGTGCGGTTCGGCCGAGAAGGAAGGCTCCTCCCACTCCTCGATCGCGTCAGCCGCCTGCCGGAAAGCCGCCACCTCGCGCAACTGACCCACCTGCCAGGCCGACAGGTTCGCACCCACGCGCTCGCCCAGGATCGCCCGCAGCTCCGCAGCCAGCTCCAGGTGCAGCGCCCGCACATCCTCCGGCGTTTCCGCCGGGTGGCGCGCCACCACCGCGTCGATCCGCTCGATCGCGCCCGGGTCCCGGCCCGCCCGCATCGGCGCCGGCCCGGCCTCCCGCCGCGCCGGCTCGCGCCTCCAGTACCATCGCCCCGCCCCAACGACGCCGGCGCACGCCACCAGCGCCACGGCAAAAACTACCCAGTACACAGCGGGCGCGCCGAACGGATCCACGACGTGGTCAAGCATGGCGCCTCAGCAACCCAACGATCGCGGAGGGGACCTCCTTTGTCGACGCCACGCTCACGTGCCGCACTCCGTTGGAGCGCAGCAGATCGGCCGCGAATGCGTGGGCGCGGCGTCGTTCATCTTCAAGATCAGCCCGCAGCATGGCGTCGTCGCGGAGGAAGGCCGGGATAAGGGAGCCGGTTGCGTGGTCGACCATGCGCTCCACGCCCTGCGCCGCCACCGACATGTCCGCCACCCGCAAGACCACCATCTCGTGGCGGGTGCGGATTCGGCGCAGCGTCCGCCCGTCCGGGAGGTCTGGCCAGTATTCGTCCGTGACCAGCAGCAACAGCGCGCGCGGCTGGGGCACACGCAACAGCTCCTCCAGCATGTCCGACACCGCCGACTCCCCCGCGCCCGCCTCCATCCGCTCCTGGACCGCGTCGAGCGCAAAGTCCAGGTGCGAGTTGCCGTTGCGTGCCGGAATCCGGCGCACCCCCGCGCTATCCCCGTACACCACCGACAGCCGGTCCCCGCGCTGGATCGCAAGGTAGCCGAGCACGTCCGCGGCGAACATCGCCAACTCTGCCTTCGACTCCCCCGACGGCGCAGCGGCGCCCATCTGCGCGCCCGTGTCGATGACCAGCTGGGTGAACATGTCAGTCTCGCGCTCGAAGCGGCGAATGATCGGGTGCCCGGCCCGCGCCGACGTCTTCCAATCGATGTCCGCCACGTCGTCGCCGTGGACGTAATCGGCGAGGTCGTCGAAGTCGTGACCCCGGCCCGTCAGCGTCGAGCCGTGCTGGCCCTCGAACACTCCCGACGCGCGGCGGATCACCGGCAGCGCGACCTTGGCGCGCACCAACGCCGACCTGGTGGCCGCGTGCCTGACCCGCCCACTCATGGGGTTGGCACCGCCTCGAAGACGGCGTCGATGAGGGACTCCGGGCGGACGCCGCCGGCCAGCGCGTCGTACGTGCGCACGAGCCTGTGCCTGAGCACCTGATAACGCATCGCCGTGATGTCCTCCGGCGTCACGTAGTTCCGCCCCGCCTGCAACGCCAGCGCCTGACCCACCTGCATGAGCGCCAGCCCTCCGCGCGGGGAGGACCCCACGCGCAAGTGACGCTCCAGCTCCGGCAACGGGCGCGGCCCCCGACCGCGCGTGGTGTTAATGAGCGCCACAATGTAGCGCTTGATCGATTCATCCACGTACACCCGCCGGGCCGTGGCCTGCAAGAACAACACGTCGCCCGTGGAGATCGGCTCCACCTCACCGCGCCCGAAGCTGCCCTGCGCCGACCTGGTCAGGATCTCCACCTCCTCATCCGGCTCGGGGTATGTCAACACCTCCTTGAGAAGGAAGCGATCCATCTGTGCCTCCGGCAGCACGTAGGTGCCCTCCTCCTCGATCGGATTCTGGGTAGCCATCACCATGAACGGATCCGGTAGCTTGTAGATCGTGCCCCCGATCGACGTCTGGCGTTCCTGCATCGCCTCCAACATCGCCGACTGGGTCTTGGCCGAACTACGGTTGATCTCATCGAGCAGGACCATGTTGGCGTGCACCGGCCCGAGCTGAGTGGAAAAACTGCCCGTCTCATACGAGTAAATCTGGGTTCCCACGATGTCGTTCGGCATGAGGTCCGGCGTGCACTGGATACGGGAAAACGTGCCGGAGATCGAGTCCGCCAACGTCAGCGCCGCCGTGGTCTTTGCCAACCCCGGCACCGACTCCAACAGCACGTGTCCGCGCGCAATCAACGCCGTGATGAGCGCCCTCGCCAGATCCGTCTGCCCCACCACGCTGCCATGGAAAATATCCCGGACGCGCCCGAGCAGCGCCGCGGTACGCGCCAGGTCGGCGTCGTTAATCTGCCCGTTTGCCAGTGCCATCAGCCCTCCCATCGACGCGCGGATCGGCCCGCGCGCGCATGTTTCCAGCCTACACAGGGCCTCCGACATCCTTTAGGATGGGCGTGATACTCAAGGAGGATTCATGAGCCACCCCCACGCCAGCCCGCCGAAACGCGAAAGCCGCGGCCCCCTCTACTTCCTCATCGGCGCCGCGGCCCTACTCTTCGTGGTCATCCTCGTCATCGTCTTCCAGCGGCTCATCGCCTCCGGGCGCGACCTCGCCACCAGCCCGACGACGTCGGCCACCGCCGCCCCCACCGCGCAGGCCGCCCCCAGCCAGGCCGCGCCCAAAACCGCCGAGGCCACCGAGGCCACGCCCACGCCCGAGCCCACGCCGATGCGGCCCGCCCCCAGCGGCGCCATCGAGGCCGCCTCATTCACCACCCCCGCCGAGAACATCCACTGCCGCATCAACTCCGACAACGTCGAGTGCTCCATCTACACCTACGACTACCCCTCCCCCGGCCAGTGCGAGGGGCTGACTGCCACGTACGTCGTCGGAACTGAGGGCGCCGTCAACGCCGACTGCCAATACGCCGTCAGCGTCTCCGACGTCTACGACTACGGCACCGCCGTCTCCCTCAACGGATTCGCCTGCACACTTGAGAATGACGGGGTGACCTGCTGGTCCGTCATGTCCGGGCACGGGTTTGAGCTCAAGCGCGCGGCCGACCGGATCTTCTAAACGCCACTAAACACCACTAAACGCCACACGTACCCGCGATCTTCGGAGTCTGATCATGAGCCGCAAGCTCCCACCCGGCTGGGTCCCGCGCTATCACGGCGCGTGGGCGATGGTCACCATTCCCATCCTGCTCGGGATCGCGCTCGGCGGCTTCGTCCCGGCCCACCTCCTCCTGCTCGGCAC
>JALEWQ010000015.1 GCA_022783305.1 Trueperella sp. | reverse complement strand
GTGTGGACGGTCAGCTGGCCGTCCGTGATCTCCGGGGCGCCCTCCGGGATGGTGATCTCAAGGGGCTTTGGCACGTCAGGCGTGGGATCGCTGCCCGCTTCGCCCGACTCGGCTGCCGTGAAGGCCTTGAATTCTGCCAGGCTCGCCGGAACCCTCGAGGTGTCGTCCCCACCCCAGGCGCTAGTAACCGCCACCATCACGCAACGCGCGGCGGTCGGGGTGAAGTCGACGGTGACGTCGGCGAGCTTGCCGGCCGGCGGCAACGCGGGGATAGAGTCCTCGGCAACCTTGGCCAATTGGATGGGAACCTCCGCATCCCCATAGGCCTGCGGATCCGAGCAGTTCTTGTCGCTCGTCGTGAACACCTGGAAGTCACCGAAGCGGCCTGAGCCGTTGGAGGATTGACGCGGCGTCAGCACGATACGACCGAGGTCCTCAACCTGCTTGCCGAGGTCGACGATGAACGTGTGGGGTAGAGGGGCTTCCCCGTCATTCCACTTGGTGTGCCAATAGGTGTCGCGGTTGCCGTCCAGGATGAGCGCAAGCCGGCCGTTGGCGCCTTCGCCGCTGGTCTCTTCCGAGCTCGCGAAGACCGCGGACATCTCGCCCTGCGGTATCTCTGTGTAGTTATATGTTGTGCCGAAAGCGGGTGAGGCCAACCCGCTCAGGGCGAGCGCCGCGCCCGTGGCGAGCGCCGCGCCTCGTCTTGATAGTCGCATGTTTGATTCCTATCGCTGGATTCGTGATGTGGAGCCCGCCCGAACGTCGATGTTCACGGGGTCACCCTCCCATACTAAAGGATTCGGCCAAATTATCCAGCGGTTTTGGAAGAATAGACTATTCCAAAACAATAACTTTTGCCATATTGGCTTAAGTGGGGTCAGGGCAATGGCGACAAAAGGGGAGGAAGCCGGCTGGGCTTCCTCCCCTTCTTCGCCGAAGGCTAGTTACTTGCCGTCGATCTCGTTCTGCGCCGCGACCGCCTCATCAATCGCCTTCGACAGCGCATCCTGGGCCTTGCCATAGTCTGCCCAGTTGCCTGCGTCCAGCGCGGCACGGGAATCCTCGATGGCCTTCTTCGCCGACCCCAGCGCCGTACTGAGCCGCTCCTGCGCGCTACCCGCCGCCGGCGTCGTAGTCGGCTCGGAACTCGGCGTCGCGCTCGGCTCGGAACTCGGCTCCGCTCCCGGCGTCGGGGTCGATCCAGTTGCCGGCTGGTCGGCCGCCCCGGCTTCGACAGGGGCCTCCTTCTTCCCCACGACGCCGGCGTCGCCCGCGTTCACACCAGAATCTCCGCCGAAGACCTGGTCGAGGGACTCATCCAACGTGGGCGCAAATCCGACGTTGTCGCCGAACAGGGTCAGCACGTACTGCAAAGTCGGATACTGCGTACCCGAGGACGCCTGGACGTAGACAGGCTGGACATAGAGCAGGCCGTCGCCCACCGGCAACGACAGGAGGTTGCCGCGCATGATCTCCGTCCCGCCCTGCTGAAGCAGGTTCAGGTCTGTGGAGACCTTCGGGTTGGCCAGCATCGTGTTTTGTGCCTGGCCCGGGCCGGGCACCGTGAGGTCACGCGGTAGCTCGAGGAGGCTGAGCTTGCCGTAGCCCTCGCCCTTGACGCCGGTCTTGTTTCCGGCGTCGCCGGAGGCGGCGAGGAAGCCGGTCATGACGTTTCGGTTCGTCTGACCGCCCGGGATGTAGGAGGTGGTCAGCGAGAACGCCGTCTGGTCCTCGCCCGGCATCTTCAGCGTCAGGTAATACGGGGGCTGCTTCGGCGTGGTAGCGCTGGCGGCCTCAGTCGGCTCCAGCGGAACGTTCCAGAAGTCGCCGCCCGAGTAGAAGGACTTCGCGTCAGTGACGTGGTAGCGAGCCAGCAGGGTGCGCTGAATCTTGAACAGGTCCTCCGGGTAGCGCACGTGGGCGATGAGGTCGCCCGGCATCTCCGACAGCTCGGTGATCTGACCGGGGAAGATGGACTTCCAGGCGTTGATGATCGGATCGTCGTTATCCCACTGGTAGAGCGTGACCGAGCCGTCGTAGGCGTTGACCACGGCCTTGACCGAGTTGCGGATGTAGTTGATCTCCTCCGGGCGCGGCTGGCCCAGGCCCCTCGTCGTCGCGTCCGCGGTGGCATCCGTCAGCGTCTCGCGCGCCGAGTAGGGGTAGTTGTTCGACGTCGTGTAGCCGTCAATGATCCACACCAGATCCTTGCGGGTGGACGGATCGTTGTCCATGTCCACCACGGCTGGCACGGCCTTCGTGTCCAGCGTCAGGTACGGGGCCACCTTGCGCACACGCTCGTGCGGGTCGCGGGTGAAAAGGATCTGCGAGTCGGGGGTAACACGGTCGGAGAAGAACAGCTCTGTCGAGCCCATCCGAATCGCGTACATAAGGCGCTCGAAGGCGTTACCCACGCTCGGCCCACCCTGGCCCGTGTAGGTATTCATCACCTGACCGTTGGGGGCCGTGTCATCCGGGTAATCGAGCTCCCACGGATCCGAGCCCTCCGGAGCGCCGACGATCGAGTACGACGGCGACTGCTGGCCGAAGTACACGCGCGGTTCATAGTCGCCAAGCTGGCCCGTGGAGGGGATGCCGGCCTCCCAGAAGGCCGGGTCGCCGCGCGAGGTGATCGTGTTACCGTAGGCGGCCGCGACCCCGAAGCCGTGGGTGTAGACGGTGTGGTCGTTGACCCAGGAGCGACGCTCGGCGTCCAGGCCCTCGAGGTTGAGCTCGCGTACGGCGATCACCGTGTCGCGGGTTTGCCCGTCGATCTCGTAACGGTCAACCGTGAGCGGGTCTTTGAACTGGTAGTACTGCCTGTTCTGCTGGAGCTGGTTGAACGAGGGATCGACGATGTTCGGGTCGAGGAGGCGGATCTGCGCGGCCGTCTCCGAATCCTTACGCAACTGCCCGGGCTCGACGTCGGTACGCGCGTCATACTGCTGTGTCTGAACGTGGGCCATGTCGTATGCCTTGCGCGTGGCGTCGATGTTCCGCTGGATGTAGGTCGACTCCAGCTCTGCCGCGTTCGGGCGCACCTTGAAGTTCTCCACGAGCGCCGGGTAGAGCATCGTCACCACCAGGGCAGTTGCCACGGTGGAGGCGATGCCGATCACGGCTGGCTTCCATCTGCGCTGCACGGCGGCGAGGACGAAGAGCGCCGCCACCAGCGCCACCACAACCGCCAGGATGGTCAGGCCCGGCTTGGAGGCGTTGATGTCGGTGTAGGTGGCGCCCGAGAAGCGCTGGTTGTTGCCGAGTAGCAGGTCGTAGCGGGCGAGCCAGTAGTTGATCGCGACGATGAGCGCGCCGATCGCGAGCAACGCGCCGGCGTGAGTCTGGGCTTTCTTGGAGACCGTGAAGCCGCGCTGGCTGGCGCCGATGTCGCCCGTCATCCAGTAGGCGAGCGCGCTCACCAAGAACGACAGGATCGCAAGGGTGACAAGGAAGCTGATGATCGCGTGGATCGCCGGCAGGGAGAAGACGTAGAAGGACACATCCAGCCCGTACTCCGGGTCCGTCTCCCCGAATGAGGAGCGGTTGAGCCACAGCAGGAAGGTCTGCCAGCTGCCGCCCAGGCCAGCACCGAAGAGGAGGCCGACGACGCCGGGCACGACGCCGAACGTCAGCCACTTGCGCTTCAGCAGCGCCTCGCCGACGTGGTTGGAGTCGAGGTCGATGACGTTGCGCGAGGTCTTACTCTCCCTGAGCGCGATCCACAGGTTAAGGACGACAACGGCGAACACCACGAGGAAGCCGATCGCCCCCAGCGCAATCGAAGCGCCGTATTGGGTCCAGAACACACGCACGGCCTTAATCTGTTCAAACCACTTCAGCTCGGTCCAGAAACCGGCGAAGCCGATCAGCGCGAACACGAGCAGGCCGAGCACGATCAGCGTGGGGATAAAGGCACCTCCCCTGCCCGAGCGGTGCTGCTTTTTGGTCGATGTAGTCAAGATAAACCTCGTTTCATGTCCGCTCTGAGCGGGCACTGCGGCACGTTGGAACTAATAAAACCGTATAACATCTCGCGCGCCGGGTGCCACGTGGTTCACCTCTAAGCTTTGCGAGCGCGTGTGGTAAGAATAGGCCGTGACTGAAAACGCCAAGACCCCCATGACTCGATCCCTCGAGAAGTCCACCCTGGAGATCGAGCGACACGTGGCCAGCGGAGGCTGGGACGCCCCGATCCGGCTCTTCGCCCTCGCGCTCGCCAAGAACGCGCTCGCGCAGCATCCCGAGCTTGCCGGGGAGCTCCCGGCCGACGTCCAGGCCGACGCCATCGAGGACGAGACCACCCTGTTCTCCATCGAGCAGGAGGGTCTGCCGCAGGTGGAGACCCTGGAGGACCTCCTGGGCCGCATCGTCTGGCCCGCCGACGTCGACGGCGCCGCCCTGTCCGTCGAGCGCATCATCCTTCCACCCAGCGCCGAAGTGTCGCTGCCCGAGGATCCCGCGGAGGCCGACAAGGTCTTGGCCTCCCACCCCGACCGGCAGGACGTGCGCATTGTCGCCGCCGTCCTGCGCACGGGCGAGAGCTGGTGCGCGATTCGGATGCGCAAGTTCGACGACGACGCCAAGGTCCTCTCCGGCGCCAACCTCATTCCCGGCCTCGTCGAGGGGCTGAAGATGGGCTTCGCCGAGCAAGCCTAGCTGTGGGCGCTACCCTTCTTGGCCGACCGCGGGCAGCGCTGAGCACGGCGTGAGCGAATCGGTCTTGCCCTCGCCGATCGCCTTCACGGCGCCGATGGCCTCGTCGATCGTGCGCACCGCCCAGATGTTCAGCCCGTCCGGCTCATAGCCGATGGTCTCGGGGCAGTTGTAGGCCGGGGTGAGGAAATCCGTGGCGCCGGCAGCGCTCGCGCCGGCGAGCTTGTGCCGGATCCCGCCGATCGCCTCGACCTCTCCGTCCCACGCGATCGCGCCCGTGCCGGCGATCACCGCATCCCCACCCAGCGAACCGGGGGTGACGTCGTCGTAGATGGCGAGCGTGAACATGGTTCCAGCCGACGGCCCGCCGATGCCCTCCACGGCATAGGTGGCCTGCGCCGGCAGCTGCACGTCGGTGACCGAGACGTAAACCCCCAGCGCCGAGCCGGGGTGTACCCAACCGGTGACATCGGGTTCGAAGCCGCGGGTGAGGGTGGTGAGGGTCTGCTCGGAGCCGTCGCGCTCGACCGTCAATCTCACCTCGGTGCCGGGCTCGGTGGCGTCAAGGAAGTCGGAGAGCTGGCGGAAGGTCGCAACTGTGGCGCTCCGGTCCTCCGTGGCGATCGCGCGTAGCACGTCGCCTTCCTCGACGATCCCCTCGGCCGGGGAACCTTCGGGCACGCCCGCCACGGTGAGCGTCATCGACACCTCCAGGCCCGCCTCCTCGAAGGCGACGGCGGCGGCTGTGTCCTGGGAGTTCGTCATCAGCTCCGCGTTTTGCTCGCTGATCTGGCTCGAGGAGACCTCCACCGGGTACAGGGCGCGAACCGGGACCACCTCATCCGAGGTCAGCAGCGCGCCGGCCACCACCGCGCCCGAGATGCCGGCGTCCGCGTTGCCGAGGGCGCTGACGGTGGTCATGAGGAAGCTCGTCTCCGAGTCGTAAGTGTCCGTTCCGGTAAGCGTTACCAGGCTCTCGCCGTCGTTGGCTGAGGTCACGTCCAGGACCGGGCCTGGACGCTGCACGATGTACGACGACGGCAGCGCCGCCCCCACCACCATCAGCACGGCGAAGATGGTGCCCGAGACGGCGGCCCTCGATGGGCGGGCAATGGACATGTGCTCCTCTTTCTCGTTGCGGTTGCCGGATGTGACGCGGCGGTTTCGCGCGCGGCGCACCGCGGCACGTTGTCCGGCGTCGGCGCGGCTACTACTCTATAGTGAATCCAAGGAGGAAAAATGAGCAACAGCGGTGGCATCGGCCCAGACAACGACGACTGGCAGGAGCGCCTGCGCGCCATCCTCGGCTCCGAGGCCGCGGACCGGATTATCGAGCACATCAAGGCCCAGGGTCAAGATCCTGACACGCTCATGTCGCAGATGCTCAACCCCGCCAGTTTTGCGCTTGTGACGAATCAGATTCAGCAGATGCTCGGCTCGTCGGGCGAGGGCCCGGTCAACTGGCAGCTGGCCGAGCGCGTGGCACGCGATACGATTACCTCCCGCCACCTCGATCGGCTCACCGCCGAGGCCGCCGACAAGACGCGCGATTCCCTGCGCACGGCCTCCCTCTGGCTCGACGCCGCCACCTCCTTCAACCCGGCGACGGGCCCGAACATGGCCGTCTCCCGCCTCGACATGCTCGCCCATTCGCTGGCCACCTTCCGCAAGCTCCTCGAGCCGGTGGGTGCGAACGTCTCGCGGGCTTTTTCCGAGATTTTCCGCGAGCAGACCGAGCATATGCCCCCGCAGATAGCCGACATGTTTGGCGACCCGGCGGGGTTTGTGACCAAGATGGTCGGCTCTGTGCTCGGCGTCCAGTACGGCGAGGCGCTGGCCGAGCTCGCGGCGGAGAGCTTCGGTTCCACCGACACGGGCGTGCCGCTCACGGAGGGGTCATCAGCCATGCTCGTGCCCACCAACATCGTCAACTTCGCCAAGGACCTCGACGTCCCGAACGAGGAGGTATTGCTCTTCGCGGCCGTCCGTGAGGCCGCCGCCGCCCGGCTCTACACGCGCGTGGCTTGGTTGCGTCCGCGTGTGATCGACACGATCGCCCAGATCGCCTCCGGCTTCGAGATCGACATGGAGTCCATCGAGGAGCAGGCACGTGGCCTGACCGAGGGACTGTCCTTCGACCCTTCCGCCATGCCCGAGCTGGATATGTCGAAGGTCTTCGTGCTCGACCTGTCCACCGAGCAGGAGGATTCGGTGGCGCGCCTCCAGCTTCTCCTGTCCCTCATCGAGGGCTGGATCAGCGAGGTCACGGCTCGCGCCGTAGCCCCGCATCTGCCCAACGCCGTGGCCCTGCGCGAGCTCTTCACGCGGCGCTACGCCACCGACAATCCCGCCAAGCACGTCTGGCAGGCCCAGCTCGGCATCGAGCTCGCCCCGCGCCTGCAACGCGAGGCAGCCGCTTTCTGGCAGCAGGCGGAACAACGCCTGGGGATCGACCAGCGCGACGCGCTGTGGGCTCACCCGGACCTGCTGCCCACGGTCGCCGCCCTCAACGACCCGGCCTCTTTCTTCGGCCAGGACGTGCAGAGCGTCGAGGCTGAGCTCGATTCCTTCCTCGAGGATCTTTTCAACGATGAGAACCAGGGCCAGGCCCCGCACGAGCCTGGCTTCGGCGATCCCGACTAGCGCCACGCCCTGCCAAGGAGCCGCCGTTTTCCACAGCGGTGTATTCGTGCGGCTCGTCCGCGCCTGCTCGGCTAGCGTGTGCCTCATGCAGCTGACCACTGGATTGTTCTGGACCGGGCCGTGGAGCGCCCAGATCGGCATCGACCCGCGCATCGGCCTCAGCCTCGAGGGGTTGACGCGGGCCGAGTTGGCCTTCGTCGACACGCTCACCCTCCCCCAGGAGCAACCGGAGGTGGAGGTGCGTGCCGAGGCGGCCGGCATCTCCCCCACGCGCCTCGCCTCGCTGCTCGCCATGCTGACGGAGGCCGGCGTGCTAAGCGAGTGCCCCTCGCGCGGAATCGACCACGCGCCGTGGCGGCGCATCCACCGCGATTCGCCACGCCGCCAGCACTGCCACGTCCACATCCACCGCGCCGACTATCTGGGCGCCGGCATCGCGATTGGGCTCGCCCGGTGCGGGGTGGGCAGGATCACCACCGACGACGCCGGGGTTGTCGGCCTGACCGACCACCCCGCGATGAGCGCACTTGGCCCCGGCAAGAGTCGGGCCGCGGCGCTGAAGACCCTGCTGCGCCGGGAGGCGCCCACGATCCAGACCTCGGGCGCGGATATGACGGTGCGCCCGCCGAATGTGGTGGTCGTCTCCGGCGCGTACGCCACCGACCCGGTGAGTGTGGGGATGTACCTGGGCCAGTGCGCGCCCGTCTACCAGGCTTGGATCGAGGAGGTGGACATCTTCGCCGGACCGCTGTCCATCCCGCACGAGTCTGCCTGCGGCACGTGCCTGATGCTTCACCGCGCGGACGCGGACCCGCACTGGATCGACCTCATCCAGCAGGCGTGCTCGGCCACGCCGCTCCTGCCCGAAACCTCCTCCGCGATGACCGCGATCTCGCTGGCCGTGCGCGACATCGTGGCCTACCTCGACGGCGGTCCTGTGCCTGACATGTGGCGGGTGGGCCCGGCCCCACACCCGCCCGAACGCCTGACACTACGTCCGCACCCCAAGTGCGGCTGCACGCTCAGCGCCGCCTGACCGCCCCGACGCAGAAGGCATGCCTGCTCCGACACTTCACTTGAACATTCCGGCTACCGATCGCTATACGGGCCCGACAGGCTCCAGATTCCTGACTTGTGCCGGGACGGCGAAAGCCGGGTTAGTGCCCAAAGCCGATCGGCTTGTCGCCGACGATGGCGAGCAAATCGAAGCCATAGTCGGTGAGCTTGCGGGTCCCGATCCCCCGCACCCGCCCGAGCTCGGCTAGGTCGCGTGGTTTCTTGACGGCGATTTCACGCAGCGTCACGTCATGCAAAATCAGGTGAGCGGGCTTGCCCGTCTCCTGCGCCTTGGCCAACCGCCACAGGCGCAGCTCCTCAAAGAGCGCCACGTCATCCGGATTCTCCCGCGCCCACTGCTCTTTGGCCACCTTCGAGTTAGCCCGCCGCGAGCGCGTCGAACGTGACTCGGGCTGCGGCCAGTGCCCTTCGAGGAAGCGGCTGACCTTGCGCTTGGAACGGCCCCGGTTGCCTTGGGCGTAGGAGATGTGTAGTTCTTCCCGAGCGCGTGTGATGCCCACGTAGAGCAGGCGGCGTTCCTCGGCCACCGCCTCCGGCCTGGAGGCGTGGGAGATGGGCATGAGCCCTTCGCTCATCCCCGCGAGGAAAACGGCAGCCCACTCCAAGCCTTTGGCGGCGTGGAGGGACGAGAGGGTGACGGCGTTGGTGGTGGGCTCGTTGCCCATCTGCGCGCGTTCCTCAAGCTCGGCCACGAACTCTGCCACGCTCGCGTGGCGCTTGTCCCAGATCTCCTGAGCGAGGGTCAGCAGGGCGTTATGGGATTCCCAGCGCTCCTTGGCGGCTCCGGCCTCGGGCGCCTCCGGGCGCCACCCCATGCCGTAGAGGGTGTCCTCGACGATCTGGGGAAGTTCGCCCGCCACGCCGCCGCGCGCGGCGGCGCGCAGGGCAACCATCGCGTCCTTGACCTCACGGCGCATGAAGAAGCGCTCCGAGCCCTTCATTTCGTACGGAATTCCCGCCTGGGACAGCGCAGTCTCAAACTCCTGGGACTGGGCGTTCGTGCGGTAGAGGATCGCCACGTCGGAAAAGTCCATGCCGGACTCGCGTAGCGAGAGAATCTTGCCGGCGATGTTGGCCGCCTCGTCGGCGTCGTCGGCGTACTCGGCGTAGGAAACGGGCCGGCCGGACTTGAGTGCGGAGACGAGCTGAACGCTAGCGGCGTTGCGATCCGGCTCGATGACGGCATTTGCCAGTTCCACGATCTGCGGAGTGGAGCGGTAGTCCCGGTTGAGCTTGACCGTGCGGGCACCGCGGAATTCCCGCGTGAAGCCCTCCAGGTAGCGGGCCGAGGCGCCGGTGAAGCTGTAGATCGTCTGCGAGACGTCGCCCACCACGCACAGGTCGCGCCGATCCCCCAACCACAGCTGAAGCAGGCGGTGCTGCATCGGGGACACGTCCTGATATTCGTCGACCACGAAGTGCTTGTACTGCTTGCGGATGGTGGCGGTGATGTCGGGCCGGTCGCGCATGATGCCGATGAGGATGACGATCACGTCCTCGAAGTCGATAACGGCGCGCTCGGCCTTGACCTCCTCGTAGGCTCGGATGAGCGCGGCGATCTCGGCGTGAGAGTAGCCGGCCACCTCCGGGCGCCCCTGCGAGGTGGCAGCCCGCTCGTAGTCCGCCGGCGCGATGAGCGAAACCTTCGACCACTCGATCTCCGCCGCCATGTCGCGCACCGACACCTTGTCCACGCTCATGCCCAGCCGCGCCGCCGCGCTCGCCACCAGGTTGACCTTCGACTCTTTGATCTCCGGTACCCGACCGCCGATCGCGTTGGGCCAGAAGTAACGTAGCTGGCTCAGCGCCGCGGAGTGGAAGGTGCGTGCCTGGACGGTGGGCACCCCGAGGTCGCGTAGCCGCGAGCGCATCTCGCTGGCGGCGCGGTGGGTGAAGGTCACGGCCAGGATGTTGGTTGGTTTGTGCTGGCCGGTGTGCACGGCGTAGGCGATCCGGTAGGTGATCGCGCGGGTCTTGCCCGTGCCGGCGCCCGCGAGCACCGCCATCGGCCCGGTGACGTTTTCGGCGACCTCGCGCTGGCGCGGGTCAAGGTGGCTGAGCAGTTCTTCGGCGTTAGTCACGCGCGCCCCCTTCCAGCGGCCCGCCCAGCCAGTCCTCGATGAGGGCGCGCGCCACCGACGTCCGCTCCGGCATCGAGGCCGGATTGTCCGCGTACATCTGGCGCAGCTGGTCGCGGCTGACGAACATCGCCTCGACCACCTCCACGGCGTCGGGCATCAGCTCCGGGTCCGCCTCGCAAGTCCAGCCGTGGAAGCCCACCATGAGCGAGCGCGGGTAGGGCCAGGGCTGGGAGCCGAAGTATTCTAGGCGGCCCACCCTGACGCCGACTTCCTCTGCCACCTCGCGGCGCACCGCGTCCTCCAGCGTCTCGCCGGCCTCCACGAAGCCGGCCAGGGTCGAGAAGCGCCCAGCGGGCCAGCTACGGTTGCGGCCAAGGAGTAGCCGGTCCGCGGCGTCGTGAATCGCCATGATGACCGCCGGGTCCGTGCGCGGGAAGATCACGTGCCCGTTCTCGCAGCGCATCTGCCACCCGGACTCGGTCAGTGCAGCTCGCTGCCCGCACGTGGGACAGTAGCGGAAGTGGTGCCAGTTGATGAGCGCCATCGCCTCCATCGCGAGCGCCGCCTCGGCCTCGCTCAGCAGGTGGCCCACCTCCCGCAGCGGCGCGAAATGCAGACCCACAAGAGTGCCCTGCCACGCGGCGTCGACGGCCAGCGCCGCGGCGTCGACGGCGAAGTATGCTCGCCCCTCGAAGCGGCCCAGGTAGGAGGGGTCGCCCGCGCCCAACTCCGCGAACTGATCGCGGGTGAGGAAGACGAGGGCGCCGTCGAACGGCACGGCGCCTCCTTGGATGAGTAGGTAGCGCCCGCGCGGATCAGCCAACGCCGCCCGCGGATTGAGCCTGGTGGCCGCGTCCCGCTCGGCGATCGCCCGCCGCTCGTTCAGTTTTCCGTACATCGTCCCTCCTTGCCTTCCACTCTACTGCTCCCCTCCGACATCGCCGCAGGTCGATCCGCTACCGCTTCACACCATAAACTGCCACAATAGGAGTCGTGACTTCCCAGCAATCCACAAAGCCCGTATCGCGCTATACCGCGCGCGAGCCCGAGCCCTCGTTGCCCGTCTCCGGACCTATCCGCCTCGGCGCGCATCTGTCCGGCCAGGGCGTCGACATCGCCGTCATGGCCTCGCACGCGACGGCGGTAGACGTCTGTTTCGTCGACGTGAGCGCCCAACAGACCTCCGAACGGCGCTTCCGCCTGCGCCGCGGCGACCACGGCGTGTGGTCCGGGCACGTGCCCGGCATCAGGGCCGGCCAGGCCTATGGCTTCCGCGTGCACGGGCGCTGGGACCCGGCGCAGGGGCTCCTCCACAACCCCGCCAAGCTCCTCCTCGATCCCTACGCGCGCGCCATCACCCGCACCCCCGAGTTGCACCCGGCGCTCTATTCCCACGTCGTCAACGCCGACCTCAAGCCGGACCCGTCCCGCCAGGCTGACCAGCGCGACTCTGCGGAGGTGACGGCGCTCGGCGTTATCATCGAGGATCAGTCCTTCGAGATCCGCCGCCCGAACATCCCCTGGGATCAGACCGTCATCTACGAGGCCCACGTGGTGGGGCTGACGAAGACGCTGCCCGGCATCCCCGAGGAGCTGCGCGGCACCTATGCCGGCGCGGCTCACCCCGTCACGATCAACCATCTGAAGACCTTGGGTGTCACCGCGATCGAATTCCTGCCCATTCACGCGAAGATGAGCGAGCCTTTCCTCACCGCCCAGGGCAAGGAGAACTACTGGGGATACAACACCCTCAACTTCTTCACCCCCGAGCCGTCCTACGCGATGGCCTCATCGCGGGCCGCCGGCCCGCAGGCGGTGCTCGACGAGGTCAAGGGCATGGTCAAGCTGCTGCACGACGCCGGGCTCGAGGTCATCCTCGACGTCGTCTACAACCATACGTGCGAGGCGGGCCCTGACGGCCCCACCGTGTCCTGGCGCGGGCTGGACAATTCGATGTACTACCGCCACGATCCCCAGCGTCCCGGCCAGCTCATCGACACCACCGGGTGCGGCAACTCCCTCGACTTCCGCCGCATGCCCGTCATTCAACTGACCCTGGACTCGCTGCGCTACTGGGCGGAGCACGTCGGGGTGGACGGTTTCCGCTTCGACCTTGCCGTCACGCTCGGGCGCGAGGGGGACACTTTCAACCACATGCATCCCCTTTACGTGGCGATGGCGACAGACCCGATCCTGTCCCAGGTCAAGCTCACCAACGAACCCTGGGACCTGGGGCACGGCGGCTGGCGCACCGGCCAGTTCCCCGCCCCCACCGCGGATTGGAACGACCGCTTCCGTGACACTCTGCGCTCGTTTTGGGTGACGGAGCCGGCGGCGATCATCCACGGCGGGCAAGGCGGCGACCAGCGCGACCTCGCCACCCGGATCGCCGGATCGGCGGATCTGTTCGGCCACGGGCGCATGCCGGGCGGGCGCGGGGTGTACGCCTCGGTCAACTTCATCACCGCCCACGACGGCTTTTCCATGTACGACCTGGTCAGTTACAACCACAAGCACAACGAGGCCAACGGGGAGGACAACCGCGACGGCACGGACAACAACCGCTCGTGGAACCACGGCGCCGAGGGCGAGACCGCTAACCCGAAGATCCTCGCCGCGCGCCGGCGCACGATGCGTAACCTCTTTGCCTCCCTCCTATTCTCCGTGGGCACCCCCATGATTGCGGCGGGCGACGAGCTGATGAAGACGCAGGGTGGCAACAACAACGCCTACAGCCTCAATGGCGAGGCCTCGTGGATCGACTGGGCGCTCACCGAGGACCAGCGCAACATGTACGAGACCGTCTCCTACCTTGTGCGCCTGCGCCGCGAGCACCGCACCTTCCGCCCCACCAGTTTCTACTCCGGCAACACCGCCGATTCGGACGCGATCCCGGACATCACGTGGCTCGACTACACGGGTCAGATCATGCCCGACTACAAGTGGTTCGACCCGCACGTCCGCCTGCTGCAGGCGCTGCGGTCGGGCTTCGGGCAGGACGCCGACGCGCTCCTCGTCGCGAACGGGAACGTCGATTCGCGCGTGGTGCAGCTACCGCAGGGGCGCGGCACTCCGTTCCGTCTCGAGTGGTGCTCGACCTGGGAGAAGCCCCGGCGCACGACGACGACCTACGCGCCTCGCGCCCTCACGCGCGTCCCGCCGCTGTCCCTGACCCTGTTTTTCGCTAACCCCCTCTAGCGCGGAGTTTCGAAACGCGCGGGCGGCCACCTATCATGGTGGCATGACTCATGGTGCAAACTTTGACATGTCCGATGCCTCCCTCGACCACGCGCGCTCGGTGAGCGCGAAGATCGATCGGGCCATTGCCGAGGATCCTTCGCAGTTCCGCGTGCTCACCGGTGCCCGGCCGACCGGAAACCTCCACATCGGCCACTATTTTGGGGCGCTTCGCAACTGGGTGGACATTCAGCGTCGCGGGGTCGAGACCTGGCTGTTGATCGCGGACTATCAGGTCATCACGGATCGCGATGAGACGGGCTCGATCCGCGACTCGGTTTACTCCCTGCTCACCGACTACCTCGCGATCGGCATGGACCCGCAGGAGACGACGATCTTCGCCCACTCCCAGGTTCCCGAGCTCAACGAGCTTCTCCTTCCTTTCCTCTCCCTCGTCACCGACGCCGAACTACGGCGAAACCCCACGGTTAAGGCCGAGCTGGATGCCACGGGCGGGCGGCCCATGTCGGGCTTGCTGCTGACCTACCCGGTCCACCAGGCGGCCGACATCCTCTTTTGCAAGGCAAACCTTGTCCCGGTGGGCAAGGACCAGCTCCCCCACCTTGAGCAGGCACGCGTGATCGCCGACCGCTTTGAGGCTCGCTACGGGCACAAGGGTGAAGACCGGGTCTTCCCCCGGCCTCAGGGCCTGCTCTCCGAGGCGGAGTCGGTGCTCGGCCTGGACGGGACGAAGATGAGCAAGTCGCGCCACAACACGATCGAGTTGGGCATGAGCGCGGACGAGACGGCCAAGCTGATTAAGAAGGCCGTCACCGACTCGGAGCGTTTCATCACCTACGATCCGGAGAATCGCCCCGAGGTATCCAACCTGCTGTTGCTCGCGGGCCTGGCCACCGGGCGAGACCCGCGCGAGATCGCCGAGGAGATCGGCAACGGCGGCGGCGGGACGCTGAAGAAGGTGGTGACCGAGGCGCTCAACGAGCACCTCGCGCCGTTGCGCGCGCGCCGCGCGGAGCTTGCAGCCGACCCGGCCTACCTCTCCGCCGTCCTCCAGCGCGGGGTGGAGCGAGCACGCGAGCAGGCTGTGCAAACGCTGGACGACGTCCACGCCGCCCTCGGCATGAGCTACTGATTTTCTTGCAACCGGCCTGACCCGATTTGGCCACAATTTTGCCGCGGGTATCCTTGGGTTAGATACCGTGGACGTCCATGCTTAACTGAAGGGGTTTCATGACTCACGCACAATTGACCGCCGCTATCGCGGGCCAGGTTCGTTCCGTTTCTGGCAAGAACGTCTTCTCCGCGACGCCGCAGGAATACTGGCAAGGCACTGCGGCGGCCGTCGTCGATTATCTGGCCGACAACTGGCAAAAGACCGAAGAGCGCTACAACACCGCGCGAATGCAGCACTATTTCTCGGCCGAGTTCCTCATGGGCCGGGCGTTGCTGAACAATCTGGGCAACCTCGGGCTGGTCGAGGAGGCCCGCGAAGCGCTGAGCGGGTTCGGCCAGAATCTGAGCGACATCTTGGACGAAGAGCACGACGCCGCGCTCGGCAACGGTGGCCTTGGCCGCCTTGCCGCGTGCTTCCTTGACTCCTCGGCCACCCAGAACTTGCCCGTGCGCGGCTACGGCATCCTGTACCGCTATGGCCTATTCAAGCAGTTCTTCGATAATGGCGCCCAGGGTGAGGAGCCCGATCCGTGGATGGAAGAGGGTTACCCGTTCGTCATTCGCCGCGAGGAGAAGGTCAAGTTCGTCAACTACGCCGATCTTAAGGTCCGCGCGATCCCCTACGACATGCCGATCACCGGCTACGGTACTGACAACGTGGGCACGTTGCGCCTGTGGAAGGCCGAGCCTATGGCCGAGTTTGACTACAGCGCCTTTAACTCCCAGGATTTCACGGGAGCAATCGTGGAGCGCGAACGGGTCAACGACATCTCTCGGGTGCTCTACCCCAACGATTCCTCTTTCGAGGGCAAGGTGCTTCGCGTGCGCCAGCAGTATTTCTTCTGCTCGGCTTCCCTTCAGCAGATCGTGGACAATGAGATCGCCCAGCGCGGTTCGCTCAAGGACTTCGCGGCGTTCAACTCGATCCAGCTCAACGACACCCACCCGGTGCTCGCCATCCCGGAGCTCATGCGCATCCTCATGGATGAGCACGATTTCGGCTGGGACGAGGCGTGGGAGATCGTGCGCGGCACGTTTGCCTACACGAACCACACGGTGCTCGCCGAGGCGCTGGAGACCTGGGAGGTCGCCATCTTCGACCGCCTCTTCCCGCGCATCCGGGAGATCATCTTCGAGATCGACCGCCGCTTCCGTGAGGAGATGGCGGAGGCTGGCTACGACCAGGGCAAGATTGACTACATGGCACCGGTGAGCGGTAACCGCATCCGGATGGCGTGGATCGCCTGCTATGCGGCGTTCTCGATCAATGGCGTTGCCGCTCTTCACACGGAGATCATCAAGGCGGAGACGCTCAAGGATTGGTACGAGGTGTGGCCGGAGAAGTTCAACAACAAGACGAACGGCGTCACGCCGCGCCGTTGGCTTGATCAGTGCAACCCGCGCCTGTCGGCCCTGCTGACCGAGTTGCTCGGCAATGACGAATGGGTGCGCGACCTGGACCTTCTGAAGAACCTGGAGGGCTATCTCAACGACGCCGACGTGCTCGACCGGCTCAATCAGATCAAGCACGCGAACAAGGTGGACTTCGCCGACTGGATCAAGCATCGCCAGGGCGTCGAGGTGGATCCGGAGGCCATCTTCGACACCCAGATCAAGCGTTTGCACGAGTACAAGCGCCAGTTGCTCAACGCCTTCTACATCCTCGACCTGTATTTCCAGATCAAGGATGACCCGTCGATGGAGGTGCCTGCGCGCGTGTTCATCTTCGGCGCGAAGGCCGCCCCCGGTTACGTGCGTGCGAAGGCGATTATCAAGCTGATCAACACCATTGGTGAGCTCGTCAACAACGACGCCGATGTGGCGGGCCGTCTCAAGGTTGTCTTCGTGGAGAACTACAACGTGTCTCCCGCCGAGCACATCATTCCTGCCACGGACGTTTCCGAGCAGATTTCCACTGCCGGTAAGGAGGCTTCGGGCACGGGCAACATGAAGTTCATGATGAACGGCGCGCTGACTTTGGGCACGATGGATGGCGCGAACGTGGAGATCGTGGACGCGGTTGGTAACGAGAACGCCTACATTTTTGGCGCCACCGAGGACGAGCTGCCCGAGCTTCGCAAGACCTACGATCCGCGCCGTACGGCGGCCGAGGTCCCCGGCTTGGCGCGCGTCATGGATGCGCTTGTTGACGGCACGTTGGACGACGGCGGGACGGGGCTTTTCCACGACCTGCACAATTCGTTGCTTGACGGCTGGGGAGGCGCTGACGAGTATTACGTGCTCGGTGACTTCGCTTCCTACCGTGAGACGCGCGATCGGGCGGCAGCTGACTACTTCGCCGATCGTCGCCACTGGGCCGCGATGTGTCTGAAGAACATCATCGAATCGGGCCGCTTCTCCTCCGACCGCACGATCCGGGATTATGCGCGTGAGGTGTGGAAGATCGAGCCGCAGAAGATCTGACGCGTAAGAGCGAATCTGGTCCGGGTGGAATCCACTGGACGATTGTGGGGCGATCTCCGTGAATGAGGAGATCGCCCCACAACCGTCCAGTGCCTTTTAAACCGTCGGCGTGGCTTCCTGACCTTTGCCGCTACTTCAGCGGGACCCCGTAGAGCGTATCGCTCGGGGGAAGCGCCGGGCAGGCCTCGAGGACGTCCTCGTGTCCACCCTCATTTTCGAGGTAGGGCTGAAGGTCGATCGGGAACCACTCTCGCCCCGCGCCGTCCTCAGCGAAGAAGTTCTGCACGAAGGATTCGCGCGAGGGACGCTTCGAGACATCCGTCGTATAGCCGTGAGCCTTCAGGCACGGAATCATGTACTCATTCCAGTAGTCGTAGACGAGGCCGATCTGCTCCGGTGCCCAATCCCGGGCGAGGGCCGGGTCAAAGGGAAACTGCATTTGGCACGTGTATCCCGCCAGTTGGAATGCACGCTGTTGCGACTCGGGATACTGCCCGAACGACAGGCCGCCTGTTTGAAGCGCTTTGGCTTTAAAGCCGGCCTCGGTCATGCATTCGGCCTGCTTCTTCTCTTGCTCACGGAAAGAATCGTAATAGGCGACTACCGGAACGTCCGGTAGTGACTCTTGGAGCTCAGGATCTGAGACGAGTTGTCGTGCCACCTCTTTGCGGATCTGCTCCTTCTCATCCTCGGTCAACGAGGGACGCGTGATGGTCACGGTCGGTTCCCACTCATGCGGGTCCCACACGGCGGCCGACTCGCCAGCTCCGTCAGTTTCGATCGCCCCTTGGCCCCCGCCGGCGTTGCCCTCAGTACAACCCGCGAGCAAAAGAGCCGCGAGAAAAACACAGAACAGCTTACGCATAGACACCACCCCGAATAGTAATCTTCTATCAACTATGGCAGATCACACTATATTGCGCCGTCATACCAGGGTACTACTAAACATCCTTGACGGAAGAGTGTCGGACATTTATCCTAAATGTACCCATATCAACGACGATAGGAGGGATACTCCAATGAAGAAGATCGCGAAGGCTATCACGGCCACTATGATGTCAGTGGCGCTAGTATTTGGCGCCACCATACCAGCTTCAGCTGGCACCAAATCCGGGACTCACTCCTGTGCAAGCATTGCACGAAATGCAGTGAGAGGAGAGCAACAGCGTTTCGCTACTATGGTGCTTACGCTCGCTAATTCTGAGGTTTACAGAAAGTACGGCGAGTATGTGGGGTGGGGCTATTCCGCATCCGGCGGAACCAAGACATGGTCTGCGAGTTCGCCATGGCTACTCTGGAAAGGCACTTATGCCGCGTGTGCGCCTAAGATTATCAATTAGTTGATTCTGAGTAGCGAACCAAGACCGCAAGCTCAGACCTTCCGCTCGATCCAGAACAGGGTACACGAATGGCACACAGTGTAAAGGGCATCCGCGGCATCGCAACCATCCTCCTCGCCCTCGTTGTGCTCGCTGGCGTCTTCTGGGCGGGGTACACGGTCGGCTCCCCGACCGTGGCGCCCACGGAGGACGCCGCCGCGCCCACCACGGTGAAGGCCACCTCCGGCACGATCGAGCACAAGATCGTCCTCACAACGAGCGTGAGCAGGCGGGCCCTGCCCTTGACGGTCAACGCGTTGGACGGCTACGTCCTCAAAGTCACCGACGCTTCCACCGTCTCTCAGGGCGACATGCTGTACCAGGTCGGCGCACGGCCCGTCTTCGCCGTCGTCGGAGACACGCCATTTTGGCGCGACCTCGCACCCGGCGACGCGGGCGAGGACGTCGCCCAGCTGAACCAGATGCTGGTCGACACCGGACACCTCGCCGAACCGGGACAGAAGTTCACTGAGGCGACTCGTGCGGCGATGAAGGCGCTACTCGCCGGGCACGGCGCCGGCTTCGACGACGTCGTGCCCGTCGGCCAGCTCGTCGCCATCCCCTCCGAGGCGACCCCAATCATGATCGACAGTTCAGTCCTCTACCCGGGCGCCCGGCTCTCAGGCGGGGAACAGGCCGTCTCCGTCCTGGACCGCGATCCGACCTTCGCCATGGTCGTCACCCCAACCCAGGCGGGCATGATTCCGCCCGGCACACCGGTACAAATCCACCAGGGGGAGCTGGCGTGGGACGGCGTCATCGGTCAATCCAGCACCGTCGACGAGGGCGTCTCACTGGAGTTGCTCGCCGCCGACGGCGGACCCATCTGCGGCGGTGAATGCGACGCCCTCCCGCCCACCGCCACGGCCTCGTTGCTCACCGACGTCATCCTCGTTCCCCCGGCCACGGGCGTGACCATCCCCGTGGCGGCGATCAGCACCCATGCCGACGGCACGACGAGCGTGACACGCCTGGCGGACGAGAACGAGGAAAGCGTGAACGTCACCGTGGTGGGCGTCTCGGGAGGCATCGTCGTCGTCGAGGGAATCCAAGAAGGAGACACTGTCCTCCTGGCAGAGCCTCGGGAGGAGTCGTGACCGGAATCCTGACCGTCACGGACCTCACCTTCCGCTACAGAACCTCCCTTCCAGAGCTCTTCAACGGTCTTAGCCACGATTTCGATGCCGGCGTGACGGCCGTGACCGGGCCGTCCGGCCGCGGAAAATCGACACTTCTCTACATTTTGGGCATGCTGCTTCGCCCCACATCCGGCACGATTCGACTCCGCGGGAGGGATCTGACCACCCTCAAGGATCACGAGCTCTCCTCGGTGCGGGCGCGCGAGTTCGGCTTCGTCTTTCAAGATTCCGAGCTCGACCCGGCCCGCCCGATGATCGACTCGGTGATCGAACCCGGGCTCTACGCCGGCTCTCGCCGCGCCGACCTCATGGAGCGCGCCCGGCTCCTCCTTGCGGAGCTAGGCCTGGCGGATTGGGCCACGCATCGCCCGGCGCAGATCTCTGGCGGCCAGGCACAAAGAGTCGCGCTGTGCCGAGCGCTCGTCAACGACCCGGCCGTCGTCCTTGCCGACGAGCCGACCGGGAACCTCGACCCCGCGAACTCCGCCATTGTCCTCGACGCTCTCGGCGACATGGCCGCCTCGGGGCGAGCCGTCGTCATCGCCACGCACGATCCGGTCGTCCTGGAACGTGCCGACAGGGTGCTTGCCCTATGAACATCGTCGAGCTCCTCGCCGAATCCTGGCGCGCCTTCCGGTCCTCCCCCGTGGCGGCCCTCCTCATCGCGCTCCTGACGGCCGGCATGGGTGCCATCACGATGGCAAGCGCGGGTTCAAGCGCCGCCACCTACGATTCCATTAGCAACTCGCTGACCGCACCCGAGGCCCGCACGTTCAAGCTCACTGACGGTGAGCAGCAGGTGCTGGGCACGACAGTCGTGGAAACGGTGCGCTCGCTGTCCTCCGTTGAGCGCGCGCTCGCCATGACCACCCCGCAGGACGTCGTGGCTGGCAACCTCGGCCAGGATTCGACGCCCGTGCCGTTGACCCATATCTCGGGCGACGTCGAGGGCGCGCTCGCCCTGACCACGGGCAGAATGCCCGGTCCCAACGAAGTCATCATCGGCCCCGGCGCGCTCGAGGCGCTGCGGCTCGTCGACGGGGTCGGATACGTGGAATCCCCCGCCGGCCAGCAGTGGGCCGTGGTCGGCACGTTCAGGGCCCGTCCGCCGTTCACCGACCTCAACTCCTATGCCATCTCCACCGACAGGGCCGACGCCTACGCCCGCCTGCACGTGGTCGCGCGTAACCTCGAGACGCTGGCGGGCATGGAGCGGAACGTCTCCGACGTCGTGGGTGACTACCCTGGGATCGAAATCGCCAAGGTCTCCGCGGCCGCCTCCGCGGCCGAATCGCTCAAGCTCATGGGGATCCTGCGTAGCTCGGGAGCCGCGAACGTCGCGCGGACAATGGGTGCCGGCTTGCTTATCGTCTTCGGCGTGGTCTTCGCCGACGTCCTCCTTCACGCCCGAGACCTGGGACGACGCCGGACGCTCGGCATCACCCGATCCCAGCTCGTGGCCTTCATCCAGTTGCGGGTGGCCTATTCTGCCCTGCTCGGTGCGGCGATCGGTGTGCTCGGCGCCCACATTGTCCTGGCAACCCGCGACGTGGCTGTGCCCTGGACGTTTGCCCTGGCCACCTTCATCCTCACCGTTGCCGCGGCGGTGCTAGCCGCCTTCACGCCCGGCGTCGTGGCCGCCTACCGTGACCCGGTCACCGTGATGCGCACGCACATCTAGCATTTCGATACCGGCTAATAACGGCAGTAAAATTGCGACCTTTAGCATAGGATGAAGGCGTGACTAGCAACGATTTTTCCCAGCCCGCTGTTCCTGCTCCTGCCTCCGGCAAGCCCGCCGCCAAGGCAACGGCGACCAAGGCCACCGCGGCCAAGGCCCCTGCCAAGAAGACCACCGTCGCTAAAGCTCCTGCCAAGAAGGCTCCCGCCAAGAAGAGCTCGGCCACGGCTAAGGCTTCCGCCGCCGATGCCGCGGCGCCTGCTACCAAGGCCACCGCGAAGGCCCCGGCGAAGAAGCCCGCCGCGAGGAAGACGCGCACCACCGCGCGTCGTGCCAGCGCCAAGGCCGCATCCACGCCGGTGCCGACGCTGGGGCGCATTCCGATCGTCGACGTCCAGCCGAGCCTACAGAACGGCGCCTGGCCGGCGAAGGGCACCGTGGGCGAGGCCTTCCCCGTCACGGCCACCGTGTTCCGCGAGGGCCACGACCAGTTCGGCGCCTCCGCGGTGCTCGTGGACCCGGAGGGGCACGAGGTGCAGGAATCGATCATGTACGACTCCCACCCAGGCCTGAACATCTACAAGGGTTGGCTCACCCCCACCCGCCCCGGAACGTGGGAATTCTTCGTGCGGGCCTGGTCGGATCCGGCTGCCACGTGGTACCACGACGCCAACATCAAACTCAACGCGGGCCAAGACACCGAGCTGGTCTTCCTTGAGGGTGAGCGCGTGCTGACCCGCGCGATGGAGAAGATGCCCGCGCGCAGCGAGGAACGAAAGATCCTCCGCGACGCGATCGAGGTCATGAAGCGCGATCGCGTGCCGATCAACCTGCGCTTCGCCGCGGCGACGTCGGAGGACGTGCACCGGGCACTCACCGCCTACCCGCTACGCGACCTGGTCACGGAGTCGGCGCGACTGAAGGTGAACGTGGATCGCGAGCGCGCGCTCGTGGGCTCGTGGTACGAGATCTTCCCGCGTTCGGTGGGCTGCTACTACGACGAGGCGGCACAGAAGTGGGTCTCGGGAACGCTAAAGACCGCCACCGAAGGCCTGGATCGGATCGCCGAGATGGGCTTCGACGTCATCTACCTCACCCCGATCCACCCGATTGGCCAGACGAACAAGAAGGGACGCAACAATACGCTTGACTCCACGCCGGAGGATCCGGGATCGCCCTACGCGATTGGGTCGGCCGACGGCGGCCACGACGCTATCAACCCCGAGCTGGGCACCTTCGAGGACTTTGACGCCTTCGTGGCGCGGGCCAAGGAGCTGGGCATGGAGGTCGCGCTCGATATTGCCCTGCAGTGCTCCCCGGATCACCCGTGGCTGAAGGACCACCCGGAATGGTTCACCACCCGGGTGGATGGAACGATCGCCTACGCGGAGAACCCGCCGAAGAAGTACCAGGACATCTACCCGCTCAACTTCGACAATGACCCGGAGGGGATCTACCAGGAGATCACACGGATCCTCGAGCTGTGGGTCTCCCACGGCGTCACCATCTTCCGCGTGGACAACCCGCACACGAAGCCCGTCACGTTCTGGAAGCGCCTGCTGGAGGAATTCCGCGAGAAGCACCCGGAGGTCATCTTCTTGGCCGAAGCCTTCACGAAGCCGCCGATGCTACAGACCCTGGGCGCGATTGGCTTCCACCAGTCCTACAACTACTTCGCTTGGCGCAACGAGAAGAAGGAGATCGAGGACTACCTGTGGGAGCTGGCGGCGCAGTCCGATTCGCGGGTGCGCCCGGCGTTCTGGCCCACCACCCACGACATCCTCACCCCGTACATGCAGCGCGGCGGCGTGCCTGCTTTCAAGATCCGCGCCATCCTCGCGGCCACTGGCTCACCCACGTGGGGCATCTACAGCGGCTACGAGCTGGCGGAAAACGTGGCCCGCCCCGGCGCGGAGGAGCAGATCGACAACGAAAAGTACGAGTTTAAGAACCGAAACTGGGCCTCGGCTAAGGCCTTCGGCATTTCGGATCTGCTCACGAAGCTCAACGACATCCGACGCCGTCACCTCGCCCTGCGCCGGCTGCGCAACGTGCGGATCAACCCCACGAATAATGACAACATCTTGTGCTTCAGTAAGGTCACTCACCCGGAGGAGTCGCCGGACGGCTCGGTCGACATGGTGATCGTGGTGCTCAACCTCAACCCGTTTGAGACCCACTCGGCTACCATCGATCTGGACCTGTCCGCGTTCGGCACCTCTGCCCACTGGGACGGGTCGCCCGCGATCGAGGTTTACGACGAGCTGACCGGCGCCACCTTCCGGTGGGACGATCACCCCTACGTGAGCTTGGATCCGCACGGCGCGGTCGCGCACATCCTCTCTGTCAAGGTTCTCTAACCGAAAGGCGGCTTAGTGGCCCAAACGAACTTCGACTCTGATCATTTCCCTGGACTGTCCGAGGATCCGGACTGGTTCAAGACCGCGGTCTTCTACGAGGTCTTGCTGCGGGCGTTCGGGGATTCGACGGGGACGGGGTCCGGGGACCTGCGCGGGCTGATCGATCACCTGGGCTACCTGCAGTGGCTGGGCGTGGACTGCCTGTGGATTCCCCCCTTCTACCCCTCCCCCATGCGCGACGGCGGCTACGACGTCTCAAACTTCACCGCGATCGCACCCGAATATGGCACGATCGAGGAGTTCGGGGAGCTCATCGAGGAGGCCCACCGGCGCGGAATCCGCATCATCACGGACCTGGTGGTCAACCACACCTCGGACCAGCATCCGTGGTTCCAGTCCTCGCGTTCGAACCCGGAGGGCCCTTTCGGGGACTTCTATGTGTGGCGCGACGACGACACGGGCTACCCGGACGCCCGCATCATTTTCATCGACACGGAGGCAAGCAACTGGACGTTTGACCCGGTGCGCCGCCAGTACTTCTGGCACCGCTTCTTCTCCCATCAGCCGGATTTGAACTATGACAATCCTGAGGTGCGGGAGGCGATCAAGGACGTGGTGCGCTTCTGGGCACGGCTCGGGGTCGACGGGTTCCGGCTCGACGCCGTTCCTTACCTTTTCGAGGAGGAAGGCACCAACGGGGAGAACCTGCCGCGCACGCACGCCTACCTGGCCGAGCTTCGCGCAATGCTGGATGCGGAGTTTCCGGGGAAGATCATGCTCGCCGAGGCCAACCAGTGGCCGGAGGATGTGGTGGCCTACTTCGGAGATGAGCTTACGCCCGAGTGCCACATGTGCTTCCACTTCCCCGTCATGCCGCGCATCTTCTATGCCCTGCGTGACCAGCGCGCCACCGCGATCCGTGACATCCTTGCGTCTAGCCCCGCGATCCCGGCGGGCACCCAGTGGGGCACGTTCTTGCGCAACCACGACGAGCTCACCCTCGAGATGGTCTCCACCGAGGAGCGCGCCAAGATGTACGGCTGGTATGCCGAAGATCCGCGGATGCGGGCGAACGTGGGCATCCGGCGTCGTCTGGCACCCCTGCTCGGCAATTCGCGCGCCGAGATCGAACTGGCCAACGCGCTGCTGCTCTCGCTGCCGGGTTCGCCGTGCCTATACTACGGGGACGAGATCGGGATGGGCGACAACATCTGGTTGCCCGACCGCGATTCCGTGCGCACGCCCATGCAGTGGACCCCGGACCGCAACGCCGGTTTTTCCACCGCTGACCCCGGCAAGCTCTACCTGCCGACAATCCAGTCGCTGGTCTACCACTATCAGGCGATCAACGTCGAGGCGCAGCTGGCCCAGCCGGCGTCGTTGTTGCACTGGATGCGCGGGGCCTTGCAGGTTCGCAGGCGCTACCCGGTGCTCGGCAACGGCGACTTCACGCTGCGCGAGTCAGGCAACGAGGCGGTGCTCTCCTTCACCCGCGCCAACGCCGAGCAGGCGATGCTATGCGTGATGAACATGGCCAACACGGCACGCGCCGC
>JALEWQ010000014.1 GCA_022783305.1 Trueperella sp. | reverse complement strand
GCATACGGAGGGGCGGCCTACGCCTATCAGGACAAGATCCCGTCCAATACCTCGATCTCCGGCGTCCAGGTGGGCGGAATGGATGAGGCCCAGGCGCGCGAGACCCTCGCCGCGGGCCTACAGGAGGCCCTGGCGACGCCGCGGCAGGTGGTCGTGGTCGGGGAGGAGAAGTCCGACGCCGTCAACCCCGGCAACATTTCCCTCGAGGTTGACTACGACAAGACCTTCGACGGGCTGACCGGCTTCTCCCTCGACCCGCGCCGGCTGTGGGCCCACATCTCCGGCGCCGCCAACGTCGACGCCGTCCTCACGGCCGACGAGGGCGCGCTGACCTCCGAGGTGGGGCGCCTGGCGGAGGTGTTCAAGAAGGACCCGGTCAATGCGGAGCTCACTATCGCCGACGCCGCCACCCGGGTGACCGACAGCCAGGAGGGCCTCGCCCTCGACGCGGATTCGGCGGGGGAGAAGATCTTGGGCGGCTGGCTCGCCGGCGACGCCCCGATCGAGCTTCCCACCTCCACTGTGGATCCCGACGTCACCACGCAAACCATGAAGGACTTCGCCGCATCCTCGGTGGACCCGCTGCTCAGCGACGCCATCTCGATTACGGTCAAGGATTCCCTCGTCGAGCTGCAGCCGGCTCAGACTGCCGAGCTGATCAGCGTGAAGACGGCGGAGGGCGCGCCCTCGCTCGTCGTCGACGAAG
Organism: Trueperella sp.; assembly: GCA_022783305.1. Lineage (GTDB taxonomy): Bacteria > Actinomycetota > Actinomycetes > Actinomycetales > Actinomycetaceae > Trueperella > Trueperella abortisuis. The sequence goes on along the minus strand of JALEWQ010000014.1, from coordinate 24,471 downwards.
ACAAGCTCAACGCCCTGGTTCAGGAAAGCGCGGGGGCGGTTTTGAGCCAGCCGAAGGACGCCACGATCGCGATCGTGGATGGCGCGCCGAAGATTACCCCGTCCGAGGCCGGGGAGTCGATCGACGCCGCGCAGATCGCCTCGGCCCTGCTGGAGCTACCGAAGAAGTCGGACCGCACGCTCGTCGCCGACGTCACGGTCCAGGAGCCGGACTTCACCACCGAGGACGCGGAAGGCCTGGGGATCAAGGAGGTCGTCTCCGAGATCTCGACCCCGCTAACGAACGACTCGGTGCGCACCACCAACCTCGTGGTCGGCACGCGCAACGTCAACAACACCCTCGTCAAGCCCGGCGAACAGTTCAACCTCGAGGAGGCGCTCGGGCCGATCGATGCGGAGCACGGCTTCGTCTCTTCCGGCGTCGTCTCCAACGGCTTCAACTCCACCGCGATGGGCGGCGGCCTGTCTCAGCTGTCCACGAACACGTTCAACATCGGCTACCGGGCCGGCATGGTGGACGTCGCCCACCAGCCGCACTCGAAGTACTTCTCGCGCTACCCGATGGGCATGGAATCCACCCTGTGGAGCGGGCAGATCTCGATGATCTGGGAAAACAACACCCCCTACGGCGCGCTGGTGGAGACGTGGGTGGCGGACGGCCGGGTCTACACCCGCCTGTGGTCCACCCACTACTGGGACGTGGAGGTGTGGCAGGGCCAGCCGTTCAACTACGTCCAGCCCGAGACGAAGATCAACACGGCCGCGGACTGTGAGCCCTCGCCCGCCGGCGGGCCAGGTTTCTCGGTCACGGTGGGCCGCGTGGTCAAGCTCAACGGCGAGGTCCACGAGGATTCGCAGTACACGTGGACCTACCAGCCGGTTCACGCCGTCAAGTGCGGGTAGGCCGGCGTTTAGTATTAGGATGAGAGCAGTAAGTAGCAACGGAAAGAGGATAGCGTGACATACATAATCGCTTTGCCCTGCGTGGACGTGAAGGATCGCGCCTGCGTCGATGAATGCCCGGTGGACTGCATCTATGAGGGCGAGCGCATGCTCTACATTCACCCGGATGAGTGCGTGGATTGCGGCGCCTGCGAGCCGGTGTGCCCGGTGGAGGCGATCTACTACGAGGACGACACCCCGCAGGAGTGGGCCGATTACTACAAGGCGAACGTCGAGTTCTTTGACGACCTCGGCTCGCCGGGTGGGGCCTCCAAGATGGGGCCGATCAAGAAGGACCACCCGCTCATCGCCCAGCTTCCGCAGGGCATCAACGATTAGCGGTGGGATTCTACGCTGATTCGCTGCCCGATTTCCCGTGGGACTCGCTTGTCCCGGCGCGGAATCGGGCAGCGCAGTATCCGGGGCCGGTCTGCGACCTGACGATCGGCACCCCGGTCGACGACACGCCCGCAATCATCCAGAATGCCCTCGCCGGGGCTACGAACGCCCACGGCTACCCCGCGGTGCTCGGCAGTACCGAGCTGCGCGCCGCGATCGGGGCGTGGATGGCGCGGCGCGGGATCACCTCCGACGTGGCGATCCTGCCCACGATTGGCTCGAAGGAGGTGGTGGGCCTGCTGCCCTCGCTCATGGGCCTCGGGGCGGGTGCGCGCGTGGGATTCCCGGACGTCGCCTACCCCACCTACGACGTCGGGGCGCGGCTCGCGGGGGCCACTCCCGTCCTCATCGACACCGACTCCGATCCAGCCAGCTGGCCGACACTCGACCTGCTGTGGCTCAACTCGCCCGGCAACCCTAACGGCCACGTGCTCTCCCGCCCGCAGCTTCGCGCGATCGTGGCGTGGGCGCGGGGGTGCGGCGCCGTCGTCGCCAGCGACGAATGCTACGCGGAACTGTGCTGGGACGTGGCCGAGGCGCCCTCCCTGTTGGACGACGCCGTGTGCGGGGGCGACCCGGCGGGCCTGCTCATGGTCTACTCCCTGTCGAAGCAGTCGAACATGGCCGGCTACCGCGCCTCCTGGCTGGCGGGTGACCCGGCGATCGTCTTGCCGATCGCGGAGCTACGCAAGCACCTGGGCTTCATGATGCCCGCGCCCGTCCAGCACGCGATGGCTATCGCCCTCGGGGACGCGGAGCACGTGAGCGTCCAACGCGACGTCTACCGGCGGCGTCGTGACACCCTGCTCGGTGCCCTGGACTCGGCGGGGTTGGTGGGCGACCCGGCGTCGGTGGCGGGCCTGTACCTGTGGGTCACGGCGGAGGGGGCGACGTCGTGGGACATCGTGGACGCGTGCGCGCAGCTGGGGATCGTGGTGGCCCCGGGGATCTTCTACGGCGAGGCCGGGGACGGGTGGGTGCGCATGTCGCTCACAGCCACCGATTTCGCGATCAACGAAGCGGCCAAGCGTCTCGAAAGGCTTCCTGACCTGCTCAAACGATCCTGACGAAATTATCTTGACTTTAAGGGATCACTTTTTCTTCTCGATCGGGTAGTGTGACTTGTACCTACCCGGCAATGGCGTCGGGACGAAACGCGAAGGAGACCCGATGTCTAACAATGCGCAATTGACGGTCGACGGTACCACTGTTGAACTCGAGCGCGTCAGCGCCACCGAAGGCAACGACGGCTTCAAGATCGGCCAGATGCTCGGACAAACCGGGGCCACGACGCTGGACCCAGGCTTCACCAACACCGCCTCGTGCGAATCCTCCATCACCTACATCGACGGCGGCAACGGCATCCTGCGCTACCGCGGATACCCAATCGAGCAGTTGGCCGAGCGCGCCTCCTTCCTTGAGGTCGCCTACCTGCTCATCTACGGCGAGCTGCCGGACGCGTCCTCGCTGGCGTCCTTCACGCGCCGCATCAAGAGGCACACCCTCCTCCACGAGGACTTCCGCAGCTTCTTCACCGCCTTCCCGTCCTCGGGACACCCCATGTCGATCCTGCAGGCCGGCATCGCGGGCCTGGGAACGTACTATGAGAGCACGCTCGACCCGAACGACCCCGAGCAGCGCGACCTCGCCTCCGTCCTCCTGCTGGCCAAGGTGCCCACCATGATCGCGTTCATCTCGAAGCGCGCTACCGGCCTGCCGCTCATCTACCCCGACGCCTCCAAGTCCTACACGGAGGACTTCCTGCGCATGACGTTCGGCCTGCCTTACCAGACCCACGACGTCGACCCGACCATCGTCAACGCCCTAGACAAGCTCTTCATCCTGCACGCCGACCACGAGCAGAACTGCTCGACGTCGACCGTGCGGCTGGTTGGTTCCTCGCGGGCCTCCATCTACGCCTCGGTCGCGGCGGGCGTGGGCGCACTATCCGGTCCTCTCCACGGCGGTGCGAACGAGGCGGTGCTGCGCATGCTTGACGATATCCGCGAGGCGGGCATCCCGATCAAGGAGTTCGTCCAGCAGGTCAAGGACAAGACGAACGACGTCAAGCTCATGGGCTTCGGCCACCGCGTCTACAAGAGCTACGACCCGCGCGCGAAGATCGTCAAGGGCCTGGCGGATGACATCCTCGGCCGCCTCAAGGGCGACACGGAGCTGTTCGACATGGCGATGGAGCTCGAGCAGGCGGCGCTGGAGGACGACTACTTCGTCGAGCGCAACCTCTACCCGAACGTCGACTTCTACACCGGCCTGCTCTACAAGGCGATGGGCTTCCCCACGAAGATGTTCACCCCGCTGTTCGCCCTCGGCCGCCTACCCGGATGGATCGCGCAGTACCGCGAACTCGTGCTCGATCCGACCCAAAAGATCGGACGCCCGCGCCAGGTATACGTGGGCGAGACCGAGCGGGACTGGGTGAAGATGTCGGAGCGTACCAGGCAGGATCGTGCCTTCGACGAGAACATGGACTACGTCGTCTAGCCCGCTGTCCGGCTACGCCGGAAGATAGCTCAGCAGCTCGGGTAGCGCCTGCCGGAAGGGCGCGATGAGGTTGAGGTCGGCCAGCTGGCTGACCTTCACCCACCGCAACGCCGCCGACTCGGGGTTGGCAACGACGTCGGCCCCCGGGTCGGCGATCTTTGCCACGAACGTGGTGTAGCTCCAGTCGGGGTGGGCGAGGACGTGGCGGCCGCTGGGCGGCTCGAGCTCGCGGATGCCGGTCTCTTCGAAAAACTCGCGTAGCGCGCCCTCCCACGGGCTCTCGCCCACGTCGATCGCGCCGCCCGGCACGCCCCACGTGCCGCCGTGGTGGGACCAGTCCACGCGCAACTGCATGAGCACTTCTCCCTCGGTGCCAGGTTCTCCCTCGGTGCCAGGTTCGCCCTCGGCGCCAGGTTCGCCGCTCGCCTCGCGACCGCTCGGCGTACCCGCGCGACCGGCGTCGTTACGCGGTGCGCCGGGACGCCAGGCCATGATGCCGGCCGCGCCGAACAGCCCCCAGTGCCGCTGCCCGCAGCGGCACTCGACGAAACTGTCCCCGGCTCTCCTCATTGCCAAAAGTCCGTGATCGCGTGGCCGAGCTCGGCGAGCAAGTCGCGCAGGAGCGGCAGGGAGATGCCGACGACGCCGTGGTGGTCGCCCTCGATCCGCTCAACGAAAGGCCCGCCGTAGCCGTCGATGGTGAAGGAGCCCGCCACCACGAGCGGCTCCCCGGTCCCGATGTAGGCCTCGATCTCGGCGTCGGTGAGGTGGGCGATGTGGACGGTGGCGGTGGAGGTGGCCACGGCCATCCTGCCGGTCGCCACGTCGATCACGCAGTGGCCGGTGTGGAGGTCGCCGGCGTTGCCGCGCATGGCGCGCAGGCGCTCGCGAGCGACCTCGGGGGTGTGCGGCTTGCCGACCACCTGCCCGTCCATCTCGAGCATGGAGTCGCATCCGACGATGACGGTGGGCTGGGTGCCCGCGTCAAGCTCGGCGGCGACTTTCTTGGCCTTGGCGACGGCGAGCAGCTGGACTTGCTCGGCCGCGCTGACCGGCCCGCGCGCCTTCGCGGCGGCGAGCAGGGCGTCCTCGTCCACATCCGCCACCGCAACGAGGGGCGGGATGTGGGCGGCGATGAGTGTAGCCTTTCGGGCGGGTGACGCGGAGGCAAGGAGTAGGGTCTGCATCATTCCGCCAGGGCGTCGCGCAGGATGTCGAGGCCGACCGAGCCGATGGAGAGCGCCCGCATGTGCCAGTCCTTCACCGAAAACGCTTCGCCGCGGGCGGCCGCCCGGGCTGTCGCGTCGGCGCGCAGCTGCTTCCAGATCCGGTGCCCGATCTTGTACGACGGCGCCTGCCCGGCCCAGCCGAGGTAGCGATCGAGCTCGAAGGCGAGGAAGGAACGGTCCATGGCCACGTTGTCCTGGAGGAACTGCCAGGCCACCTCTCGCGTCCAGGTCGGCGAGATGTGCTCGTAGCCCTTCGGGGAGGGTTTGCCCAGGTGGAATCCGATGTCCAGGGCGACGCGCGTGGCGCGCAGGCGCTCGGAGTCGAGCACGCCCATGCGGTAAGCGGGCTCGTCCTGGTAGCCGAGCTCAGCCATGAGTCCCTCGGCGTAGAGCGCCCAGCCTTCCCCATGTCCGGAGTTCCAGCACAGGTGGCGCCGCCAGTCGTTGAGCGAGTCCTTCATGTAGGTTGCCATGCCCACCTGCAGGTGGTGGCCGGGCACACCCTCGTGGTAGACGGTGGTTTTCTCCTGCCATGTGTGGAACACGTCCGTCCCCTCCGGGACGGACCACCACATGCGCCCGCCGCGGGAGAAATCATCCGAGGGGCCCGTGTAGTAAATGGCGCCGGTGCCCGAGGGTGCGATCATGCACTCCAGTTTGCGCAGCGGGGTGGGGATGTCGAAGTGTGTGCCGTGCAGGTCGTCAAGCGCACGGTCCGAGGTCTCCTGCATCCAGGCCTTGAGCGCGTCCGTGCCGTGAATCTGGTAGGCCGGGTCGGCGTCGAGGCGGACGAGCGCCTCGGGGATGGACACGTCCGCGCCGTAGAGCTCGGCGACGATCTCCTCCTGCTCAGACACGATCCGGGCCAGCTCCTCCAGGCCCCACTCGTAGGTCTCATCCAAGTCGAGGGTGGCGCCCGTGGATTCGCGCAGGCGGGGGGCGTAGCGCTCGCGGCCGAAGGCTTCGCTGGCGGCCCCGTGTGGCAGGATCTGCTCGCGCAGGAAGGCGGCGAGCTCGCCGTAGGCCTGTCGTGCCGAGTCGGCCGCCTGGCGCAGTGAGTCGGCAAGTTCGGGGTGCGCCGCGCCGCCGCGCGCGGCGAGCTCCGCCAGCGGAGAGCGGGAGCCGGCCTTGTGCTCTGCCTGCGCGATGGCGAGCTCGACCTGCTTGGTGGCCGTGGGCGGGCCGGACTGGGCGCGGCGCAGCAAGGTTTCTTGCCAGCCACGCAGGGCGGATGCGGTGTTACCCAAACGGCGCGTGATGAGCTGCCAGTCCGCGGCGCTGTCCTGGGCCATGTTGTCGTAGATCTCCTGAATCGACTGCAGTGGCGAGGCGATGACGTTGATCTCGCCCACCTCCCCGCGCTCGAAGTAGTCGATCTCTGATTCCAGGCTTGCGGCGAGGGCGGCCTTGGTGACGCGGTCGACGTCGTCGGCGGGCTCGAGCGCGTTCAGTTTGCGTAGGGTGGCGACGTTGAGGTCGTTGAGGTCGGCCAAGCCCGCGGGGGAGTAGTCGGAGAATCCGCCGTCGTCCTCGCGCCCCAAGCCGAGCGCGGTGACCAGCTCGGGGGTGCGATCGAGGAGATCGGAGACGTAGCGGTTGGACAGGTTGTCGATGTCAGTTACAGGTCGGGAGACAGTCATGACTCCACACTAGTGGCTCTTCTCAATTCGGGCGTAGTTCCGGGCTTGAGACGTGGGTGTGTCGGGCAATGGGGCTGGAAGCAGGCGCCCGGGCTTTGCCGGTGACGGGTGCGGGCCACCTGCCGACAGTTCACTTGAATATGCTGGCCGCCGGTTGCTATATGGGCCTGGGTGGCGGCAGATTCCGGTTTTGTGTCGGCCAGTGTCGCACGCCGCCGGATTCCAGCCCAAACCGCATCTCCAACTGGGAATGGCCAGTTTAGTCGCTTGGCGTGAGACAGGGCACGTCGATGCGGGTAGTATTGTGCCAGTTGAGTAAGTTGCGAAAGCTGTTGGCGGACGAGAATGAAAGTTGCTAAGCTAGCGCATGTGACCCATAACACAGAACATGCGGGGTCCTCCGACGAGAATCCAACCACGGTCGAGGCGCACGTGCGCCGGCTGTTGGACGGGCCTGCAAAGTACCGGCTTCGCGAGGCGGCGGAATTGGCCAATATGGACACCGATTCCGTGCGCCGCTTTTGGCGTGCCATGGGCTTTCCCTACATTCAGGATCCGGATGTGCGGCTCTTCACCGAGTACGACGTCGACGTCATGCGTGCCCACCAGGACATGGTGGAGATGGGCCGCACGGATGAGGACACACAAAATTCGCTCGTGCGCGCGCAGAGCCACCTGGCCGACCGCCTCGTCCTGTGGCAATACGAGGCCCTCGTCGAGGAGGCCGAGGCGCGCCACGGGCTCGACGAACTCTCCGCCCGCTACTGGGTGCTCGACCACATCGGCGACTACGAAGAGTTTCTCATCTACCAGATGAAATATGCTTGGCGGCGCCACCTGGCCTCCTTCCTGCGCCGCACCGAGGTGGAGCTGGAAAACCTGCGTGCCGGCAACGACGTCATCCTCCTTCCTCGCGCGCTCGGTTTCGTGGACCTTGTGGCCTTCACCGACCGCTCGGGCCAGCTCTCCCCGCACCAGCTGGTCGACTTCATCCAGACCTTCGAGTTCACCTGTCGCGACGTCATCTCCGGGCTCGGGGCGCGCGTGGTGAAGATGGTGGGCGACGCCGTGCTCTACATCGCTGACGACCTCAAGACGGGCGCCAAGGTGGTGTCCTCCATTCGCGACGCGCTCCACGCCACGCCAAACATGCCGGAGGTGCGGGCCTCGCTCGTGTGGGGCGGGGTCGTATCCCGTTTCGGTGACGTCTTCGGCCCGAGCGTCAACCTCGCCTCGCGGCTGTGCGCGATCGCGCCGGAGGGTGCGATCCTGGTTGATCGGGACACGGCGGAGGCGTTGCGCGCCCTGGATCCGAAGAAGTATCTGCTGGAGGAGAACATCGGATCCGAGCTACGCGGAATTGGCTTTATCGAGTCAGCCAGGCTCACAGTCATGCGTGATCAGGAGTAGAACTTGTATAGTTCCACTTTTGCCATGGAAGTTTCTTTACTAGGCTGAGTCCCAACGGGGTTCACTTCACGATTGGACGGAAAATTGACAAAGATTTTGCTAGTCGAAGATGACGCAGCGATTTCGGCCCCTCTCGTTCGTGCCTTCTCACGCGAGGGATACGACATCGAGGCGGTGGAGACGGGGCGGGGAGCCCTGGAAAAGATGGACGGCCATATCGACCTTGTAGTTCTCGATCTTGGTCTGCCGGACATGGACGGCCTCGACGTGGCGCGCACGGCGCGTTCGCGGTCTAAGACCTTCCCGATCCTCATTCTGACTGCCCGCTCGGAGGAGGTGGACATGGTTGTCGGTCTCGACGCCGGGGCGGACGACTATGTGACCAAGCCCTTCCGGCTGGCCGAGCTCCTGGCGCGCGTGCGCGCGCTGCTGCGCCGCTCGGTGACGGGCGAGGATGGCTCGGATACGCTCAAGGCCCAGGATGTTTCGATGGACGTGGACGCCCACCGTGCCTACGTCGGCTCGCGAGAGCTGCAGCTGACGGGCAAGGAGTTCGAACTGTTGCGCGTGTTGCTACGCGACGCGGGCAACGTCGTCGAACGCGACAAGCTGATGCTGGAGGTGTGGGGGACCGAGGCGGATTCCTCCACGAAGAAGCTCGACATGCACATCTCGTGGCTACGCCGAAAGCTGGGCGACGACGTCAACGATCCCCACTACATCACCACCGTCCGTGGAATGGGCTTCCGCTTCGAGGTCTGACCCATGCGGCGGCGCGCGATTACGATGACGACGGCGGCCGTTGCGGTCGCCGTCCTCATCTTGGGCCTGCCGGGAATGCTATTCGCCATCTCGCTCGTGTGGCAGCAGGTTCACACGGAGCTGTCCGACCGTGCCACGGCCGCCTCCACGGTGGTGGAGCGCATGGCGGCGGACGACCTGTATATTTCGGAGGCGCTGCTGACCCGGCTCGCCACGAACGGGACGCCCGATAACGCACACATCGTGGTGAACTATCCGGACGGCACCCGGGTGGAGTCGGACACCAAGGCGCCTGAGAACTCCCTCGAACAGTCGGTGGTTAACGCGGCGGGCGTGCTCGTGACGGCGTCGGTGCCACGATCGGACATCATCCAGACAATCTCGCTCATGGTGGCCGCCGCGATCGGGCTCATCCTCGTGGCCTTCATGGCCGGAGTGACTCTCGCGATGAAGCAGTCGCGCAAGATATCGGCGCCGCTCATCTATCTGGCGGCGGCAGCCGAGCAGCTGGGCGCGGGGCGGGTGCGCCCTCAGATACGCCAGTCGGGGATCGAGGAGATCGACCTCATCAGCGACGAGATTGCCCGAAGCGCCGACCGCATGGCGGGCAGGCTCGCCAAGGAGCGCCAGTTCGCCGCCGATGCCGCCCACCAGCTCCGCACGCCCCTCGCGGCACTGTCGATGCGGATCGAGGAGATCGAATACCTCACCGACGATGAGGAGATCATCGAGGAGGTTCACAAGTCCCTCGAACAGATCGACCGACTCACCGGCGTCGTGAGCGAGCTCATGGCCACCTCCCAGTCCGAGGCGGGTGGCACCACGGAGGCGATCGCGGTCTCGCGCGCGTTTTCCCGGATCAGGGACGAGTGGACGAAACCGTTCGAGCGCGCCGGTCGCGAGCTCGTGCTCGACCAAGGCTTCGACGGTGCCGTGCTGGCCACCCCCGGATCGCTGTCCCAGATCCTCGCCACACTTGTGGAGAACTCGCTGAAGTACGGCGCGGGTACGACGTCGGTGTCTGCCGCGGCGGCCGGCAAGTCGGTCATCTTCAAGGTGCGTGACGAGGGGCCGGGTGTGTCCGCCGAGGACGCGGAGGAGATCTTCGAGAAGGGCTTTTCCACGGGAGGATCGACCGGCATCGGCTTGGCCGTGGCGAAGGAGCTGGCCGAGATCGACGGCGGGCGCCTGAAGCTGACCAATCGAGAGAAGGCCGAGTTCACGCTGACCCTCTCCGCCCTGCCGAAGTCGCTGGACCCGAACAAGGTGCTGCCCCACGGGGCGATCATGACGGTGGGCGCGCGCCGCGGCCGGCGCTAAGAATTCGGCGTGAGCGCCCGGCCACTAGGACTGCGGTGCTTTGGTAAAGACGAGGTAGCGGTAGCACACGTAGCGGAACGCGGTGCCGAGCACGAGGCCGACGATGTTGGCCGAGATGTTGTCAGCGAGCTGAGAGTCGAGTCCGAGGATGTATCGCGAGAAGCCGAGGCATCCGAGGGCGATGAGCAGGCCGCCGATGTTGATCGCGAGGAAGAGAACAAACTCCCGCCCCCGGCTCTTATCAGACTTGTTGTGGAACGTCCACATCCTGTTGACCACCCACGAGAAGATGATCGAGACGAAGACGGACAGGGTCTTGGCCACCATCGGCGCGTCCCACGGCAGGTGGATCGCACCGGAGTAGGCGAGGAAGTTAAACAGGCCCACGTCCACGACGTACGAGCCCAGCCCGACCGTGCAAAACTGTATGAACTCCACCAGCCACTGCCTCAACGTCTGACCGCGTAGGAGCTTGGCCACAAGGTCGTGCATCTAGAAGCTCGCGAAGGAATCGGGGGTGAGGGTGCCGTCGCGCAGGTCGATCCAGAACTGTTCGGCCTCGTCTGCCAGGAGAACCGTGGAGGATCCGCCCGGGCCGGGGTAGTTCAGCGAGGCGATTGGGGGCGCTCCCTTCAGCCCATCGGGGCCGATCGTGTCGCGGAGGGCGAGGCCGGCGTAGCCGACGTCCATGAGTGAGGCGTCGTCGTCGACCGTGAGGGTCTCGGCTACGGAACCGACCAGGCGGCGCTGGGCAAACGGGTTGAGAACGGTGGCCGGAGAGAGCGCCTTGTCGATGATCTTCGCCACCACCTGACGCTGGCGTTCGGTGCGGCCGATGTCGCCGAGCGGATCCGAGTAGCGCATGCGGGAGAAAGACAGGGCGGTGGTGCCGTCCGCGACGTGGCAGCCGGCGGTCCATTGGAGGCCGGAGTACTCGTCGGAGACGTCGTAGTCGAGGCAAAGCTCTACGCCGCCCACCGCGTCGGTGAGCTCCTTGACGCCGTCCATGCCGATTTGAATGTAACGGTCGATGGTCAGGCCGGTGAGCTCCTCGACGGTCTGGACAAGGTATTGCGCCCCGCCGTAGGAAAATGCACCGTTGAGCTTGCCGTTTGCGTCGGAGTCGGGATAGTGGACGAGTGTGTCGCGCGGGATGGACACGAGCGCCGCAGGGCCCGACTCGGGCTTGTGCAGGAGCATGATCGTGTCGGCGCGATGGCCCTCCGTGGGATCGTTGACCGCCTCACCGCGCTCGTCGGAGCCGACGATGAGGTAGGTGGTTCCCGGCGTGTCCGGCGCGCCGGAGAGCGCGGAGGCGTGGGTGAGCTTGTCGTTGCCGTAGCCGTAGAGGTAGAAGACCCATGCGAGGATCGCGATGAGCACCGCCAAGATCAGCGCCAGGATCCTCTTTCCCCACGAGCGCTTTTTGCGCGGGCGAGCCGGACGCTCGGGTAACCCGGGCTGGACGACGTTCGGGTGATCCACTGACTGCACGCGGCCCTGGTCCGCGCGGTACCGGCCTTCAGAAAACTGGCCCTGGGGGAGATAGGACGGGGGAGGCGTGACCGGGCCCTGCGTCGGGCGCGCCGATTCCGCCGCGGGTGCGGGGGCGGACGCGGAGGCCGACCCGGACGCGGAGGCGGGTCCGGAGGATGGTGCAAACGAGGCCGGCCTGGCCTTGTTCGCAAACGCTGAACGACGAACGGGCCGCCGGGGCGCGCCCGCGCTAGGAGCGGACTTACCGGCGTCGGTGCGGAGGGGACGGCCCTGGCCGGTACGCGGCTGGCTCGCCTGCTCACGGCTCTGGCCGACCGGGCGGGCACCCTCAACGGAAGGGCGCTGGCGGCGATTGCGGGGCTCGAAAGACGGTGGCTGGCTCATCAGTCCTCCAACAGCAGGCCTCCGCCGATGGCCTGCTGGAAAGCGTTAATCTCTTCCTCAGTGCCCTTCATGATAGGGCTATCCGTGTTGCCCATTGCCGCGATCTCGGGCAGCGGCTGGTCGTTGCGGATGGCCTCCCACACGTCTGTGGCGGCAGGCGCCGGCCGAACCCGGTTGCCCTCCGGGATGAACGGCATGGTGACGAAGTGGACGTTGTCCAAAGACAGCCCGCGCAGGGAGTAGGCGAGGCCGCCAAGGTAGGTGATGGAGCCGAGGCTGGGGGAGACGTCGATGTTCTCGGTGACGTCGTTGAGCACGCCGTACAGCGTGGGCAGATTCGAGACGATATTGAGGGAAAGCGCCTTGGACATGATCGCCTCGACCATCTGCTGCTGGCGCCCGATACGGCTGATGTCGGAGCCGTCGCCTAGCGACTTACGCGCCCGGGCCAGAGCGAGGGCCTGCTGGCCGTCAAGGACCTGGCATCCCGCCTCGAGATGGAGGCCGGCCGCCTCGTCGTTCGCCGGCTCTGACAGGCAGATGTCCACGCCTCCGAGGGTGTTGACGATGTCCTGGAAGGAAGCGAAGTCGACCGCCACGAAGCCGTCGATGTAGATGTCCGACATTTCCTCGACCGTGCGGATCGAACAGGCGGCCGCGCCGGCGACGTCGCCCTGCTGACCGCCCGTCTGGAAGGCCGAGTTGAACATCGCGTCGTGCTGCTCGTAGGTGCGCGAGCCGTCCGCGAGGATGCAGGAGGGGATCGTCACCAGCGTGTCGCGCGGGATCGAGACGACGTCGACGCGCGTGCGGTCCGCCGAAATGTGCATGAGCATCGCGGTGTCCGAGCGCATGCCCGTGATGTAGCCCGAGGCGCCCGCCCCGTCAACGTCGCTATCTCCGGCGCGCACGTCCGAGCCGAGGACGAGGATGTTGAGTGCCTTGCCCGCGGACTCGTCCGCAGGCGGCGGCGAGGTGGGCCGTTCCTCCGGATCGAAGAACTGATCGACGTTGTGCACGTTGATGTTGCCCTGCAGGTTCTGGTAGAGGTAGCCGACCGCGGTGCCGACGCTCAGGAGGAGTGCGAGGAGGACGAGGAGCACCCAACGGAGTACGGGAACGGCGCTCCCGGCCCGGGAGCGATGTGATGGGCCGCGCTTGGCGGGTGCGAATTCCATGTGTCGATCATAGCCGCCGGCGTGCGTGGGAGGCATCAGCCCGAAGGATGTGCGTCGAGTTTAACGCTGACCTCGGCGTTGACTAAGGTTGAGGCATGGCAGGTAACGAGCAGGGTTCGCCCCAGATTCGCGTGGTGTGTGTGGCGTACAACCCTAACGACGAGCTGACGGACATGCTGGATTCGCTCCCCGCCGCCGTGGGAGGGATGGCCTTTGAGACCGTGGTGGTGAACAACGGCTCATACACGCCAGCGCTGGAGGCGGCTCGCTCCCGTGCCACTGTCATCGACGCCGCGGCGAACCTCGGCTACGGCAAGGCCAACAACCTGGGCGCTCGTGGCTTTGCGGGGCCGTGGCTTCTCATCGTCAACCCCGATGTCCGGTTCGAGCCGGGTAGCGTGGAGCGCATGGTCGCGGTGGCGGCGAACTACCCGCGCGCGGGCGCCCTCGGCCCGAAGATCATGACGCCCGAGGGTGAGGTCTACCCGTCGGTTCGGCAGTTCCCCCGGCTGGTTGCCGGCACCGGGCACGCGCTCTTCGGGCGCGTGTGGCCGGGCAACCCGTGGACCGCGCGCTACCACGCGAACGGCGCCACCGGCTCCACCCACCCCGTGGACTGGCTCTCCGGCGCCTGCCTGCTCATCCGCCGCGAGGCCTTCGAGGCCGTGGGCGGGTTCGACTCGGACTTCTTCATGTTCTTCGAGGACACGATGCTGGGGGAGGACCTCGCGCGCGCCGGCTGGGAGAGGGTTTTTGTCCACGACGCCGTGGCGGTCCACGACCAGGGAAAGTCCTGGCGTGAGCGTCCCGAGCCGATGATGCGCGAGCACCACGAGTCGGCATACCGGTACCTGTCCAAGGTCTACGCCGAGCCCTGGCAGGCCCCCCTCCGCGCGGCGATCAAAGTGGGGTTGAACGTGCGCCTGGCTCGGGAGCTGAGGGCACAGCGGGCTTAGCGGTGGCCGCCGCGGCCGAGCAACCCGTCGCGCAGGCCGGCGGCCAGCTGGACGATGCGCTCGCCCCGGCGGTCTGCGAGCAGGGAGTGGAAGGCGGCGAACTTGGCCAGCCATACCACGTAGCCGACCCGCCAACGCCAGGGCAACAGCCCCGAGCGGAGCAGGAAGATCGTGTTGCGAGCCAGGTAGTAGCAGCGGATGGGTCCGTGGACGTGGACGGGCTGGGCGCGCCCGGGCAGGCGCACCGTCTCGTCCCCGAGGCAGTGCTCCAGCCGCGCGGCCGTGTCCACCACCATCCGGTATCCGCGCTTGCGGGCGCGCAGACACCACTCAAGATCCACGTGGTCGATGAAGTAGGCCTCGTTCATCGGGCCCACCTCCTCCAGCACCGACATCGGAATGAGGCAACCGGAGGCCAGCAGGAAGGCGGCGTCGAGGGTGGGCTCGGCCAGCTCGCGGGCGCTCGCGCGCCGCGGCCCCCAGCGCCGGTCGACGTAGACGAGCTCGTCCCCGCCGGGCTTGTTCTCGGCGATGTACGGACCGGCGGCACCGATCGGCGCGCCGCCGGCGCCGGCCGCGTCCCCGGCGCCCGCGTCCAGCCGCTCGACAAGCGTGGCGACCATGCGCGCACTCGGAAGGGAATCCTGGTCGGAGAGCAGCACGTAGCGCGCGCCGAGCTCGCGGGCGCGTAGGATCCCCACGTTCTGGGCGTGGGCGATCCCGGTGTTAGCGCCGAGCTCGATGAGCTGCGCTCCCGCCTCCCGCACGGCGTCGTCGATCAGCTCCAGCGCTTCGGGCGCCGAGCCGTTGTCCACCACGACCACCGCGCACTGGCGCCCCAACGCCTCAATGAGGGCGCCGGTGCGCGCATCCGGGCCGTAGGTGACGACGACGGCCGCGGCGGCCGGGTGCACTACTGGCCAGCCTTGCGGTACTTGGCCTCGACCTCGGCCTTCTGGGGGCGCCACCACTCCTCGTGGTTCTTGTACCAGGAGATCGTGTCGCGCAGACCGTCGCGGAAGTCGGTGAAGGTGGGCTGCCAGCCGAGTTCGGCCACCAGTTGGGAGTTGTCGATCGCGTAGCGCTGGTCGTGGCCGGGACGGTCGGCCACGTGCTCGAAGTCGTCGCGGTCGTAGCCGAACTCCTCGAGGATCAGCTGCGTGACCTCCAGGTTCGTCTTTTCGCCATTCGCACCGATCAGGTACGTCTCCCCGATGCGGCCCTTGTTGATGATGTCCCACACGGCCGTGTTGTGGTCGTGGACGTGGATCCAGTCCCGGATCTGCTCGCCCGTGCCGTACACGCGCGGCTTGACCCCGTCAATCAAATTGGTGACCGTGCGGGGGATGAACTTCTCGATGTGCTGGTAGGGCCCGTAGTTGTTCGAGCAGTTCGAGAGGGTGGCCTCGATCCCGAAGGAACGCACCCACGCGCGTACCAGGTGGTCCGAGGACGCCTTGGAGGCGGAGTAGGGGGAGGAGGGTATGTACGGATCGCCTGCCTTGAACTTGCGATCCTCGCCGATCTCGAGGTCTCCGTAGACCTCGTCGGTGGAGACGTGGTGCAGGCGCCCGCCGTGGCGGCGCAGGGCCTCGAGGATCTGGTAGGTGCCGATGATGTTGGACTGGATGAAGGGCCAGGGATTGCGCAGCGAGTTGTCGTTGTGCGACTCGGCGGCGAAGTGGACCACGACGTCGGCGTCGGCCACGAGCGGGTCGATGACGTCGGGGTCGGAGATGTCGCCCTCGACGAGCTTGACCCCATCCCCGAGCTTCTCGATCGAATCCTTGTTCCCGGCATACGTGAGCTTGTCGATGACCGTGACGTCGGCGTCGGGCATCTCGGATGCGGTGTAGTTGACGAAGTTGGCGCCGATGAAGCCGGCGCCCCCGGTGACGAGTACCTTCACTCTTCTTCCTCCTCCTTGAGGGTTTCGCCGTGGAGGATGGCCTCCGCGGGGTTGGTGGTGGGCGTGAATTCGCCCGCGCGGGTAAGCGTGTCGGGGTGGGTGCGGGCGACGGCGAGTTCGCGGGCGAGCTCAACTAGCCTGTTTTCGAGGATGACCATACGCCGGTAGGAGACCACCGAGTAGGACAGGAAGGCGATGATCGTCAGGTAGAGAAGCAGATCCACCCCGCGCCCGACGCCGACGAAGTGTGCCACCTTGGTGGTGATCTGCGGGAAGAGGATGGTGGCAACCGCGAGGGCGACGAACACGAGCAGGAGCAGGCGGCGTAGCGCCACGTTCTTCGTGTCTTGGGTGCCGCGCACGAGGTAGGCGGCGGCCACGAGGATAACCGCGAGGAGAATGATCTGAATCAGCATGTTTATCGACTCTCTCTTGGTGCAAAGATCATATCGGTCAGGATGTTGACGCCGTTGAGCAGGCTTTGGCCCTTAGAACGAGAATAGTCGGTGTAGTCGATCGTCACAGGCTCTTCCGCCCACGGCAGGCCCATGGAGGCGAGCTGGTTGATGATCTGGGAGGCGTGGGCCATGCGGTGCATGGTGAGGTCGAGCCGGGTGGCGGCGTCGCGGCGCAGGACGCGCAGGCCGTTGTGGGAGTCGGTCAGGTTCATGCCGGTGCGCGCTCGGGTGACCTTCGCCGCGGTGGAGAGGATGAGCTTCTTTAGCCAGCCGGCCTGGTGCTCGCCAGTCAAAAAGCGTGAGCCGAGTACGAAGGCGAGGTCCTCGCGTTCGGCGCGCTCGATCATTCGCATGGCGTCGCAGGTGCGGTGCTGGCCGTCGGCGTCGAAGGTGACGAGGTACTTGGCGTCGGTGTAGGTAAGCACCCACGTGATCCCGGTTTGTAGCGCGGCGCCCTGGCCGAGGTTGATGGGGTGATCGACGACGACGGCGCCCGCGGCCCGCGCCAGCGCGGCCGAGTCGTCTTTTGAACCGTCGTTGACGCAGACGATGTTGGGGAAGGTCTCGCGTGCGTGGCGTACGACGTCGTAGATGACGGTCGCCTCATTGTACAGGGGGACCACGAGCCAACTCACCCGCGCTAGGTCCTGAAAACCGGCGTCTTGCATGGGCTATATTATTGCATAAGGTTCTTCGAACCGGATTTAGGCCTGCCTATACAAGGAGAAGCGGATGGCAAAAGCGCGGATCGTCGATTCGGCTGACGTGTCGGATGAGGCGAAGATTGGCGATGGATCCAGCGTCTGGCACCTCGCACAGGTTCGGGAGCACGCCGTGGTCGGCGAGAACTGTGTGATTGGTCGCGGGGCGTACATCGGCGAAGGCGTCGAGATGGGCAACAACTGCAAGGTGCAAAACTACGCGCTCGTTTACGAGCCGGCCAAGCTCGCCGACGGCGTCTTTATCGGCCCGGCCGTAGTGCTGACCAACGACCACTACCCGCGCGCGGTCAACCCGGATGGCACGCTGAAGTCGGCCTCCGACTGGGAGCAGGTGGGTGTGACGTTGGAGACGGGCGCGTCGGTTGGCGCCCGCTCGGTGTGCGTGGCTCCCGTGACGATCGGCGCGTGGTCGCTTGTGGCGGCCGGCTCGGTGGTGACCCGCGACGTCGTGCCGCACGCCATCGTGGCGGGCGTGCCGGCCAAGCAGATCGGCTGGGTCGGCCACGCGGGCGTGAAGTTGGAGGACAACGGTGACGGCACCTGGACGTGCCCGGCCACCGGAGATACATACGAAGAATGTGACAACACAATCCGAAAGGTTGCTAAGTAAATGGAACGACAGATGATCCCGGCCGCTAAGCCGATCGTGGGCGAAGAGGAGCGCGCCGCGGTTGATGCGGTTCTCGCTTCCGGCATGCTGGCGCAAGGCGCGGAGGTTGCGTCCTTCGAGCAGGAGTTTTCCGAGCAGCTCACCCCGGGCGCTGAGGTTGTGGCGGTCAATTCCGGCACCTCGGCCCTTCACATTGGCCTGCTGGCCTCCGGCATCGGCGAGGGTGACGAGGTCATCGTCCCGTCCTTCACCTTCGCAGCAACCGGCAACTCGGTGGCGCTGACCGGCGCCACGCCTGTCTTTGCGGACATCGAGCCGGACTACTTCTGCCTCGATCCCGATTCGATCCGCGCCTCCATCACCGAGCGTACCAAGGGCATCATGCCCGTCCACCTGTACGGCCACCCGGCGAACATGGTGGAGATCCGCAAGATTGCCGAGGAGTTCGGCCTGCAGATCTTCGAGGACGCCGCTCAGGCTCACGGCGCGTCGCTGAACGGGGAGATGGTGGGCACCTTCGGTTCCTTCGCCGGCTTCTCGCTCTACCCCACGAAGAACATGACCTCCGGTGAGGGCGGCATGATCTCCACCAAGGATCCGGAGATTGCCCGCCGCGCACGCCTGCTGCGCAATCAGGGCATGGAGGTCCAGTACCAGAATGAGCTGGTGGGCCTTAACAACCGCATGACGAACATCCACGCCGCGATCGGCCGCGTGCAACTGCGCAAGCTCGCCGGCTGGACGAAGACCCGCCAGGAGAACGCGGCGTTCCTCAACGAGAACCTGGAGGGCGTCGTCACGCCGCCGGTGGCCGAGGGCGCCGTCCACGTCTACCACCAGTACACGATCCGCGTTGCCGAGGATCGCGACGGCTTCGCGAACGCGTTGCGCGAGGAGTACAAGGTGGGCTGCGGCGTGTACTACCCGATTCCGAACCACCGCCTGCCCTCGCTCGCGCACTTCGCCCCGGGCCTGGAGCTGCCGAACACGGAGGCGGCTGCCAAGGAGGTCATCTCCCTGCCGGTTCACCCGTCGCTCAGCCAGGAGGATCTCGACCGCATCGTCGAGGCCGTTAACGCAGTGGCAAAGGCTGGTGCCTAATGACCCTTCGCTATGGACTGATCGGCCTGGGCTCGATGGGCCGCCACCACGCGCGCAACATCCGCGCGCTTGAGGGCGCCGAGCTCGTGGCCGTTGCCGACCCGTATGGCGACAGGTTCGGCGTGGCCGGGGACTTGGAGGTCCTGCCCGACGTCGACGCGCTGATTGACGCCGGTATCGACGCCGCGATGGTGGCCGTCCCCACCGGCCAGCACGCGGAGGTCGCCCTCAAGCTGGCGGAGGCCGGCGTCCACACGATGGTGGAAAAGCCGCTGGGCTCCACGATCGAGGAGGGCAAGGCGATGGTAGAGGCCTTCGAGTCCAGGGGGCTCGTGGGCGCGGTGGGCTACGTGGAGCGTTGCAACCCGGCGCTGCTCGAGATGCGCCGCCGCATCGCCGAGGGTCAGCTGGGCAAGGTCTACCAGATCACCACCCGCCGCCAGTCGCCGTTCCCGGCGCGTATCGCGGACGTGGGCGTGGTCAAGGATCTGGCCACTCACGACGTCGACCTCACGGCCTGGGTGGCCGGCGCGAAGTACGCCTCCATCTCGGCTCAGACGGCGCACCGCGCCGATCGCGACTACGAAGATCTGGTCACGGCGTCGGGCAAGCTGGAGAACGGCGTTCTTGTCAACCACCTGGTCAACTGGCTCACCCCCTACAAGGAGCGCCAGACGGTGGTGCTGGGCGAGCACGGCGCGCTCGTGGCGGACACGACCATGGGCGACCTGACGTTCTACGAGAACGGCTCGCTGCCGCTGGGCTGGGATCAGATCTCCGCCTTCCGTGGCGTGTCGGAGGGTCAGGTCATCCGCTACGCGTTCGAGAAGCGCGAGCCGTTGGCCGTGGAGCACGAGCACTTCCGGGACGCGATTCTGGGCACCGGTTCGGAGCACGTGACGATGAAGGAGGCGCTGACCACCATGGAGGTGGTGCAGGCGATCCTGGATTCGGCCGCGGCTGACGGCGAGGTTCAGCACTTCTAGACATCGAGGGGGCCGCCGGTTTTTCGGTGGCCCCCTCGCGCGCACTGAGCCTAAACGCACAGCTTCCCACGTGGTTGGGGCTGGGCGCGCGGCATAGAATCGACTGGCAATCGGGGAGGGTGAATGGGTCGCATTCGTAGCTGGATCAAGAGCAAAGCCGATCATCCCGTGCTGAAGAACATCCTCATTTTGGTCACGGGCACCACCGTGTCGCAGGCGGTCGCGGTGGTCATCTCGATATTCACGGCCCGCCTCTTTTCCCCAGACGTGTTCGGTCAGATGGCGATCTACGGGGCGATCACCTCGGTGATCGCGGCGATCGCGGCGCTCCGCTATGACATGACGGTCGTGCTGCCCGAGTCCGACGACGAGGCGCGGGTGATCGGCCGCCTGGCCACTCGTTCAGTCATTACGGTCTCGATCCTCACCACGGTGTTGGCCTTCGTCTTGAAAGACGTCATCATTGACGTGTGGGGGGACGAGGAGTTGGCCCGCTGGATGCCATTCGCGGGCCTAACCGTCTTCCTCTTGGCGCAGGTGACCCTGCTGCAGTACTGGTACAACCGCAAGCGCTCCTATAAGGTCATCGCCCGAAATCGCGTCCAGCAGACGGTGGGTTCCTCGGGTGGGCAGCTTGTCTTTGGGCTGGTGGGAGTGCGCTCGATGCTGGGCCTACTCTTCGGCGTGATGGCCGGCCATCTCTTTGCTTTCTTCTGGATGAACTCGAAAGCCAAGGAGTTCCGCGAGGCCCCTGGCCCGGACGCGCCGACGATGCGTTACGTGGCGGCGAAGCACAAGAAGATGCCGCTGCTCAATCTGCCCAACGCGCTGGTTGATGCGGTGCGAACGAACGGCATCGTGATGATTATCGGTACCTTTGCGCTCGGGCTCGTGGGCCAGTTCAACTTGGCGTGGCGCGTGCTGGAGGCGCCGATCGGCCTCATCAATGGAGCTGTCCAGCAGGTCTTTTTCCGCGAGCTAGCCGACATCAAACCCGGTCACATGCGACCCCTCATCCGCATCACTATCCGAAAAGCGCTGCTGCTCTCCGCGATCCCGTTCGGGCTGATCTACCTCCTTTCGCCGTGGCTATTCACGTTCATCTTCGGTGAACAGTGGGATCTCGCGGGAGATATCGCCCGTGCGCTCACGCCGTGGCTCGCGCTGCAGTTGGTGACCTCCCCCATTTCCACCGTCTTCGTCGTCACGTCCAAGCAGCACTGGATGTTGGCTTTCGCGTTGGTCTTTGCCGCCGCGCCGCTGACGTGGCTCGTGTTCTCACCGCTGGCCTTTATCGACACGCTCACCGTGCTGGGGTTCATGATGGCGGTCCTGCTGGTGATCAACCTCGTCATGGCCGATCGCGCGGGGGCTGACTTCGATTCAAAGGCGATAGAGGCATGATCGTCGATCGTGATCTGACACGCGAGGGTGCCCCCGGAGCGGTGATCGGGATGGGCAGTGAGGATGCGCTGGTCCGTGCCCACGCCGCCGCACTCGCCCAGGGTCTGCCCCTCGTGGCTATCCTTCCGGGCGACGCGCTGGGCTGGGCAAGCCTCGCCGTCAAGGGTTCGCCCGCTCGCACGGCGGTTCGCCAGGCTGTCCTCCGCTTCGGCCCCGATCCCGAGTCGGCGAACGCGCTGCTTGGTACCGACGACGTGCGCCCGCTTGCGGATCCCACGGACGCCGAGCTCGAGGCGGCGGCCGCGGAGGCCGCCCAGATCTGGACCCGGCCGGCGATGGTTTTCCACGCACCGTTCGAGATTCCGGCCCACGGCAACTCCGCGAGCCGAGTACGCCCGCGCAAGATGCGCGAGGCCTTCCGCACGACGCACCGGGTCATTGACCTCTCCGGCTCCCCGAAGGACCGTGCCCAGGCGTTCGGCGAATTGCGCCGCCAGGTCAAGGGCGGTGCGCGGGTAGCGTTCGCCTATTCGGAGAACTCCACCCAACCCAACGTCTTTGCCTCCCCGATCGCTGAGGGGATGAGCCCCGGCCTTGAGGCGAGGATCTTCCTCTTCTTGCGCCGAGCGGGGATCCCCTTCGGGCAGTTCTACCGAGACATCTACTGGCGCTTTCCGGAGAAGACGGGCGGCCGTGGCCGTCTTAAAGGTGCGATCTACACCGCTGCCTACCTGGCCGATCTGGCGGTCTTACGTCTTGCCCGGGCTCACGTTTTCCTTCCGTCTCTGCCGATGGCGCGCTACGTGCCACAGTTGCGCCAGGTCAGTGAGCTCCCTCCCGCCTCAGACCCGGTCGATTCTGCGCAACCTGAGCCGCTGCGGCTGCTCTATGTGGGGGGACTCGGGCCGCACTACCGGCTCCACCTGCTAGTTGAGGCAATGGCGCGTCACCGCCAGGCATCCCTCACGATCTGCGTACCCGAGGCGAACTGGCAGGCCGTGGCCGTACAGTACGAACCGCTGCCGGGCAACGTGAGCGTCCGCCACGAGTCCGGTGAGGGTCTGGAGGCACTCTACGACGACGCCAACGCCGGCGTCATCGTCGTCCAACCCGACGAGTACTGGGAATTCGCGGTGCCGATGAAGTTCTACGAGTACCAGGCACACGGCAAGGCCGTCGTGGCAACGCGAGGCACGTATGCCGGCGAGCTGGTGGAACGAGCGGGGATCGGAGAGGCGATCTCCTACACTGCGGAGGCGATCGACGAGCTCGTGCGTAGCTGGAGTGCGGGGACGACCGTGCTCCAATTCGCTGACGTCGCGAGCCGGGCCCGATCCGCACACACATGGGCGAGCCGTGCGGCGACGGTCGCCCGGACCTTGACGGGCAAAGACTAGGCGAACTCGGGGGAGACGAGGCGGGCGAGAGCTTACTGGTTCTTCGGGTTCCCGAAGGCCTCCGCATAGCCGGCGAGGACCACGTCAAGCGTCGCGGCGGGGGAGTGATGGCACTGGATCCAGTCGTGGGTGGACGGAGCCGGGGCCTCAAGGGCGCGGAGAACTTGGAGCGCCAGCCCCTCGGCGTCGTCGACGGCGAGATCGCCCCCGAGTACGGGAGGGGAGACGAGAGAGGGGGAAGATCCGTCGTACCAGGCCGGGTTGAGCGGGGCGACAAGAGGGGTGTTGAGGTCGAGGGCGTCGAGCTCGGATGCGCCCATCACGCCGCTGTTTTGGCCGATTGCCGCCTTGGCCCCGGCGATCACCGCCAGGTAGTCGGGGTAAGGACGTTTCGAGATGAGCACCGCGCCGGCGTCGCGGGCACGTTCGGCGTTCGGACCCCAATCCATCCCCACGATCGCCACCGACTTCGGCAGCAGGGAGCGCAGGGCGCGGAGCGTGTCAATCTGGTGCTCACCGCCCTTGACCTCCTCCCAGCGGGAAGTGAAGAACACATAGTCGCGCCCAGCGAGCTCGCTCGGGAGTGCGCCTAGGGGAGTGGTCGAGCCGGCCACGGGCACCGGCGCGAGGCGCGCGTCCGGGCGGAGCGGGAGTGTGTGCTCGCGGATGTCTGGCGTGGAGTAGTAGACCACCGCCGCGCCATCGAGCGCGTCGAGGATACGTGCGCGGTATTCGGGCTTGTACTGCTGGGTGCGGATGTCGGTGCCGTGCAGGTGGAGCGCATAGCTGCCCAATGCCCACTTTACGTGCGGCAGAGCCAGGGCGGAGTGCAGGTGAATGAGCGGGTATCGGGCACGGTTGGCCGCGAAGTGGGCTTCCCACGCCAGGCCGCGGGCGGCCCGATGCGCCTTGGTCACAAGCGGGTTGGTGTGGAGGGGCGTGCGCGCCCACTGCATCACCTTCCAGTCATATCCGCGGCGGCGGGCCTCGCGGGCGAGGACGGTTGCGGTAAAGGCGGGGTCGCCAAGGTGAAGCATCTTTTGCCACGTCGTCATGGTTGTAGCCTAACCTGTCCCGATTGAGTTTCGAAGCGGGGCCACACTGGTACGTGTCTGGCTCGCGTGTGGCCCGCACGTTACCTACAGAGCTTGTCAAGTTTGTTGTGTATGAAGGGGTTGTTTTATAGGTAGGGGTTCATGCGGTCGGGGTAGGCCGCGGCTAGTTGGGCCAGGGCCTGTTTCCAGTTCGTTGTCACCTGCCCTTCGATCAGTCGGCCCGCGCCTTTACGCTCTGCGGCGGCTTTGCCTTTGTCCTTGGCCCGCTGGCGGGCTCGGGTATCCTCAATATCGCACATGGCTAGCCACAACAGCTTGAGACCTGTCGTTTCGGGGTAGTTGGTACCGCGTGTCCGCATAGTTTGTACTGGTGTTCCGTGTACCCGGTACTGTTTTGATTTTTCTTCCATAGTTGGTGTTGGCGATGCCGTAAATGGCGGTGTCGTGTCGATGCAGATATGGAAGGAGATGGGACCTGACCCCCTGTTGGTGGACATGGGCTAGTCCCGGCGTTCAGCCGGAGAAAGGTAGTCTTCTACCATGTCCCGTAAAACGTATTCCGCGCAGTTCAAGAAAGACGCGGTAGCCGCGTACGAGTCCAGCGAGGCTTC
>JALEWQ010000012.1 GCA_022783305.1 Trueperella sp. | reverse complement strand
GGCGTCGTCATGGTCGTCATCGGCTTGCTGTTCAAGGTTGGCGCCGCTCCGTTCCACGCCTGGACGCCGGACGTCTACCAGGGCGCGCCGACGCCGGTCACCGGCTTCATGGCTGCCGGCACGAAGGCCGCCGCGTTTGTGGCCCTCATGCGGGTGTTCATCCTGATGGTGACCCCGGTGTGGGAGTCGATCAACATCTTCATGTGGATCGTTATCATCGCAACCATCGTGATCGGCACGGTCATGGGCCTGGTACAGACGGACGTTAAGCGACTGCTGGCGTACTCCTCAATCGCGCACGCGGGCTTCATTCTGATCGCGGTCAACTCGATCAACATCATCTCCAACGCCGATGCCTCGCTGGTGGCGGTCCCCGCGATCATGTTCTACCTGCTGGCCTACGCCGTGGCGACGGTGGGAGCCTTCGGCATTGTGACCCTCGTGCGTGAGCGCGATCCGCAGGGCAACATCCTCGGCGAGGCGACAAAGCTCTCCAGCTGGGCCGGCCTGGGCAAGCGCAGCCCGCTGCTGGCGAGCGCGATGACGATCTTCCTCCTGTCGTTCGCGGGTATCCCGCTGACGGGTGGCTTCATCGGAAAGTTCGAGGTGTTCCGCGCCGGTGTTCAGGGTGGCATGACGGTGCTCGTCGTGCTCGCCGTGCTGGCGTCGGCCGCGACGGCGGTGTTCTACTTCCGCCTCGTCCAGATCATGTTCTTCCGCGAGCCGGAGGGCGAGTCCGTGGCGGTTGTCGAGTCGGAGGGCATGTCGATCGTTGCGATTGTCATCGCCGCGATCACCACGATCGGCCTCGGCGTGCTGCCGCACTTCGCCCTTGACTTCATCATGGGACCGTTTGCGTGAGCGTCACTGATGTTCTAGCCAGCGACGACCCGCTCGCCCGCCGGCTCTCCGCGCGCATGGAGGTGGTTGAAGACCGCCTGCGCTCGGCGTGCCGGGTGGACGATCTCGTCGTCGATTCGGCCACGTCCTACCTGGCCGACGCCGGCGGCAAGCGGTTGCGCCCGCTCCTGACGCTGCTGGCGGCCGAGGTGGGGCCGAACCCGGATTCGCCCGACGTCATCGACGCCGCCGTCGTCATGGAGCTGACCCACCTCGCGTCGCTCTACCACGACGACGTCATGGACGAGGCGCCCAAGCGCCGGGGCGTGCCGACGGCGCAGTACATCTTCGGCAATTCCTCGGCGATCATGGCCGGCGACGTGCTGTTTTCGCGCGCGTCGAAGATCGTGGCGGGCCTGGGACAGCGGGCGATCTACATGCACGCCGAGTCTTTCGAACGGCTGTGCATGGGGCAGCTCCATGAGACGGTGGGCCCGCAGGAGGGCGAAGACCCGATCGAGCACCACCTGAAGGTGCTTTCGGGCAAGACGGGTTCGCTCATCGCGGCGGCCGCTCACCACGGCGTCATGGCTGCCGGCGGACCGGACGACGTCGGCGAGGCACTGGCCGAGTTCGGCGAGCGCATCGGCGTGGCCTTCCAAATCGCCGACGACGTCATCGACCTGGCCTCGGACCCCGCGCTGACCGGCAAGACGCCGGGCACCGACCTGCTCGAGGGCGTGCCGACCATGCCCACGCTTCTGCTTGAGCGCGAGGCGAAGGAGGGCACGATCGACGACGCCGGGCAAGCGATTCTCGACATTCTCTCCGAGGGGAACCTGGACAGCGGCGACCGGCTTGCCACGGTGGTGGACATGCTCAAGGCACACCGCGTCGTCGAGCAGACCCGGGAGCTCGCCCGTCAGTGGGTAGACGAGGCGCTGGAGTACCTGGACGCAATCAAGGATCGTGAGGTCTACGGCTATCTGGTCATGTTCGCCCACGGGATGGTCGACCGGATGATGTGACGGCGGCGTCGTGGCGGTCGGTGAATGGCACCGGCCCCTTGTCGAAGCCGAATCGGCAGGCCGTGGGCGTGCGGCCCGGATCGAGCGCGGGACCCTTTGGGCCCCGCGCTCCTTCGTGGGCGAACGCGAGGGCCGTGGATTGCCGCCCAAGGCCGGGGAGCCGCTAGAATGGCCGGAGACCTAAAAGGAGCAAACGTGCGCAAACTGATTGATAAGATTCTCCGGGCCGGCGAGGGGCGAACCCTGAAGAAGCTCTCGGCGATCACGCAGCAAGTCAACGAACTTGAGAGCGTCTTTACGGAGATGACGGACGAGGAGCTCAAGGCCCAGACGGCGGACTTCCGCGAGCGTTATAAGGAGGGCGAGTCCCTCGATGAGCTCTTGCCGGAGGCATTTGCGGCCGTTCGTGAGGCCTCGGTGCGCACGCTCGGCCAGCGTCACTACGATGTGCAGATCATGGGCGGGGCGGCCCTGCACCTTGGCAACATCGCCGAGATGAAGACCGGCGAGGGCAAGACGCTCGTGGCCACGCTCGCCGCCTACCTTAACGCGATTCCAGGCCACGGTGTTCACATCGTGACGGTCAACGACTACCTGGCCAGTTACCAGTCGGAGCTCATGGGCCGCGTCTTCCGTTTCCTTGGCATGACGACGGGGTGTATCACCACGGGCCTGAACCCGGCCCAGCGGCGCGAGCAGTACGCGTGCGACATCACCTACGGCACGAATAACGAGTTCGGCTTCGACTACCTGCGTGACAACATGGCGATGAGCCTCGATAGTCTGGTCCAGCGCGAGCACTACTTCGCGATCGTCGACGAGGTCGATTCGATCCTTATCGACGAGGCGCGTACCCCGCTTATCATTTCCGGTCCCGCCGAGGGAGACGCCAACAAGTGGTACACGATGTTTTCGCAGGCCGTGGTCAACCTTCGGCGCGACATCGACTACGAGGTGGATGAGAAGAAGCGCACGGTGGGCGTTCTCGAGCCGGGCATCGACAAGATCGAGGACATGCTCGGGATCGACAACCTCTACGAGTCGGTGAACACCCCGCTCATCGGCTACCTCAACAACGCGATTAAGGCCAAGGAGCTCTTCACCCGCGACCAGGATTACATCGTCGCCGACGGCGAGGTGCTGATCGTCGACGAGCACACGGGCCGAGTCCTTCCCGGGCGCCGCTATAACGAGGGCATGCACCAGGCGATCGAGGCGAAGGAGGGCGTGACGATCAAGGCCGAGAATCAGACCCTGGCCACGATCACGCTGCAGAACTATTTCCGCCTCTATGACAAGCTTTCGGGCATGACGGGTACGGCGGAGACGGAGGCCGAGGAGTTCGCCTCCACCTACGACATCGGTGTGGTGCCGATCCCGACCAACCGGCCGATGCGGCGCACGGACCACACGGATCTGGTCTACCCCACGGAGCGCGGCAAGTTCGGCGCGATTGTCGAGGACATCAAGGAGCGTTTCGCGAAGGGCCAGCCGGTGCTGGTGGGTACGGCGTCGGTGGAGAACTCCGAGAAGCTCTCCGCGCTGCTGAAGAAGGCTCACATTCCTCACGAGGTCCTCAACGCCAAGCAGCACGAGCGTGAGGCGGCGGTGGTCGCGATGGCCGGTCGCAAGGGCGCCGTGACCGTCGCAACAAACATGGCTGGCCGAGGCACCGACATCATGCTGGGAGGTAACGCCGAGTACATCGCGGTGGGCCTCATGGCCAAGCGGGGGCTCGACCCGGAGGAGGACGCCGAGGAATACGAGAAGCAGTGGCCGCAGGCGCTGGCGGAGGCGAAGGCCGCCGTCGCGAAGGAACACGACGAGGTGGTGGAGCTGGGCGGCCTGTACGTGCTCGGCTCGGAGCGCCACGAATCGCGCCGCATTGATAACCAGCTTCGCGGACGTTCCGGGCGCCAAGGTGACCCGGGGGAGTCACGCTTCTACCTCTCGCTCGACGACGACCTGATGCGCCTGTTCGGCAACACGCGTGCTACCGACCGTTTCAAGAACGGCCCGGAGGATCAGGCGCTCGACTTCAAGCTGCTGAGCTCGGCAATCCAGCGCGCCCAGACTCAAATCGAGTCGCGCAACGCCGAGATGCGTAAGAACGTCCTGAAGTACGACGACGTCATGAACGAGCAGCGCTCCACCGTCTATGCTGAGCGCCGCCGCATCCTCGAGGGTGAGGACGTGGAGGATCAGATCAGCTCTTTCATCACGTTCGTGGTCGACGACGTCGTTCGTAGCCACACCCTGGGTTCGGCCGACGAATGGGACATGCATGCGCTGTGGACTGACGTGAAGAACATCTACCGCCCGTCTTTCACCGACGAGGAGCTTATCGAGGCTCACGGCGGCGACCAGCGCGAGTTGACCCGGGAGGACGTGCGCACTGAGATCCTCGAGGACGTGGAGGCGATTTACCAAGAGCGTGAGGAGGAGCTCGGCTCCGAGCAGATGCGCAACGTGGAGCGGCAGGTGTTGCTTACCGTGCTGGATCGCAAGTGGCGTGAGCACCTGTACGAGATGGACTACCTCAAGGAGGGTATCGGCCTGCGCGCGATGGCCCAGCGCGATCCGCTTGTTGAGTACAAGCAGGAGGGTTATCACATGTTCCAGCAGATGAACGACTCCATCCGCGAGGAGACGGTTCGCCACTTGCTCAACTTTGAGCTGCCGTCCGAGAAGATGGCCCGCGAGGCGGTGGAGGCCGCGAAGTCGTCGCTTGCCGCGGGAGCGGGCGGCTTCATTGGCCAGAAGACGCCGGTGGGCTCGGATAAGGCCCAGCCTTCGACGGAGAAGATTCTCGGCATCAAGCGGCCTGAGACGCAGAAGCTCTCCTATTCTTCGTCTGCCGGGCAGAGCGGGCCTTCGGCGGGCCGGCGGGGTCCGGCGGCGGGGAACAAGCCGCCCGTCGGCGCCTTCGGCAGCGCTGCGCCCCAGCAGCAGGCGCAGTCTGGCGGCGAGGTGGACCCGTACGCGGGGATGAACCGTGCCCAACGGCGGGCTGCGAAGCGTCGCAACAAGTAGTTGCTTGCGGCCTAGATGATCTCGAGCGCCGTCACGTGCCAGCGGCCGCGGCGGACCTCGAGGCGGGCGGCGGCCGCCCGAGTTCTCTTTCCGTCGAAGACGACAAGGGAGACCTCGGCCACGCCCTTGCGTGGCTCGCACACCCGCACGCGCTTGATGCGCGGCGGCATGCACTTTTCGGCCCGGCCCAGAACGCGTTGGCCGAGTCCTGCCCGGCGGATGAGCGCCTCGTAGACGTCGGGGTGCATCCAGGTTTGGAGCTGGCGGGCGGGGCGGTGCCCCATGAGGACCTCGATGGATTGCCCGACCACGCGCGCAGCGAAGCGATCCGGCGATGCCGGGGTCTCGGCCGACTGCCCGGCTTCGCCGTTATACATCGGCCTGTCGATGCGCGGTGAGGCGAAGGCAGCCCGGTCAAATTCCCCGCCCCGTGCAGGGGCCGGAAGGGACTGAGCGGACCGGTCCGGGTAGCTTTTCGGGATCTGACGCGGTGGCGGCGGGGGAACGGTGACGCGGACCTTGCTGTCCAGTACTGCTTGGCTCATGGGGTGTCCTTAGGGAAGTGTGATGGTTTGGCCGGGGTGGATGAGGTTCGGGTCATTACCGATGACCCCCTTGTTGGCGAGGTAGAGGTCGAGGACGAGGTCGGCCATCTCGGAGTCGTCCGTGGGTGCGTAGTAGGCGCGGGCGATGGACCAGAGGCAATCGCCGGCAACAACCGTGTGGGTGCGAGGCATGAGGCCGGCCTGGCCTGTATCATGAAGCGTGGTTACTGTTGTGGCCGCGGGCGCGGCTGGCGGGGTGTCACGTGCGGGCGCGGCGAGTGTTGGCTCTGCCGGGGGCGGTTCGTAGATCGTGCTCGGGGATGGCAGGGGCGCGCCCCAGCTGAAGTCCGTGTCGGCCGATGCGGGGGCGATGAAGCTACTGGCCAGGCCGGCGGCCGCGATGCCTTTCAGGATGGGCGGGCCCCAACGCGCGACCCGCATGCGCAGGGTGCGGCTTCCCGAGCGGGAGGCGCGAAGGAGCGCGAGCGCCGCGAGGAGGTACCAGAGGGCGACGGCGGTGATCGCGATTGCGGCCACGGTGACGAGCAGGGACTCGAGGTCTTGCTGGGGAGCGCCAGTGAGGGGGTCCATGTCGACTCCAATCTGCTGTTTGATGATGTTTGATGTCGTATGAGTGAGTGTGGTGTTGTTTGGCGTGTAACGCGAGTGGGTATACCCGGTAAATCGGGCTCAATCCGGATCGTCCCAGCTGAGGGCGTAGTTTGGCTCGGAATTAGCCGGCCCACACCCGACGCCCCTAACGACGACCCAGCTGGCAAGAGCCCGACATGGCGCATGAGTGAGTGCGGGCCGCGAAGTGCGCAATAAGCGAGCGGGCCTGCGGGGGTGGGCGGTAGTCTGCGGGCATGGACTGGATGATTCTTGCCGAAACGATCGCCTCGGAAGTCGAACAGGATGAGCGGGAGAAGCTCGAGGCCGAAGCTGCCGATCTCGCGGACGCCGAGCGCGCCACGCTGACGGTTGAGGATCGCCTCCGCGGCGCCGTCGGCGTCAACGTCGAGGTTGGACTTCGCGGCCTGCCGCCCCTTTCTGGAACTGTGGTGACGGTCGGGCGCGGGTGGTTTCTTCTGGCGGATTCCGCCCGCGAGCACGTCGTACTCACCCGCGAGGTGGCAAGCCTGACCCGCGTGTCGTGGGCGCAATCGCCGGGCGGAGGGCTGCCCGTCAGCGTGGGCTCACTCCTGCGTCAGCTTCAGGCCTCCTACGTCTCGGTCCGCGGTGGTGACGTGGATGTGGCGGGAACGGTGGTCGGCGTCGGGCGTGACCACCTAGTGATCGAAAGCGAGAGCGAGGGCCGTTATGGTTCGTACGCACAACCGTGGCAGGCGCACTACGATTTCGGGCAAAGTGAACGGCTATCGCAGATCGTCATTCCGATCGATGCGATAGCCGTAGTCAGCCAGGCGAGGGTGAATCGCGCTGTTTAGATTTCCTGCTCTGAGGTGATCTTCTGGCGCGTGATCTCATAGGCACGCTCGACATAGGCGGCGAGCACCTTCTCATCGATGCGCCACTGCCCACGACCACCAACCTGGATGGCAGGAAGCTCGCCGTTCTTGATGAGCGTGCGCACCTGCCCGGCCGAGACGTTCAAGTACTCGGCGACATCAGCGATTGTTAGAAACCTCGACATGGCTTGAGTGTCCCACCCTTCGTATGTTTGACACATGCACTTTACACAGGCACTTTGCCCTGTGGAAAACGGATTTCAGCTTACGCGAAATGTGCCACGGTTGAGCTATGACGATATTGACACACGTACCGTGGAAAGACCCCCGTCTGGCCATCGGAGTGATTCTCATCGCAGGTGGCGGCGTCGCCGGTTCGATCCTGCTCGGCGGGGAGTCCTCCGTTCCGCTCCTGCGCGCGAGCGCACCGGTTGCGGAGGGCAGCGTACTGAGCGAAAGCCAGTTCGTGGTGGCCGAGCTGCCCGAGCGGGTGGGGAAGGACTACGTGCGCAGCGGCCAGATTCCGGATGGCGCGGTGGCGGCGCACGGCATCGAGGCAGGTGACCTCCTCCCGTCCTCTGCGATCGGCGAGCCAGGGGGCCTGCTCGACGTGACCATCCCGCTCATCGTCGCGCCCGCCTCGAGCGTGGCGGTGGGTTCGCAGGTGGACGTGTGGCGCGTCCAGAACGCGACCATCAACACGGCGCCGGGAGCCCGGCTGATCGCGCAGGGCGCGGTCCTCGTGTCCGTGGAGGCAGGCGGCGTGGGCGCGCAGGCCACCGCGCAGATCCGCGTGGAACCGGCCGACGTGCCGGGGATCCTCGAGGTGCTCGGAACCCAGGACGGGCTCGCCATCGTGGGGAAGGCCGGCTGATGATCCTTCTGTGTCTGCCGGCGCCACTCGAAGAGCAGGTGGTGCGCGGCCTGGCGGCCTTCGGCGAGGAGGGGCGTATCGCCCGGCGCTGCGCCGACGTGGCCGAGGTGATCGCCGGCGTGGAGGCTAATCTCGGGAAGATCGTGCTCCTTGGCGACGACCCCGCGCTCGACCTGTCGGTGGTGAGCCGGCTCTCGGCGTGCGGGGCGCGCGTGGGCGTGGTGCCATCCTTCCGGCCGGTCACGGCGATCCACGCGCTGGGCGCCGTACCCGTCGCGGAGGCGGAGATGGTGGACTTCGTGCGGGGAGCCACGCCCGCTGAGCCCGTTGTGGTGCCGATCCGTCGCGGCCGGATCATCGCCGTATGGGGGCCGGGCGGGAGCGTCGGGCGTTCGGCGCTCGTGCGGGATCTCGCCGCGGTTGCGCCCGATGTCTTGGTGGTCGACGCCGATACCCACCGTCCCTGCTTGTCCCAGCTTTACGGGCTGGAGGAGACCTCCGCGATCGTCGCCCTCGCCCGTCACATCGAGCGGGGCCAGGATCCGGCGGAGCTCATTGACTCGGTGCTCGTGGATCTGCCGGGGCGCGGGGCTGGCAGGCCCGGCAGGCTGCTCGCCGGCCTCAACACGGGTGAACGCTGGCGGGAGCTGCCGCGGGTGGTGGCCGAACGCATGTGGGAGCCGCTGGCGGCACATGCTGAGGCGGTGATCGTGGACGTGTCGGGCGGGATGGAGGCCCGCCCCTCCCGCGAGGATCGCCACGCGATGACCCGTTCCGCTGTCGAGGCCGCGGACGTGATCGTACACGTGGGTGCGGGAACGCCGGTGGGGTTGCGGCGCTTCCTTGAGCACCTTGACGCCCTGGGCTCAGAACGGATCGGCGAACACCACGGGGTGGTCCTCCTCTCCGAACACGGACTTGGCATGGACGGCAAGACCAAGGTAGCCGCCCTCATCGGGGAGGCGCAGATGCCGGTTCACTTCGTGCGAGCCGACCGGCGGCGCCTTGAGCGCTGCGAGCTGCGGGCGCGCGACGCGGTCAGTGCCTACCCGCGCTCGGGCTATTCCAGGGACGTCCGGGCGCTGTGGGAGGCGATAGGCTCGGTCTCCGGGCACGCCGCGCGTTCCTAAGGTCCAATTGCGGGGCAGGCGTCGGGCAGGGATCGCGCCCGCGGGGCGCTCGGCGCACGCGTCCCAGATGCGGCGCGATGACGCCGGGGACCAGTGCCCGCCACCCGCGCCGCAGGGCACGCGCCACCCGCGCCACAGAGTCGGAGTATGCCGGCGGCGCCGCCGGAGTACGCCACATGTCCGCCCCGGTCTAGGATGTGCTTATGCGCATCTACATTCCGCTCACGCCCGGGGACCTCGTCTCAGCCGTCGAGCCCCGCCTCGTCCACGCCGTCACACCTGAACTCAAGCGGGCGGTACCGTACGAGGACGCTGAAGGATGGGAGATGATCGCCACCCTGGCCGCAGCCGACGACTCGCTCCGGCTACTCTCCACGGGCAGGACGCGCCGCCGCATGGTGTGCGTGGCAGAGGTGCCAGACCGCTCCCTCGAGCTCGCGCTGCAGTCCGCAGCCGAACCCGCGGCGGAGCTACCCACAGCTCGCCGACTGATCACCTCCGTGGATTGGCAGGACGTGGAGACGATCCTGGTAGACGAGCCGGGCTACGAGGACCTCGTCTCGCGGGCGCTATCCGGTGACGAGGCGGCCTTCGCCGCCACCGGCGATATCGACCTTCTGTGGTACGACGTCGTCGAACGGGCCGATCTGGCCGCCGAGCTGGGGGCCTAGGCGGACACGCTGAGCGTGGACCCACCGCTTTCGAGTGGCCGGACCGTGACGCGATCTGGGATCATCGCCTTCAACTCCTCGACATGGGAGACCACGCCGACCGTGCGCCCGGCGGAGCGCAGCTGGCCGAGCGTATCCATGACGGTCTGCAGGTAGTCGCTGGACAGGCTGCCGAAGCCCTCGTCGATGATGAGGGTGTCAATGCGGATCCCGCCGTTTTCGGCCTGGACCACCTCCGACAACGCGAGGGCGAGGGCGAGCGAGGTGTAGAAGGTCTCGCCGCCGGAGAGCGTGGCGGGGGAGCGGACGG
Organism: Trueperella sp.; assembly: GCA_022783305.1. Taxonomy (GTDB): domain Bacteria; phylum Actinomycetota; class Actinomycetes; order Actinomycetales; family Actinomycetaceae; genus Trueperella; species Trueperella abortisuis. The sequence continues at coordinate 27,094 of JALEWQ010000012.1, read as the reverse complement.
TGTCGCCGTTCGGCCCGGAGTCATGGTGGATCACCTCCAGGCCCAGTCCTGACTTGAGTTCGCCGCGCCCCTCGTCGGCACGACGCAGCTCGTAGCGGCCGAAGGAGAAACGGCTCAGATGCTCGTTGGCTCGGTCGACGATCTGCTCAAACCGGCGCAGCAGCACCCACACCGTGAGCCGCAAGCGACTAAGGGACATCTGCCCGGCGTTCGCCAGATCAGCCAGCCGGACCGCAGGCCCGGCGTCGTCACTGATCATCTTCCACGCCTGCTGCGCGGAGCGCAATCGGGCAAGGTGAGTGCTCGAGGCCGTCGCCCGCTGCGCCGCGATCGCCTCGGCGCGGTTGGCCTGGGAGAGGGCCTCACGTGCGGACGCGTCTTCGGCGCGGGCCGAGTCGAGATCCACCGAGCCCTCGACCTGTAGGCGCTCGCTTGCCAGCTGAGCGTCGATACTCGCCGCCTCGGCCGCGTGGTCGGCGACCTCCTTCTTCAACGCCGCGAACTCCGCGTCGGGGAGGCAGGCGGCGAGAGCCTCCGCCTCGGTGACCCGCGCCGCCGCGAGGGCCTCGGCGGCGGCCGCCGCGGAGTCGTCAAGGGAGCGAGCCGCGGAGGCGGCCGCAGAGGAAGCCGAACGAAGTTCCGTGAGGCTTGCCCGCTCGGCGGCGAGTGCGGCCTGGCGTTCGGTGACGCTGGGAAAGTCCCCACGCCCATCCGCGACGCGCGCGCAGTCGGCCTCCAGCGCCGCGTCCATGCCGGCGATGCGTTCGGCGAGGGCGCGCTGATCCTCCCGGGCTTGACCGAGGGCCCGACGATCTGCCGCCTGAGCCCCGTCGAGTTCGCTGCGCTCGAGCTCTATCCTCGCCGCGTTCTCCCCGGCCGCCGTCGCCTTGGCCAGATCGGCGTTAAGCGCGCTTATTGTGGCGTCGATCGATTCGGGGGTGGCGCCGCCGAGCTGGGAGCGCAATGCCGAAGCTGAGGCGTCGAGCGCCGTCACCGTCTGGTTGGCCTCCTCCAGCTGCGCGGCAAGTGGCGCAAGAGCGGCCTCTTCCTCTTGGACCTGGTCGAGGGTGGCAGAATCGGCGGTGGGCCTCGCCGGCGCGGGGTGCTCGACGGATCCGCACACGGGGCACGGCTGGGCGTCGCGGAGGGTGGCGGCGAGATTCGAGGCCATCGATCGCCGCCAAGCATCGGTGGTGGTCCGGAGCTTGTCGCGTTGAGCGCGGTGGGCGTTGAAGGCCTTCGCGAGCGCGGCCCGCGCTTGGACGAGCTTCGCCTCCTCGTCAGCCAACCTTTGCGCAGTGACCTGTGCAGCCTGCTGGGAGGCGAGCTTCTCCCGGATGACCGGAGTGCTGGCAGCGAGTGCGTGTGCCGCCTGCAGGGCGGAGTCCAGATCGGCGGCCTTGCCCGGGTACGCGGCGAGCTGGGTTTCGAGATCGGCGATCTTGGCACGCAGGGCCGCCGCCTCGGTCGCGTAGTCCTCAAGCTGGGCTCGCCGGTGTGGCAGGCCAGCCTCCAGCGTCGCGAGCTCCGCGAGCGCGCCGAGCGAGGTGTCGACGCCGGCAAGCTCCTGATCGCAAGAGTCGATCATCCGCTCGGCGGCCTCGGCCACCCCTTCCTGGGTCGCGATGGCCGCCTCCAGTGAGGAATAGCCCTCCTGCACGGCGGCAGGCGCCGCTGGAAGCGCGAGCTCCGCGAGCGCCTCACGCGCCGCGGCTGTCCGGCGGAGCCGATCGATCGCTAGCGCCACCGATTCGTGGGCGGCTATCTTCGCCCGCGCCGCCTCGATGCGTGGCGCCTGCTCTTCGAGGACGGCGCGTGCCTTCAGAAGCCGCTCACGGTCGGCGATGGCGGCGGCGAGGTTCTCCGCCCGGAGGAGGGCCTGCGAAGCCTGGGTAGCCTTGGCGCTCTGCGCCGCCGTGTGAGCCGTGGCTTCATCCCGTGCAGCGGCGAGGGCCGCGTCGGCGGCCGCGATCGCTTCCAGCGGTGCGGGGTCATCCGGATCGAGGACGAGCTCGGCCAGGTGGGGGAACTGATCGGAGACGCCGTCGATGTCGAGCCAGGCGTGCAGGGCACGCGTGGCGTTATCGCATGCCGCCTTGACCCTGCCGCGCGCCTCCTTCGCGCCATCCTCCAAAGCGTTGGCGAAGCGCTTGTAGTTGCTCGTGTTGAAGAGGGTTTCGAGCAGTGCGGCGCGCTCGGTGGACTTCATCTTCAGAAACTGGGCGAACTGCCCCTGGGGCAGGACGACAGTCTGGACGAACTGTTCGCGGGTCAGGCCAAGGAGGAGCTTGAGTTCACGATCCACCTGGGAGACTTTCGAGGCGAGAATCTCCCCCTGCTCCCACTGACGTAGCTCGACGACGGACTCGGACAGGCGCCACAGGTGGGCGGTGGCTGCCACCGGGGTTGTGCCCTCCCCGCGCACCTTCTTCTTCAGGTAGGCCGGCGCGCGCTGTACCCGGTAGGTGCCCGAGGCGATGGTGAAGACGAGGTCGACCACGGAGCCCTGGCTGGCCGGGGCATAGCTCGACCGCATGCGTGAACGATCCGAATCACTGCCCGCCACGTCCCCGTAGAGGGCAAACACGATCGCGTCGATAATGGAGGACTTGCCCGCACCCGTGGGCCCGTCGAAGAGGAAGAGCCCGGAGGCGGCCAGCTGGTCGAAGTTGATGGTGTGCGTGCCCGGGAATGGGCCGATCGCGCTAAACGTCAAGTGGCGAAACTGCATCAGGCCGACACCTCCTCCCACGTGGCTGCCACCAGCTGATCCTCCGCCGCGGTCAATTCCCGCCCGCCGGCGTGCGCGAAGAATTCGCGCAGTACGGCGAGCGGATTGGAACGGATAGCGGCAAGCTGTTCAAGCGTGACGGCGGTGGCTTCGCTGACATGCTCAAGCGCGAGCATGTGCGCGAATCGCTTCTTGAGCTTGGCGTAAAGATCGGCTGGGCGGTCCGGGTCGGTGACCCGGATGCGCAGGAAGTGATCGCCGTAGCCGGCATACTTGGCCGAGAGTAGGTTCTCCAGCGTGTCTTCCAGTGTTGCCAGCGGCCGATACACGGGCGCCGGGATCAGGGTTGTTTCCCCGCTGCGCGTATCGAGGAGCACGGAGGACTTCACGTGCTTTTCTTCCGAAAAGGAGAACGCGATGGGCGAGCCCGAATAGCGCATGAGCGGATCGCCCTGGGTTCCCACAGCCTGCGGGCCGTGGATGTGGCCGAGGGCCACGTAGTCCGTCAGCCCGCCGAGCCGGAAAATGTGGGACGGGATCGAATCGGCCCCGCCCACCGAGATGTCGCGTTCCGACTCGCTGGGCTGGGCGCCAATGACGAAGGAGTGGGAGAGCACGATCCGGTACGGGTTGCCGCCGCGCCTTCGCATGTCTGCCTCCACCCGAGCCAGCATCTCGGTGTTGACGGCGATATGGCTGCGTTCGAGCGGCTCATCGCCGGCCAGCCGATCCCGCTCGGTGGGCGGATCCAGGTACGGGATGGGGTATATGAGGGCGCCGTCCGCGTCGTCGTCGATGACGACGGGGATGTGGGCGCGGCGCGAGTCTGTGCAGATGTGGAGCCCCTCCCGAGCGAAGGCGGAGCCGAAGCCGAGGCGCTGGGGGGAATCATGGTTGCCGCTGGTCATGATGACGCGCGTGTGCTCGAGCAGGCGCGAGAGCGTGTCGGAGAGCAGCTCCACCATGGCGACGGGCGGGACTGCGCGGTCGTATACGTCGCCCGAAATGAAGAGCGCGTCCACGCCCTCGCTCGCCACGAGATCGACGACGTGGTCGGCCCACTGCTCGAAGGCAGGGGTGAGATCGGCGCCGTGTATCTCCCGGCCCAGGTGCCAATCGGCCGTGTGTAAGAATCTCATATCTTCAGGCTAGCGGACCCCTCCGACAAATCTTTTGGATGCCCGCTCTTTCTGCCCAAACTCGCAGGATATGGCCAGCTCCGCTAGTCTCGAACGGAATTGAGGATATCCAGGGCGGCGGCGTGCAGGCGGCCGTTCGTGGCGATCGCGTTCGCCCCCCACGGCCCGTCCTCCCCATCGAGCGAGGTGAAGCGCCCGCCCGCCTCCGTCACGATGGGCACGAGGGCGGCCATGTCGTAGAGGTTGAGCTCCGGTTCGCTCGCGATGTCCACGGCCCCCTCGGCTACGAGCATGTAGGACCAGAAGTCGCCAAAGGCGCGCGTGCGCCAGCAGGTCTGGGCCAGGCGAAGGAAGGCGCGCAGCTGGTTGCGCTCCGACCAGCCGTCCAGCGAGGAATATGACAGGGACGCGTCGGAGACACGACTAACATCGGACACGTGGATGCGCCGCGCCGCGGCCGAGGAGCGCCCCGCGTAGGCGCCCAGGCCCTGGGCCGCGAACCAGCGCTGCTTGAGCGCGGGGGCAGAAACGATACCGAGCACGATCTGCCCGTCGTCCTCCAGCGCTATCAGGGTGGCCCACACGGGCACACCGCGAACGTAGTTCTTGGTGCCGTCGATCGGGTCGATGATCCACCGCCGCCCAGACAGGCCCTCCACAGGGGCCTCTTCCTCGCCCGTCACCCCGTCGCGCGAACGGAACTGGCGTAGCATGTCACGGATGAGGCGCTCGGCGGCGCGGTCGGCGTCGGAGACGGGGGTCATGTCGGGCTTGGTCTCGACCCGCAGGTCGGCGGCGCGGAACCGCTCGAGCGTGAGGATGTCGACGCGATCGGCGATCCCGAGGGCGACCTGAAGGTCATCGGCGTAACGTGGTTGCATGCCTCAAGCATAACCGCTGATTGACGGCCCCGGCCCGGCGCGGCCTTTTTGCCAGGCCCGCGGGCCTGGGCCCGCGAGCGCCCAGGCGCGCGTACCGACGGTGCACGGCAGGCTCAGGCCCAGTGCGGGTCCACCCTGAGGCGCGAATCGAGTAGCCGGCGGAAGGATTTCACGCGCGCGATCAGCCGCGCGTCTTCCACCTCGTCGAACGCGCAGTCGAGGGAGCCGGCCTCGTGCGGGCAACCGCGCGGGCAGTTCTCGGCCACCTGACGCAGGTCCGGGAAGCCGCGCAGCAGGTCCTCGGCCTGAACGTGGGCGAGCCCGAACGTGCGCACCCCCGGCGTGTCGATGACTAGCCCGCCGGCCTCCAGGTTGAACGCCATCGCCGACGTCGAGGTGTGCCGCCCGCGCCCCGTCACCTCGTTCACGTGCCCCGTCTCACGCTCGGCGCTCGGAACCAGCGCGTTGATGAGGGTGGATTTCCCGACGCCCGAGTGCCCCACCAGCACCGACACGTGCCCCGCGAGCGCGGCGGCAATGTCGGCGATGTCGGAGCCCGCCTCGTCAATGGTGGAGGTATAGATGTCGAGGTCGAGGTCGGAATACAGGTCGAGCAGTGCGCGGGGGCTGGCGAGATCGGCTTTGGTGAGCAACAGGATAGGGTGCATGTCGGCGTCGTAGGCGGCGACGAGGCAGCGGTCGATCATGCCCGGCCGCGGCTCGGGCTGGGCGAGGGCGGTGACGATGACGAGCTGGTCGGCGTTGGCGACGATGACGCGCTCGGTGCCCGCGGCCTCCGACTCCTCGGCTGTGCGTCGCAGCGCGGTCCGGCGTGGATCCACCTGGACGATGCGGGCCAGCGTATCCTTCCTGCCCGTCAGATCGCCGGTGAGGGCCACGATGTCGCCCACGACGATCGCGCCGCGCGCCAGCTCCTTGGCTTTGACGGCGGTCACGTGCGTGCCGTCATCCAGAGTCACGTGGTAGCGCCCGCGATCCACCCGGTAGACGCGGGCCCGGGCGGCCCGGCTGTAGTCGGGGCGGATCTTCGTGCGTGGGCGTGAACCTTTGCCCGGGCGCACCCGCACGCGGTGATCGTCCGTGCCGATGTCGCGTCTAGGCATGGCCGAAGGCCCTTTCCCAGCGCTCCACGAAGTCGGGCAGGGTCTTCGCCGTGGTCTGCGCGTTGACGACGCGCGTGCCCGGCAGGCGCAGCCCGAGGATCGCGCCGAAGGTGGCCATCCGGTGGTCGTCGTAGGTCTCGATGACGGCGGGGCGCCCGGACCCGCCCTCGATGACGAGGTCGTCGCCCTCCTCGCGCGCGGTGATCCCGGCGCGGCCCAGCTCGGTGACGAGCGCGGCGAGGCGGTTGGTCTCGTGTCCGCGAAGCTGGCCGATGTTGGACAGGCGCGAGGTTCCGTGCGCGAATGCGGCGACGGCGGCGACGGTGGGGACGAGTTCGCCCACGTCCTTCATGTCTGCGGCATAGGGGGCGATACGCTCCGGCCCGGTCAGCTCGAGCACCCCGCCCTCCAGGCGCACCCGGCCTCCCATCTGGGAAAAGATCGCGCGGTAGGAGTCGCCCGGCTGTGTGGTCGCCGCGGGCCAGTGTTCCACGCGTACCCTCCCGCCGGTCACCATGGCGGCGGCGAGGAAGGCCCCCGCGTTCGACAGGTCGGGCTCGATCGTGACCTGCCCGAGGGTGGGGACGCCGGGGGAGACCACCCAGCGCCGCCCCGCGTCGACGACGTCGATGCCGGCCCTGCGTAGCACCTCCACCGTCATCTCGATGTGGGGGGTCGAGGGGAGCGTTGCGCCCACGTGTCGCAGTTCGAGGCCGCGTTCCATTCGCGGGGCGGCGAGGAGGAGCGCGGAGACGAACTGGGAGGAGGCCGAGGCGTCGATGTCGAGCTTGCCCCCGGCCACGCTCCCCGCCCCGCGCACGGTCAGCGGAAGGGTGGGTGCGCCTTCGCGCTCGGCGGCCTCCACGGCCACCCCGAGCCGCCTCAGCGCCGTGACGATCGCGCCCATCGGGCGCACGCGCGCCGCCGGGTCGCCGTCGAGGACCACGGGCTCGCAGGCAAAGGCAGCGAGCGGTGGGATGAAACGCATGACAGTCCCGGCCAGGCCGCACTCGACGCGCCCACCCCGGAAGGGTCCGGGCTCCACCCGCCAGGAGTCGCGCTCGCGCAGGATGCGCGCGCCGAGGGACTCGAGGGCGCCGGCCATGAGCTCTGTGTCGCGCGCGACGAGCGGGTGGCGGATCGTCGCGGGCTGCTCGCCCAAGGCGGCGAGCACCAGGTAGCGGTTCGTCAGCGACTTCGAGCCGGGGATGGAGACGGTGGCGTCAACCGGGCCCGACGCGGGGGCCAGCCAGGTCACCGGCTGGTACCGAGATTCTGCGCGTTGTGGCTGACGTCCTTCGCCCAGGTTGAGGCGCGCCAGCCGAGCGAGGGTTTGCCGTCGCGGTCGGTGGAGGCGATGAGGGCGCCGCCGATGAGGCCGGCGTCGGCGACGAGGGCCGCAAGCGAGGCGCGGCGCTCAGCGCCGGCCTGCTCCCAGAAGGGGTTGCGCCCCAGCGACATCGGGATCTGCATCGCGCCGAGCATGAGGGCCGTGGAACGCGGCATGCGCCCGCGCGCGAGCGAGAGGCCGGCTAGCGTGAAAACGGCGCCCGTGGCGCGCGTGAGCACGTCGACCGGGATGTCCTGCGTGGGGATTCCCGCCCTCTCGAGTACACTGAGGATACGTTCGGCCGCGGCGCGATGGCCGGCGGGCTTGCGGATGGCGTCGAGGCCGGCGGCCACGAAGGGCGCCGCAAGGAGCGGGCGGGCAAGTGTGGAAATCATGTGTCCTCCGTATCGTTGTTGTGGCCAGTCTAATCGACGACGCCGACACCGCGCGCCCGCTCGACGATCACGCGCGACAGGAAGGACTGGCGAGTGCGCTTCGGGCGCCTAGTCCATCTCGAGGATGTCCGCGAGCGGGGCGTAGTGGTCGAGGACCGCCTGGCGATAGGCCGCCTCGTCTCCCGCCTCGGCCGTGGCGAGCATGCGCTCGTGGGCGCGCGCGGTTTCGAGCAGCTTCCCGCCGCGCTCCACGTCCAGCTTGGGGATGAAGGTCTGGTGGATGAGCCACATCGCCGTGTTGAGCTGCGAGATGAGCTCGTTATCGAGGTAGGCCATGATCCCGTTGTGGAAGGCGATGTCCTCATCCATGTAGCTCTCCCGGCGGGTGGCCTTCTCCACCATGACGCCCACCAGCTGGTGGAGCTCGGGGTTGGAGGTGCCCGCCATCGCCTTGACCACCGAGGAGGCCACGCCCAGGTCGAGGTAGCGGCGCGTGGAGACCACCTGGCGCAGCGATTCCGTGCCCGAGGATCGATCGAGCGCGAAGCGCAGCACAAGGGTTTCAACCATCGGCTCGAGCGACATGTCGCCCACGAAGGAGCCGCGCCCCTGATGGGCGCGGATGATGTCGAGCGCCTCGAGCTTGCGTAGCGCCTCGCGCACGGAGGAGCGCGAGACCTGAAGCGTGGCGCATAGCGTCGCCTCGGTCGGAAGCGGATCGCCGGGCTTGAGGTTGTGTTGAATGATGTAAGACTTAACGGCGTCGATCGTTGCGGAGGACCTGTTGAGGGGAACGCCAGGAGTCGCTGCCCCGGAGATCGTCGCCGGGGAGAATTTATTTAAAAGCACTTGCGCTGACTTGTCTGACAACATACGATGAGTGTACCCGATGAGAAGCGTTGGCGCTTCACAATTAACTCAATGGAGAGGAAATAACATGCGTTCTACTAAGCGCTGGGCGAAGCTGACAGCCGTCGCTGCCGCTACCACGCTCGCCCTGGCTGCCTGTGGTGGAGGAGGGTCGGGCACCCCGTCGGAGTCCGGTTCTGCAAGCGATGCGACGTCTTCCGCGTCCGGTGGCGCTCCGTCCGGTCAGCTGAACCTCGGCGTCGCCTACGAGACCACGAACTACGATCCGTCCACCACGTCCTCGGCGCTAGCCATGGGGTCGAACTGGCACGTCGTCGAGGGTCTGTACGAATTCGACATGTCTAACTACAAGCTCTTCCCGGCCCTTGCCGCCGGCGAGCCGACCAAGGTGTCGGACACCGAGTACGAAGTGACCCTGCGCGATGGCGCGAAGTTCTCGGACGGCACCGACGTCACCACGGCAGACGTGCTCGAGTCCTACGCCCGCACCACGGCCGACACCTCGATCTACAAGCAGTTCTTCAGCTTTGTTGACAGCGTCACCGCCAAGGACGATAAGACGATCACGATCAAGACGAAGTACCCCTTCGCCGCCGTCGCCGAGCGTTTCGTCGACGTCAAGATCATCCCGGCCTCCTCCACCCAGGAGGAGATGACGGCCAAGCCGATCGGCACCGGCCCGTTCAAGTACGACTCGATCACGAACACCGCGATCGACGCCTCGCCGAACGAGTACTACAACGGCCCCAAGCCGGCCAAGGTTGAGAAGATGCACTGGGACGTCCTCAAGGACGACGCCGCCCGTCTGGCCGCCGCGCTCGGCGGCACCATCGACGTGATGGAGACCGTCCCCTCGGCCACGAAGGATCAGCTCTCCGCCGCCGGCTGGACCCTGGACGAGGTCCCGGGCTACAACAACCCGTTCCTCATGTTCAACACTGCCAAGGCTCCGTTCGACAAGAAGGAGGTCCGCAAGGCCTTCCACTACGCGATCGACCGCGAGAAGCTGGTCAAGGACGCCATGGGCGGCGACGCCCAGGTTGCGACCTCCTTCCTGCCCGCCGTCAACCCGATGTACAAGGAAGCTAGCGAGCAGTTCACCTACGACACCGCCAAGGCCAAGGCCGCCTTCGAGGCTGCTGGCCTGAAGGAGATCACCCTCATCACCACCGATCACCCGTGGATCGCTAACCTCGCCCCGCAGATCCGCCAGGATCTCGAGGCCGCCGGCCTGACGGTCAACGTCCAGTCCATGGCGTCGGGCGACCTGTACGCGAACTTCGCCGACGTCGACAACCCGACCTACGACGTCGCCCTCGCGCCGGGCGATCCGTCGGTCTTCGGTGCGGACCCGGGCATCATCATCAACTGGTGGTACGGCGACAACGTGTGGACGCAGAAGCGCACCCAGTGGGCCACCTCCGCGCCTGATCAGTTCGCCAAGCTTTCCGGCATCGTTTCCGAGGCCGAGCAGGCCACCGGCGACGACGCGAAGGCCAAGTGGGGCGAGGCTCAGGACCTCATCGCCGATGAGGCCCCGCTCTTCCCGCTCTTCCACCGCACGATGATCACTGGCATCAACGGTCAGAAGGTCGTGGGCGCACACGGCATTGGCACCACGGGCCTGAACCTCGTCGGCGCCGCAGTCAAGTAACCACGTAACCGAGACAAGGAGTGGAGGGTAGGTCCTCCCGCCTACCCTCCACTTTTTGCACCCTCAACCCACTGGGCAGCGCACATAGGTGCACACTGACCTCAGCCAATCCTCGTCGGAAGAGGAAAACGGATGAATAATCTCCTCAGACTTCTCGGGCGGCGCCTCATCGCGCTCCCCATCATGGTGATCGGCGTGACCCTTCTCGTCTTCTTCATCATGTCTCTCTCGCCGATCGACCCGGCATACACAGCCCTCGGCGAATACGCGACGCCGGAGGCACTGGCAGAATTCCGTGCAGCTCACGGCCTCAATGATCCTTTCTTCGTTCAATACGGTAACTACGTCATCGACATGTTCCAGGGAGACCTGGGCATCTACGGCGTCGGTGAGACCAACCGCGTCAGCGACATGGTGACGGGCGCTCTGCCGGTGACCCTGTCCCTGACCTTCTTCGGCCTCATCATCGCCATCCTCCTCGCCTTCCCGCTCGGCATCCTGGCCGCAATTTACCGCGACCGCTGGCCGGACCAGATCATCCGCGTCTTTTCGGTGATCTGCATCGGCACCCCGTCCTTCTGGCTGGCCTCCCTCCTGGTGCTCGCCTTCGTGGGCGGATCCATCCCCGTCTCGGGTGGGTTGCCATCCATGAGTGAGGATTTTGGCGGCTGGTTCATGCGCATGCTGCTTCCCGCCTTCTCCCTGGCGATCCCGGTCATCGGCCAGATGACCCGCGTGGTGCGAACCTCAATGGTAGAAGAACTAGACCGCGACTACGTGCGTACCGCGCTGGGCGCGGGCATCCCGCGCTCGGTCGTCATCGGCCGCAACGTCCTGCGCAACGCCCTCATCACCCCCGTGACCGTCCTCGGCCTTCGCGTCGGCTACCTCATGGGTGGCGCCGTCGTCATCGAGATCATCTTCGGCCTGCAGGGCATGGGTAAGGTTCTCATCCTCGGTATCCAGAACAACTGGGTCAACCTCGTTCAGGGCGGCGCACTTGTTGTCGCGATCGCCTTCATCATCGTCAACATCATCGTTGACATGCTCTACCTCCTCATCAACCCGCGTATTAGGTCGGTGTAACAGATGACGTCCAAGAAAAAGAAGCTTGACAAGGTTACGGCGCCTGGCGTCCGTTTCTCACGGATCAAGAACATGTCGATCGGCGCGCGCCTGGCCATGGTCTTCCTCACCATCGTCTTCGTTGTCTCCTTCCTCGCCCCGCTCATCGCGCCCTACAACCCGGACGCGCTGGCAGACAAGTGGAGCCCGCCCAACGGTGAGTTCATCTTCGGAACTGACCACGTCGGCCGTGACATCCTCTCCCGCATCCTCTACGGCGGCCGCTTCTCGCTCATGATTGGCCTGGCCGCCACCCTCGTGGCACTTTTCTTCGGCGCGCTCATCGGCGCGATCGCGGCGGTGTCACGCAAGTGGATCGGCGAAGTGATCATGCGAATCATGGACGTCATCATGGCCGTCCCCGGCATCGCGATGGCGGCCGTCATGGTGCTGGTCTTCTCCCGCCGCCTCGAGCCGGACAACGTGGTCGGCCTCGTCTTCGTCATCATCTGCTCGATCGCCTTCGTCTACATCCCGCAGCTGGCCCGCATCGTTCGCGCGAACGTGATGAGCGCCTACGGCGAGGACTACGTGCGTGCGGTCATCGTCTCGGGTGCTCGTGCGCCGTGGATCCTCATCCGCCACGTCGCCCGCAACACCGCCGCCCCGGTGCTGGTGTTCGCCACCGTGCTGGTGGCAGACGCGATCATCCTCGAGGCCTCGCTGACCTTCATCGGCTCGGGCCTGCAGTCCACGATGGTTCCCACCTGGGGCAACGTGCTCTCGGACGCCTCCTCGAACCTGTCGGTGCTGCTGGGCATGTGGTGGACGGCGCTCTTCCCGGGCCTGTTCATCATGCTGACGGTGCTGTGCCTGAACATCCTGTCAGAGGGCATCACCGACGCGATGGTCGCAGCTCCCTCCTCGGCCCAAAAGGTTGAGGCGGTCACCGGCGCTCGCGAGCAGGACAAGCTGCTCCTCGACCCGCGCCTGGCCTACGCCGCGCAGGCGGAATCGCTCAAGGCCCGCCTCGACCAGCTCCAGGTGGTCGAGTCCAAGCGCACCGACCGTTTCGTCGCGACGGCGACCGGCCAGCCCCTGCTGGAGGTGCGCAACCTGTCGATCAAGTTCCCGCGCCACGGCGACATCAACGTCGTCGACCACGTGAACTTCTCCGTCCACAAGGGTGAGACGATGGGCCTTGTGGGCGAGTCGGGCTGTGGCAAGTCGATCACCGCCCTCACGGTCATGGGCCTCATCGACCCGCGCGCGCAGATCAGCGGCGAGATCTTCTACGAGGGCAGGGACCTGCTCAAGATGAGCGCCAAGGAGCGCCAGGGCCTGCTCGGCAACGAGATGGCCATGATCTACCAGGACGCCCTGTCCTCGCTCAACCCGGCTATGCTCATCCGTAGCCAGATGAAGCAGCTGACCTCCCGCGGCGGCACCCGCAGCGCCGAGGAGCTGCTCGAACTGGTGGGCCTTGATCCGAAGCGCACGCTCGAGTCTTACCCGCACGAGCTCTCCGGCGGCCAGCGCCAGCGCGTGCTCATCGCCATGGCGCTCACCCGCGACCCGAAGCTCATCATCGCCGACGAGCCGACCACCGCGCTCGACGTGACGGTGCAAAAGCAGGTCATCGAGCTGCTCAATGACCTGCGCGAGAAGCTCGGATTTGCGATGGTCTTCGTCTCCCACGACCTGGCCCTCGTGGCCGAGGTCGCCCACAAGATCACGGTCATGTACGCCGGCCAGGTGGTCGAGCAGGCGCCGGCCTCGGAGCTGCTCAGCCACCCCGTCCACGAGTACACCCGCGGCCTGCTCGGCTCGGTGCTCTCCATCGAATCGGGTGCCGACCGCCTACACCAGGTCCCCGGCACCGTCCCCTCGCCGAAGGACTTCCCGGCGGGCGACCGCTTTGCGCCGCGCTCCTCCCACCCCGACGTCGGGCTCACCACCCCGCCGGTGCGTATGGAGATCCCCGGACGCGATCACTACTACGCGGCCGTACCGGACTCGGCATGGACCGACGCCGGCTACCCGGCCCCTGCCCAGCCCGGAGTTCCGGCGCAGCAGACCACCGAAGCGAAGGGAGAAGCACGATGAGCGAGACTCCGATCATCGAACTGCGCGACCTGCACGTCATCTTCAAGACCCGCGCCGGCTCGATCTTCAACCCCACCAAGGTCCACGCCGTGGACGGGGTGTCGATGAAGGTCATGCCCGGCCAGGTGCTCGGCATCGTGGGCGAGTCGGGGTGTGGCAAGTCCACCACCGCGAACGTCATGTGCGGCCTGCAGGAGGCCACCACCGGTCAGGTCTTTTTCAAGGGTGAGGAGGTGACGAAGCGTTCGGCGTCGGACCGGCGCAAGATCGGGCGCGTCGTCTCCGTCGTCTTCCAGGATCCGGCCACGGCGCTCAACGCCCGCATGTACGTGCGTGACCAGCTGCTCGATCCGCTGCGCGTGCACAAGATCGGCACCGAGGCCGAGCGCGATGCCCGCGTCGAGGAACTCATCGGCCAGGTCGGGCTGCCGCAGTCGGCGCTCGACGCGCTGCCCGGCCAGCTCTCCGGCGGCCAGCGTCAGCGCGTGGCGATCGCCCGTGCGCTCGCCCTGCGCCCGGACGCGATCATCGCGGACGAGCCGACGTCGGCGCTCGACGTCTCGGTGCGCGCGCAGATCCTCAACCTGCTCATGGACCTGAAGAACGAGCTCGGCCTCGCGATGGTCTTCATCTCTCACGACATCCAGACCGTCCGCTACATCTCCGATCGCATCGCGGTGATGAACAAGGGCAAGGTCGTGGAGGAGGGCCCGGCCAAGGAGCTGCTTGCCAACCCGCAGGATCCCTACACCAAGAAACTCTTGGGAGCGGCACCGTCGCTTCTACACCCCCAATTAGGTTAAGGAAGACCAATGAAATTCCGTGGAGTTATCCCTCCCGTTGTCACCCCGCTCACCGCGGACGGCGCCCTCGACGTCGTCTCGTTTGAGCGCTCGATTAACCGTATGATTGACGCCGGAGTCGACGGCCTGTTCGTCCTCGGCTCCTCCGGTGGGGTCGCCTTTTCCTCCGATGCCCGCCGCCGAGAGGTGATCGAGAACGCCGTGCGCATCGTCGCCGGCCGCGTTCCGGTGCTGGTCGGCGTCATCGACATCACGACCAACCGCACCATCGAGCACGCCCGCGAGGCGAAGGAACTGGGTGCCGACGCCATCGTCGCCACCGCCCCCTTCTATGCGATCCTCGGGCAAAAGGAGATCAAGCGTCACTTCCAGCTGGTCCACGAGGCCGTGGACCTGCCGCTGTTCGCCTACGACATCCCCGTGTGCGTCCACGTCAAGCTCTCGCCGGCGCTCATCCTCGAGCTGGCCCGCGAGGGTGTGCTGGCGGGCGTGAAGGATTCCTCGGGCGACGACGTCTCCTTCCGTTTCCTCGCCCAAGCGCGCGACGAGGAGGGCCTGGAGCTTTCCCTGCTCACCGGCCACGAAGTCGTCGTCGACGGCGCCTACATGTCCCACGCCGACGGCTCGGTGCCGGGCCTGGGCAACGTCGACCCGGTCGTCTACGTCGAACAGTGGCGCGCCTACCAGGCCGGCGACTGGAGCCGGGTGCGCGAGCTGCAGGACCAGGCGACTCGCCTCATGCGGATCGTCCAAGCCCCTTCTGGCGAGTTCGGCTATGCGGCCGGTGTAGGCGCCTTCAAGACGGCGCTCATGCTGCTTGGCGTGTTCGAGACGAACACGATGCCCGAACCCGTCCTCGCCCTCGAGGGTGAGAACGTGGAGGCCGTGGCCCGAGTGCTGCGGGAAACCGGGCACCTGAAGTAGGAGGAAACCATGACTGGTGCCGAGATCCTGACGATCGACATTGGTGGCACCAAGGTGGGGTGGGCTTTCGCTGACGCCGATCGTCTCAGCGTCGGCGAGAGCCGATCCATGAAGACCCTCGCTCACGCTGGCGGTGCCGATGTGGCACGGCGCATCCGCGACATGGTGGTGGATGCGTGCGCCGACCGCTCTCTCCTCGGCATCGGTATCGCCAGCGCGGGCGTGGTCGACCCGGCCAGCGGCACGATCGTCTCCGCTACGAACACGATGCCGGGATGGGCCGGAACCCGGCTCGGCGAAATCCTTGCCGAGGCCACGGGCCTGCCCGTCCACGTCATCAACGACGTCCACGCACACGGCCTGGGGGAGGCGATCGTGGGAGCCGGCAAGGGCGCAGCGTCCGTGGTGTCGATGGCGCTGGGAACCGGGATCGGTGGCGCGCTCATCCGGGAGGGCGAGATCGACTTTGGCGATCACTTCCTCGCCGGCCACTACGGCCACATCCACCACCATCTCGCCGTCGGCATGCCCTGCTCGTGCGGACGCACCGGCCACATCGAGGCCATCGCCTCCGGGCACGGCATCACCAACTGGTACAACTCCCGGCGCGGGCCTTCCGATCCGGAGGTTACCAACGGCAAGGAGCTGCAAGACTTGGCCGAGCGCGGCAACCAGCTCGCGCGCGACGTCTTCAACCAGTCGGCTTACGCCACGGGCGAGTCCCTCGCCACGCTCGCCAACTGTATCGATCCATCCGTCATCGTCCTATCGGGCTCGATGACCCGCTCGGGCGACGAATGGTGGCAAAATGTTCATGAGGGCTTTCTTGCCCGCGCCATGGATCCGGTTGCCACCGTGCCGATCAAACTCGGTGAACTCGGTTCCGCCGCACCCCTGTACGGCGCGGCGATCAATTTCATGAGGAAAGAAGTCTAAATGCATCAGCTCATTGAATCGCTGCGTGGGCGCCTGATCGTCTCCGCGCAGGCCTACCCGGGCGAGCCCATGCGCCACCCGGAGACCATGGCCCAGATTGCGCTCGCGGCCGAGCGAGGCGGCGCCGGCGCGATACGCTGCCAGGGCCTCGCTGACATCGCCGCCATCAAGGGACAGGTGGATGTGCCCGTCATTGGCCTGTGGAAGGAGGGGCACGACGGCGTCTATATCACCCCCACCCTGCGCCACGCGCGCGCCTGCATCATGGCCGGCGCGGACATCGTGGCGCTCGATGCCACCCGCCGCCCGCGCCCCGACGGGCGCACCTACGCCGAGACGGTGGCCGAGCTGAAGAAGGAGGACGCCCTGGTTATGGCTGACTGTGGCTCCTTCGACGACGCCGTCATGGCCGCCGACGCCGGCTCGGACATCCTCTCCACCACCCTGTCGGGTTACACGGGCGAACGCCCCAAGACGGACGGCCCCGACCTCGAGCTCCTGCGCGAGATCGTGGCGGCCTTCCCCGATGTGCCGGTCTTTTGCGAGGGGCGTGTGCACACCCCCGAGCAGGCCAGGGCCGTCATGGAGGCCGGAGCATTCGCCGTCGTCGTCGGCACCGCCATTACCCACCCAACCACGATCACCTCGTGGTTCTCGGATGCCATCAAGTAAGAAAAGAGAAAGATATGCAGATCGGAGTTTTTGGCGACGAGACGGAACTGGCGAAGGCTGCCGCCGCCTATCTAATGACCACGATGAGGGGCGCCGAGCCGAAGAACCTCGGCGTCGCCACGGGCTCGACCCCGCTCGGGCTGTACGCTCAGCTGCGCGCCGCCCACGCCGCCGGGGAATTCACGCTGGCGGACGCGAAGGCCTTTGCGCTCGATGAATACGTCGGCATTGACCCGGCCCACCCCGAGGCATACCGCAACGTGTTGCGTGCCGAGCTGGTGGGCGAGGACAAGACGGGCCTAACGGAGGACAACCTGCACACCCCGAA
Organism: Trueperella sp.; assembly: GCA_022783305.1. GTDB lineage: Bacteria > Actinomycetota > Actinomycetes > Actinomycetales > Actinomycetaceae > Trueperella > Trueperella abortisuis. The sequence continues at coordinate 10,136 of JALEWQ010000012.1, read as the reverse complement.
CGGCCAGGCGGACGACCCGTACGAGGCGGCCGCCGCATACGACGCCGACATCCGCGCCAACGGGGGCGTTCACCTGCAGATCCTCGGCATCGGGGCCAACGGACACATCGGCTTTAACGAGCCGGGCGTCTCCCTCGTCTCGCGCACGCACGTCGACGCGCTGACCCACCGGACCCGTAAGGACAACGCCCGCTTCTTTGAGGGCAACCTCGACCTCGTCCCGGACAAGTGCGTCACCCAGGGTCTGGGCACGATCATGGAGGCCAAGCATCTGCTGCTCATTGCGCTCGGCGAGAACAAGGCCGACGCCATCGCCGGCATGGCGGAGGGCCCGGTCACGGCCTCCTGCCCGGCGTCGATCGCCCAGATGCATCCGTCCGTCGTCGTCTTTTGCGACGAAGCTGCGGCATCGAAGCTGAAGAACATCGACATGTACCGCACGCGCTGGGAGACCCTCAAGTGACCGAGTATCGTGGCAAACTGCTGGACGGATACGGCAAGCTGGTTGGCTCGGGAATTCGGCTCGAGGACGGCGTCGTAACCGAGGTCTTTCCCGTGCAGGAGGGCGTTGCGGGCTGGGTGACGCCCGGCTTCATCGACGTCCACTGTCACGGCGGAGGCGGGGCCTCTTTCCCCGACGACCCGAGCCCGGAGGGTGTAGATAGGGCCGTCGAGGCACACCGTTCGATGGGCACGACGGCGCTGATCGCCTCCACCGTCTCGCTCATCGACACGCTGACCCCGATCAGGGGCCTGGCGCAGGCATGCGAGGAGGGCAAACTGGCGGGCATTCACCTGGAGGGGCCCTACATCTCGCCCGCCAAGTGCGGCGCACAGAACCCCGCGGCGATCCGGATGCCCGACCTTGACGAGCTGCGTTCCTGGCTCGAAGCCGGCAAGGGTTGGATTAAGACGATGACGATCGCCCCCGAGGTGGACAGCGCCATCGAGGCGGCCAGGCTTCTCCTTGACTACGGGGCCGTGCCCTCCTGGGGCCACACCTCGGCGGACTCGGAGCAGACGCGCGCGGTGGTCGCCGCCACCTCCGCCTACGCGGCCGAGATCGGCATGAGCAAGCCGCCGCAGATGGCGACCCACCTGTTTAACGCGATGCCCCCGCTCGGACACCGCGCCCCGGGCCCGGTCCGCGAGCTCATCGCGGCGGCGCGTAGGGGAGAGGTGGTCGTTGAATTCGTGGCAGACACCGTCCACGTCGACCCCGACTTGGTCTCCGACGTCGTCACCTTCATCCAGCGCGAGAACCCTCTCGGCGTGGTGTTCGTGACCGACGCAATGGAGGGCGCGGGCATGCCCGACGGCAAGTACGTCCTCGGCGGTCAGGATGTTGACATCGTCGAGGGGGTGGCGCGGCTGTCGCGCAACGGCGCGATCGCCGGCGGCACGGCTCGCGTGGCCGAGGAGGTCCAGCGAATGGTTCGCGGCGGCTACCTCGACATGGGGGTCGCCGTGCGGTGCGGCGTCGGCGCGCCCGCCCACGCCGTGGGGTTGACCCAGGCCGACCCGGGTGTGACCCTTGAGTGGAAGGTGGGCGAGCCGGCCAACGCCGTCGTCTTCACCGAGGACCTCGAGGTCACAGCAATCGTGCGCGAGGGCGTAGCAAGGTAGCTCACAGGGCGCCGCGGGAATAAGCCGCGGCGCCCGGTGCGTTGCGTGAGTGTCGGATAAGAAGGAGATGCCATTGACGGTTGAGGAGACTCACGAGGAGCGCACCGCCCGCTTCGAGCGCGACGCGATGCCCTACCTCAACCAGCTCTACGGCGCGGCGTTGCGGCTGACCCGCAATCAGCAGGATGCCGAGGACCTCGTCCAGGAGACCTTCGCCAAGGCATTTGGCTCGTTTCACCAGTTCACGCCGGGCACGAACCTCAAGGCGTGGCTCTACCGGATTCTCAACAACACCTTTATTTCCAACTACCGCAAGCAGAAGCGCCGCCCCCAGGAGGCCTCTGCCGACGTGGAAGACTGGCAGGAGTACAGGGCCTCGCTGCACCATTCGCGCGGGCTTGAATCCGCGGAGGTGCTCGCCCTGGAGCTACTTCCGAACGAGGAGATTCAGGAGGCGCTCGACCAGCTTTCCGACGATCGGCGCACGGCGGTTTATCTCGCCGACGTCGAAGGTTTTAGCTACCAGGAGATCGCGGACATCATGGGCACCCCGATCGGTACCGTCATGTCGCGCCTGTATCGGGGACGCACCCAGTTGCGTGAGGCACTGCGCGACTACGCGCGCGATCTTGGATATGTGAAGGAGAACGCGTGATGAAAGAGTTTGACGAGCTCATGAGCAAGCTGGAGGCATGTAGCTGCCACGGGGAGTGCACCTGCGCCCAGTGCGGCTGCGAGGACCTCCTCGATCACCTGTTTGCGCTTGTAGACGATGAGATCAGCGACGCCGACGCCTGCCGCCTCCTGCGCCACGGCGCCACGTGCAGCGCGTGCGCCACGAGGATCGAGGAGGAGATCGTGGTTCGCCGGGTCATCCGGCGGGGTTGCCAGTGTGAGGAGGCGCCGCAGTCATTGCGTACGAAGATCACACACATGGTGGGCGAGTAGGTTGGTAGGATATGGCCGGAAAAGATACACTTGAGACCTATCTACCGGAGGAGTAAACATGTCGAAGCGTGGACGGAAGCGTAAGGATCGCAAGAAGAAGAGCGCGAATCACGGCAAGCGCCCAAACGCCTAAGTTAAATGGCTGGAGTTTTCTCCGGCCATTTCTTTTGCGTTCCTAATTCGTAACACCAATCCCCCAAATGTCGCGTTGTTTTCCCGGTATTGTGCGTGACATATGGGGGATTGGCGTTACATCTGCGGGGATGTGGGAGGCTCGATGCCGAGCCAGCGGTGCCAGCCCTTGTGGAGCACGAGCCACGTCATGAGGCCGTAGCCGGCCTGGCGGGGGCAGTAGGAGTCGGCGGAGGTGGCCATGTCGGTCAGCCACTGCTCATGGTCGCGCAGCGGATTGTAGGTGTCCACGAACGGAATCTGACGCCGCTCGCATACCTCCGAGAAGGCGCGGGTGAGCTCGGCCTGGTCGCGGGCGGTGACGTCGAGGCGAGGTGGCGGACCGACGACGAACGGGCTCAGACCCTTGCGCACGGCGGTGTCGAGCATGTTGGCCAGATACAGGCGCGAGCGGGACGTGGAGGTGACCGAGAGGTCGTGAGAGCCGAGGCCGACGACCAGCCGGTTGTCGGCCTCGCGCTCGAGCCGGGGCAGAACCTCACCCTCCCAGCGAGTGACGAGGCGGTCCGTGGTCTCGCCGGGGTAGGCCAGCGTGATCGGCATGATGGGCGGGTCGTTCGGGGAGCGGGCGATGGTGCGCCCCACCCAGCCTAGGGCGCGGGCGTCGCCATAGCCCGCCACCAGTTCGTCGCCTACGAAAAATACTCGGATGCTCACACGTTCATTATAGAGTACGTGGCCCCCGCCTTCCGGCAGGGGCCACGTGGCGGCAACTCCACGGCCGCGTCAGGTATCGCATTGCTGCCGGGGTCTGGAGGGCAACTCCGGCCCCCGGCGGATACCTCGGGCCCGGCGGGCTATCGCGCGAACGCCTTGCGCATCAGCTCCTCGCCCTCCATACGATGGCGGCCGATCATGCCTGCGGCCGTCGACGCGGCCGCAGGGCGGGAGATGCGGGTGACGGCGCGGCCGAGCTCGGGGAACATACCGAGGGCGAAGTGCGCCCAGGCGCCCTGGTTGGCGGGCTCGTCCTGCACCCAGAACACCTCGGCGTTCGGGTACTTGTCCAGCTCGGCGCGGACCTCCTCCACGGGGTTCGGGTAGAGCTGCTCGATCCGGATGATCGCGGTGCGGTCGTCGCCCTTCTTCGTGCGTTCTTCGAGGAGGTCGTAGTAGATCCTGCCGGTGCACAGCAACACCCGATCCACGTCTGCGAGCTGATGGCTCTCGCCGATCACCTTGCGCACGGTGCCGGAGGTGAAGTCCTCCACCATCGAGTCTGCGCCCTTGCGGCGAAGGAGCTGCTTGGGGGAGAAGACGATCATGGGCTTGCGTGGGCGGCGGTAGGCCTGCTCGCGTAGCATGTGGAAGTAGTTTGCCGGGGTAGACGGCTGAACCACGATCATGTTCTCCTCAGCGCACAGCTGCAGGTAGCGCTCGATGCGGGCCGAAGAATGATCCGGGCCCTGGCCCTCGTAGCCGTGGGGCAGGAGGAGCACGATGGAGGCGGCCTGGTGCCACTTTTGTTCGGCGGAGGAGATGAACTCGTCCACCACTGTCTGGGCGCCGTTGGCGAAGTCGCCGAACTGGGCCTCCCACAGCACGAGCGCGTCGGGGCGCTGGACGGAGTAGCCATACTCGAATGCCATGACCGAGTACTCGGAGAGGGCCGAGTCGTAGATCTTGAAGCGCGCCTGATCCTCGGTCAGGCTCATGAGCGGGGTCCACTCCTCGCCCGTGACCAGGTCGTGAGCGACGGCGTGGCGCTGGGTGAACGTGCCGCGCCGGCAGTCCTGGCCGGACATGCGTACCGGTACGCCTTCGATCAGGAGCGAGCCGAAGGCGAGCAGCTCGCCGAATCCCCAGTCGATGTGGCCCTCGTGGGCCATCTTGTTGCGCTTTTCGAACAGCGACATGATCTTCTTGTGCGGGGTGAAACCCTCGGGCGGGGTGGTGTGAGCCTGGCCGATGCGGCGGAGGACCTCGGCAGAGACGGCGGTGGACCAGCCGACCATCGTGCCGGCGTCCTCCTGCTGGGAGGCGGGCATGCCGAGCGAGTCGGCGGCTTCCGCCTCGTTCGCCTCGGCCCGCTTCTCCGCCTCGCGCGCATCCTGGAACGCCTTATCGAGCAGGTTGTGGAATCCTTGCTCGACCTGGGCGGCCTGCTCCTCGGAGATGTCGCCGCGCCCGAGTAGGGCCTCCTGGTAGAGCTGGCGCGTGGTGCGCTTCTCGTTGACCAGGGAGTACATGATCGGCTGGGTCATCGACGGGTCATCGCCCTCGTTGTGACCGCGCTTGCGGTAGCAGATGATGTCGAGGATGACGTCCTTCTTGAACTCCATCCGGTACTCGTAGGCCATGCGGGCCATGCGGCACACGGCCTCAGGATCATCACCGTTGACGTGGAAGATCGGCAGCTGCAAGCCCTTGGTGATGTCGGTGGTGTAGCGCGAGGAGCGCGAGTTCGACGGGGCGGTGGTGAAGCCGATCTGGTTGTTGACGATGATGTGGATGGTTCCGCCGGTGCGGTAGGCGGGCAGCTGGGACAGGTTGAGCACCTCCGTGACAACGCCCTGGCCGGAGAAGGCCGCGTCGCCGTGGATGAGGAGGGGGACCACGGCGGCGCCGTCGTCGTCGAGCTGATCCTGCATGCCGCGCACCACGCCCTCGAGCACGCCGTCGGCGGCCTCGAGGTGGGACGGATTCGCGGCGAGGTAGACCCCGACCTGGTCACCTTGGGCGGAGGTGTAGGTGCCCTCGGTGCCGAGGTGGTACTTGACGTCGCCGGAGCCGGGTTTCGTCGGGTCCATGACGCCGTCGAACTCGGAGAAGACCTGGCCGAAGGACTTGCCGGCGATGTTCGTCAGCACGTTGAGGCGGCCGCGGTGGGCCATGCCGATGGCGACCGCTTGCAGGCCGTCGTCGGCGGCGCCGCCCAGGATCGAGTCGAGGGCGGGAATGAGCGACTCGCCGCCCTCGAGGGAGAAGCGCTTCTGGCCCACGTACTTCGTCTGGAGGAAGACCTCGAAGGCCTCAGCCTGGTTGAGCTTTTCGAGGATGCGAACACGCTGCTCCGGCGTCGTGGCCTCGGGGGCGCGCTCGAGACGCTCCTGGAACCACTTGCGCTGGACCGGATCCTGGATGTGCATGTACTCGATGCCGACGGTACGGCAGTAGGCCTCGCGCAGGTTGGTGAGGATCTGGCGCAGGGTGAGGTGGCTGGTGCCGGCGAAGCCGCCGGTGGGGAAAGAGCGGTCGAGATCCCACAGGCTCAGCCCGTAGGAGCCGATCTCCAGGTCGGGGTGGCGACGCAGGTGGAAGGAGAGCGGGTCGGTGTCCGCGATGAGGTGGCCGCGCGAGCGGTAGGCGTGGATGAGCTCGGCGATGCGGGCGGGCTTGCCGAGCTCGCGCTCGGCGTCGTATTCGACGTCCTTCTCCCACACGACCGGCGTGTAGGGCACGCGCAAGGAGAGGTAAACACGCTCGTAGAAGCCGTCCTGGCCGAGGAGCTTGTTTTCCATGAGGCGAAGGAAGCGCCCGGAGGTGGCGCCCTGGATGACGCGGTGGTCGTAGGTGGAGCCGATGTGAACCACCTTCGACACGCCGAGGCGGGCGATCGTCTCGTCAGCGGTGCCCTGGAACTCGGGCGGGTAGGTCATGGAGCCGACGCCGACGATGAGGCCCTGGCCAACCATGAGGCGTGGCACGGATTCGGTGGTGCCGATCCCACCGGGGTTGGTGAGGGTAGCGGTGGTGCCCTGGTAGTCCTCGATGGTGAGCTTGTTGTTGCGCCCGCGGTCGACGAGCTCCTCGTAGCCGGAGACGAACTCGGAAAAGGTCTTGGTTTCGGCGGCCTTGATGGAGGGCACGACGAGCGTGCGGGTCCCGTCGGGCTTGACGACGTCGATCGCGATGCCCAGATTGACGTGCTTGGGTTCGACGAGCGAGGGCTTGCCGCCTTCGGTCGAGTAGGACACGTTCATCTCGGGCATTTCGGCAAGGGCCTCGACCATGGCGTAGGCGATGAGGTGGGTGAAGGAGATCTTGCCGCCGCGGGTGGACGCGAGGTAGCGGTTGATGACGGTGCGGTTGTCGAACATGACGCGCGCGGGTATGGCACGCAGCGAGGTGGCGGTGGGGATGGACAGTGAGGCGTCCATGTTCTTCGCCAGGCCGCGATCCCCGCCCTTGAGTGCGGTGACCGTCTTGGCCTTGGGATCCATGTCCTCTTCGGCACTGGCCGGGCGCAGGCTGTAGGACTTGGCGTAGGGGGTGATGGCGGGGGCGGCCGCGGCCCGCGGCTGCGGGGGCAGGTCGGATCGCGTGACGTTCGTGGTGGGCGTGGAGGCGCGGTCGGCCTGGGAGTGGACGGCGCGCTGGGCCGGCGTCACCTCCTTCTTGGGCTGGGGGTCGGGGCTGGCGGGCGAGCCGTTCGCCGGCTTGCGGCCCTGCTGTTCCCAGCTACGGAACATTTCGGCCCATTGCGGGCCGACCCCGTCCTTATTTTGAAGGTATGCCGCGTAAAGATCTTCGATAAAACCCTGGTTCGCGCCAAAATCATCGGAGTTGGTTGACGACACTGTCTGCCTCACTTGTTCGTTGGATGACCTGTAGCTCCAAGCCTAGTGATCTTTCTTTCGTAGAGGGGCGCTAAGTCCCAAACTTGCCTCCAAATTGGGGTGTTTTCGCCGGTCAATTTCTCTTAGTGTCAAGAAAACTCCCGCGATGTTTCAAGAGTTCCTCTGCGGGTAAGAGCTCGAGCGCTGGGCCATTAGGTTACGATGGTGAACATGGAAGGACGACAAGAGGTGGCCCGTGGCCACTGATCTCATACTATTTTGTCTTGCCCTTGTACTCATTGCGGGTAACGCCCTGTTCGTTGCCGCCGAATTCTCGCTCGTTGCCCTTGATCCGGCCACGATCGACGACCGTGCCCAGTCCGGGGATGCGAAGGCGGTGCGCGTGCGCAAGGCTCTGCACCACCTCTCCCTCCAGCTCTCCTCGTGCCAGGTGGGCATCACGATGACGACGATCCTGCTCGGCTATGTGGCGACGGCGCCGCTGCAGCACTTCTTCACCGGCCTGCTCGGCAGCCTGGCCCCGGCAGCGGCCGTGGGCACAGCCGCGACACTCGCATTCATCATCATCAACGTGGCCTCCATGCTGTTTGGCGAGCTGATCCCGAAGAACATGGCGCTCGCCGAGCCGCTGAATACCGCCGCCTTTGTCTCCCTGCCGCTACGCCTCTTCACGGCGGTGTTCAAGCCTGTGATCGTCCTGCTCAACGAGACCGCGAACTGGGTGTTGCGCAAGTTCGGCATCGAGCCGGCGGAGGAGCTGTCGGGTGCGCGCTCGGCTTCCGAGCTCGCGGCCCTCGTGCGTCACTCCGCGGAGGAGGGCACGCTCGACTTGCCCACCGCGCGCCTGCTGACCCGGTCGATCGACATCGGGGCACTTACCGCGGTGGACGTGATGACCGACCGCGGGCGGGTTGCCACCCTTCACGAGGAGGACACGGCGGCGGACGTCATCACCCTTGCCACCGAGACCGGCCACTCACGCTTCCCGGTCATTGGCGAGGACCTCGACGACGTGCGCGGCTTCGTCCATCTGCGCCGCGCGGTTGCAATCCCCTATGAGGCGCGCGGCCAGGTGCGGGTGACCTCCTCTTCCCTCCTGGTCGAACCCACCCGCGTGCCCGAGACGATCGAGCTCGCCCCTCTCCTTGTCCAGTTGCGCGCCGAGGGCCTGCAAATGGCGGTCGTCGTCGACGAGTACGGGGGCACCTCCGGCATCGTCACTCTCGAGGACGCGGTGGAGGAGATCGTGGGCGACGTCGCGGACGAACACGACCGGCGTCGTGTGCGCACCCACATCGTCTCCGGCGGCAGCTGGATGATTCCCGGCGCCATGCGCCCGGACGAGGTCGCCCGCGAGCTCGGCCTCGACGTGCCCGACGAGGGGCCGTGGGAGACGGTGGGAGGCTGGATGATGGCTCGGCTCGGGCGGATGCCCGAGGTCGGCGACGAGGTGGCAGAGGGCGGCGTGCGCGCCGTCGTGGCCACCATGGATGGCCGCCGAATCGAGCAGGTGCGGATTTGCGGGGTGGATGAATGAGCATCGGTACGGCACTCTTGGTCACGGGGCTCCTGCTCCTGGCCAACGCATTCTTCGTGGGCGGCGAGTTCGCCGTCATGGGCGCGCGGCGCTCGCGGGTGGAGCCGCTCGCCGACGCGGGCAAGAAGTCGGCCAAGACGGTCATCTACGCCCTGGAGAACGTCACGCTCATGCTCGCCACCTGTCAGCTCGGTATCACCCTCGCGTCGGTGGCGCTCGGCGCCATCTCGGAGCCGGCGATCGCGCACTGGATCGAGGGGCCGCTGGACGCGCTGGGTGTCCCACACTCGCTCGTCCACCCCATCGCGCTGGTGGTGGCGCTCGCTCTGGTGGTCTACCTGCACGTGGTGCTGGGGGAGATGGTGCCGAAGAACATGTCGGTCACGACGCCGGAGCGCGCGGCTTACATCCTTGTCCCGCCGCTTGTGCTCATCTCGAAGATCTTCCACCCCGTCGTCTTCTCGCTGAACTGGTTCGCCAACCACATCATCAGGATCTTCGGCATGGAGCCGAAGGACGAGGTGGGCGCGGCGTTTACCGTGGATGAGGTGGCCTCCATCGTGCAGGCTTCGAAGAACGCCGGCGTGCTCGACGCCGACGTCGGGCTAATCTCCTCCGCGCTCGAGTTTTCCGAGTACACGGCGGGCGACCTCATGGTGGCAACGGGTGAGCTCGTCATGGTCACGCCGCGGACCACGCCGGCCGAGGTGGAGGCGGAGATCGCCCAGCATGGCTTCTCCCGTTACCCGGTGGCCGACGGCGGCGAGATCATCGGCTACGTCCACATCAAAGACATCATTGACGTGGCGCCGGGGTGGCGCAACGAGGCGTTGGCGCCGTGGAAGATCCGCACCATGTCGAAGGTGGATTCGAATGACGAAATCGAGACGGCGCTGCGTTCCATGCAGAAGGACGGCACCCACCTTGCGGCCGTCGTCGTGGAGGGTGAGATCAAGGGCGTCCTTTTCCTCGAGGACATCCTCGAGGAGCTGATCGGCGAGGTTCGCGACGCTATGCAGAAGTAACTGTCCGAGATCGTTCTGTGACCCTCGCGGCTGGCGAGAGCCGGGAAGTGGCTGACATCATAGGGCGCTCGGTCCCAAGGTGGTGGATACCGCTCGCGCCACCGTTATCAAACCGTTATCATTGGGGGTGTTCGGGAGTCTATCCCGGTTATCCACCGCAGGTAAAAAGGAGGGGCGGGATTGGCTGAGCGTGAAACAGTGCGACCGTCGCGCCGCGATCTCCGTCTCGCCAGGGAGGCTCAGCTTCGAGACACCCAGGCCACCGAGGTGATCGAAGTCTCCCAGGTC
>JALEWQ010000113.1 GCA_022783305.1 Trueperella sp. | reverse complement strand
CCTCAACCGGCATCGTACGATCATGAATAACACACAAAAGAACCGCGTCATTGTCATGGCCATCATCGAAGGAAACATGAGCACCACTGAAGCTGCTCACCGGTTCAACGTCTCCACCAGATGGGTACGAAAACTCCTCCAACGCTACCGCGAAGGAGGCCTAGAAGCCGTCGACCCACAATCGAAAGCACCCCGATCAAACCCGCACCAATACACCGACACGACCATCACCCAAATACTAAGCATCCGAAACCACCTCACCAACCACGGACTAGACAACGGACCACACTCGATCTGGCTTCAATTACCTCAAGCCAACCGCCCATCAGTAGCAACAATCTGGCGCATCCTCAAACGCCACAACCTCATCACACCCCAACCTCAAAAACGACCACGCTCATCATGGATCCGCTTCGAAGCAGCAACACCTAACGAAACCTGGCAATCAGACTTCACCCACTGGCCACTAGCAGACCGAACCGACACCGAAATCATCACCTGGCTCGATGACCACTCCCGCTACCTCCTCCACGTCTCAGCACACCAACGCATCACCACACCCATCGTCATCGACACCTTCACACGCACTACCGATATCTACGGACTGCCAGCATCAACACTGACCGACAACGGCATGGTCTACACCACCAAACTCGCCCGCGGAAACCGTACTAACACCCAACCAAACGGCTTCGAACAACTCCTAGCCGACCTGAGCATCACACAAAAGAACGGCCGACCAAACCACCCCACCACACAAGGCAAAATCGAGCGATACCACCAAACCCTCAAAAAATGGCTACGCGCCCAACCACCAGTCACCACCATAAACGAACTCAACACACAACTACGCCACTTCCAAAACCTCTACAACACCCAGCGCCCCCACCGAGCCCTGGCAAACGCAACACCCGCACATGCCTACAACGCACTCCCCAAAGCACAACCCACCATTGAAAAAGAACCACACACGTTCTGGCGAATCCGCTACGACAAAGTCGATAACGGAGGAAAAATCACCATCAGATACGCCGGAGAACTACGCAAACTCCACATCGGACGGGCCTACCGAGAACAACGAGTCATCACACTCATCCACGCCAACAACACCATCACCATTGAACGCGAAACAGGCACCATCATCGCCGAACACACCATCGACAAAACCAAAAAATACCAACCCAAAAAACGGAACGATGACGCGAGACATAGCGACAAAAAATAGAAAAAATGTCTCGCGACATAGCCGGAACTATGTCGCGAGACATCACAAGCACCTGCCCGCCGGTATTTGATCCCCCAAGAGTTTCCGATAGGTGACGTCGTTGAGCAGTTCAGAGTGAGTGCCTTGCGCGATGACCGTGCCGTTGTCGAGCACAACGACGTGATCGGCTATGCGGATAGACGCGAGGCGATGAGCGATCACGATGGTGGCGCGCCCAGAGCGCAACTGTTTGATATGGGCTGCTATCTGGGATTCAAGGAACGGATCAATGTTGGCTAAAGGCTCGTCAAGGATGAGCAGCTCAGGGTCGCGCAAGATCGCTCTGGCAATACCGATTCTTTGACGTTCGCCACCAGATAGGGTTGTTCCCCTGTCACCGACATGCGCATCCAACCCACCGAGCGATTCAACCAGAGACGCGATTTGTGCGGCACGCAGGGCTTGCCAGATCTCCTCATCGGTGGAGTCGGGCCGAGCAAGCGTGAGGTTATTGCGGATTGACCCGGCGAAAATGTGACAGTCTTGAGGAATCAGGGCAAGCTTTTGCCGGTATTCGTCGGGCACGTAGCCACGCAAGTCTGAACCGCTAAAACGCATAGTTCCGGTATCGGGGTCAAGGAACCTCATGGCAAGATTAGCGAACGTGGTCTTGCCTGCCCCCGAGGCGCCGACGATCGCTACAGAACGGTCAGGACGGATCTCCACCGATACCTCTTTGAGCACTTTCTGGCCGCCATAAGCGAAAGACACCTGTGCGGCGACGAGTGATTCTTCCTCGCCAAGCAGTTTTTCTACGTCATCAGGCCGGGACGGGATGGGGTCGCGAGCGTCGAGGATCTCGTTAATACGTGTGGCGCATGCACCAAGTTCTCCGAACCTACCGAGCATTCCTACGAGGGTCAGCGCCGGTGCAGGGCTCATGCCTGCTAACACGATCGCGACGGGTAAGAAGGCGCCGTCTAACTGGCCATTGAGTACCCTCCCAGTGAGAATGACCAGCAGAATCGTAGAGCACACAGAGGTCGATATCGCCGCATAGGAGCTCTCCCAAGCTTTACGCATAGATTGCCGGCTCATAATGCGTTGCACCCGCTTTGTTAGCCCATCGATGATGGCGTGCTGGTTAGCTACCATTCCCAGCGAGCGAAGTTCCCTTTGCCCTTGGATTGAGTCAAGGACAGCGATACGCAGGTCAACAAGCGCGCTTCTCAAGGCCCTGCCTTGCTTTTGCTGCAATGGAAGTATCGCGATCGGCAGTGCGATCATGGTCAGGATAGGAAAGAGCATGATGAGCCCTAGCGGGCCGATTAGCCAGCATAAGATCGTCACAAAAATGGATGGACTGACCACAGCACAAATGATCGTTGAAGCAGTGTGTGCATAGAACCACTCGAGCTTTTCGGCGTCGTCCATAGCAGCGGAAGCCACATCGCCGGTACGTCTACCCTCCAAGCCAACAGGGGCAATGCGTTTAATGGCTTGGTAAATGTGGACTCGGAACGTATGCAAGATCCGGTAAGCGACCTCATGTGACCACCACACTTCAAGAAGTGTTGCCAGCCCATGGCCGGCAACTAGGGAAAACAAGAGAGCCACTAATGCTGCCAGCGGAACGCTACCATCGGTGATGAACTGAGTCGAGATCCACACCGACGTCACAGTAACTCCAACAAGCGTGACCTGTGCGAGCGCAGTGACAAAAGTGGAAGCAATGAACAATGGCAGACATTCGCGTAGATTGCGTATCAACCGGAGCATGTTCGAAAGCGTCTGGGTCATGTCAGTTTTCTCCCCTCTGCGCTGCAACGAGCTCAGACCACGTAGAGTGCGGATCCTGTTCCAACTCATGTGGATCGCCCATACAGCTCACACGACGATGGGCGAGAACGACGACGCGGTCGGAGTTTGCTGCGGTATCAATGCGGTGCGTGACAAGGACGAGCGTGAGTTCAGGGTAGGCGACGCGTAGCTCACTTATAAGTTGGTGTTCCGTATAGGTATCGAGCGCAGACGTGGATTCATCCAACACAAGAATCTGCGTGCCGCGAATCAACGCCCGTGCAATGGCAAGACGCTGCTTTTGCCCACCAGACAAATTCTTAGCGTGTTCAAAAATTTCAACACTCAAAACGTCCTCAGGAGCCCCCTGTAGCCAGCCGGCGTCGTCGTCGAATTCCATGTGCAGGCGGTCCGCGCGGGCTATCGTCAACGCCTTCATCATCTCCGCATCACTCGCATCAGGGTTTGCGCTCAGTAGAATCTCGCGAATAGTGCCGGGAAAGATAATGGGTTCTTGCGGGACAAGGGTAACGAGTTGTGTCACGTCGTCAGTCGACGGTGATAGTCCGAAGACACCGATCTTTCCGCTTAGCGGCTGGTCGTAGCCGATGAGTAGTCCTAGAGCAGTTGATTTCCCGGACCCCGATAAGCCAACGATCGAGGTCGTTTGCCCAGCCGCAATGTGGAAACTCATCTGCTCAATAGCTGGTTCATCGCTCCCAAGATATGTGTAGGAGACGTCCTCAAAAGAAATACCCAAGCTTGGGTCTATCGCTGGATCGCGCGCAGTGCGACCAGGGTTAGCATCGGGCGGAATCCGTGTGAAAATCTCATTCATTGACGGCAGTGCTGAAATGCCGAAGAAGGACTCATGCCAGCAAGAAGAGAGCTGGTTAAAAGGACGGAACATTTCAACCGATAGCAGCGTGACGAGGAACAGTTGATCCAGTTCCATGCTTCCCTCGCGCACCTGGGCAATGGCAATAATCAATGCCAAAGCCGGGCCGAGGACCTTCATCATTCCGCTCAAACCTGTTTCACCTAATGACAGGCGAAGCTGACCCAAAGTAGACGTCAAGAGCTCGCGGGACTGGCGGTGGAGCTTATCTCCATAGGAATCAGCAGCTCCAAAGGACTTTAAGGTCGACATGCCCATCATCGCGTCGATAAAATCTGCGTTAAGAGTTTCATATGCGATCCAGTGGGATTGCCCGCGTTCAGCCAACGCCTTGTCCCATAATCGCGGAATCGCAACGACGGCAAGTCCACACACGAGCATCACGAGCGCTATCCACAAGCTTACCTGCGCGAGGACGATAGTCAGCGCTATTGCGGTGATGGCCGTGACTGCCAATTGCGTGAAATACTTAATGAAGTAGGGCTCAATAGCCTCCACGCCGTCAGTGATAACAGACTGAATATTGCCGGACCTCCCCAAGCCGATCCGCATCGGACCTTGCCGATCAATTTCCCGAAGTAGCGAACTCCGCAAGTTACTCTTAACCACAAGTCCTGCCCGGTTTTGAGCCAGCTGCCCGCACACATCAATGAAAGGACGCACAACAAGTAAGACACCGATGCTGACGATCAGCGGCACAATGGTGGAATAGCGTCGTTGTCCCAATAGTTCCGTGAAGAGAGTGGCGTTCACCGCGGCGGTCGCCACGTAGAGGGCGGAGACAATCAGCCCAATTAAGATAGGCAGAATCAACAGCCACAACGTCAGCCCTCCGGCTGCCATTACTCGTCGTTGTTGTGTGAACATCCTTCTCCTCTGTGAACGATAATTCTGCTACGCGTGCGGCATCGGAAAACTGTTAACATCTTCTTCAGCCAGGGGTCTGTCACGCCACCCGAGCTTGACCGCCTCATGAGTAACTACACCATTACCCAAGTAGGGAAATGCGGCTGGAGTGTTTCCTACCGTCCCAGGTACAATCGTCCTGATGACGCTCAGTCCACAGGAGGCCACATCTGGAGACGTGATATCGACAGTGATGATGCGGTTTCCATGGTCGTAGACTTTCTCCACATATGTACTTAGGAAGTCATTGGACAGTTCGTTAACTGTGCCCGGTTCCCGTGTAGGAGCGCGATCAAGTAAAGGAGCAACGTGTTCGACTGCTCGGGGATCAAGGAAGACTTCCTGTTGCACTAAGAGGTCGTCCACATCCTTTAAATCTGCGCGGAAGTCATCCAGGTAGCGTCTATCCTCACGCCACGCCTTATACGATCGACCGGGCAATAATCCATTGCGTATAGCTGACCAGTGAATACCATCGGGGTTTTTCAGATCATGCGCCCCTTCCTGGAGTGTTAGCGCTTCGGACCAAGCCTTCAACGCGGCTTCGGCGAGCGTTGAACGACACGAAAAGCCTATGTGGACAAGCGCGGATGTATCGTTATGAACCACACCCGCGGCTACGGGAACATTGAAGGTGTTATCCACGTGAATCAGCGCCGGACGCAGAGTCTCTTGCGCTCCATCGAATAGTGCTAGCTGAGCTTGCGTAAGCTTGATATGCGGCAATGCATGTTTGTTTAGCCACCACACCATGGTGGCATGCCTTTCTATGATTTCGCTCAGCCCAGAAAGAATCGCCTGTTCGGTTGATGTCCCAGCGGCTACACCAGCAAAGGCTGGGAAGTTAATCCGTGGTTGATGACGATTCTGACGCAGATACCAGTTTACGTAAACGAGCGACGCTGGAACATAGACTGCACTGTCGTCGTCCAGATAGTGACCTTCAACCCAGCCAATTCTCAAGTCGGCCGCGAGGGGCTGAAACGGAAAACCTGCAGTCTCATACTGCCTGGACGAGAACAGCACAAGCTCTCTAGGATCAAGTGCTGGAAAGCCCCGCTTTCTCAGCTCATTATAGCTGGCGTAATGGACTGGCTTTAGATCTATGAGATTTGAACAATATCGCTCCACTGACTCGCCAATCGCTGCATAGAAGTTCTTCTCGTGAATGCGGTCTTCGTCATCTCGAACAGTATCTGAAGGGATAATGCTTGAACCTTGGCAAAACACAGTGTTTATGTATCCAGACATCTTTGAGAGGTCTGTAGTTCGCGCTTGGGTAGTGGCCAGCGTCGGAGGCATCATAGGTGAATGGGTAACGGTGGTCAGCTCTCGCACTATCCCATAAAGCCGATCAACGAGGAACGTAGGTGGATGGATAGGAAGCTGCTTATCCGGTGGGTTGACGAAACTTATGGGGAGTACCGAATGAATTACTAAATCAGAATTTGGCCTCATTTCCCACACTGTGTCGCGAACGGAGCTTTGAGCCCGATCAATCGGCACCTCCGAGCAGATACGGCACAATAGTGTGGCGCATTCTTCCACTAGGGAGGGAGTGCTTGTAATAGCCCGGAGGAAGTTTCCCCGCAAAGCCGGTTGCAGCGACGCTGCGAATACCTCGTCATTTATAGAGTTAGCACGTTCGCGAGCTAAACAGTCGCTATAAGTTGCTCCGCACCCTTCAAGAACAGCTGGCCCAACACGCAATGAAAAACCACAATAATCAACTGGAATCCACGATACATTCAGCTCGTTGAGTGCTCGCAATTCATCGGCAAACTGTATTCTAGATTCGCTGGATCTACACACAATCAGGAAGCCGCCGCGGAAGACTTCGTAAGAGCACTCCCGCGGGCTCCGATGTGAATATGTGCAACTCAGACCCTTCCGTGTTAGTGCATTCGCAAGAGTTGGCCCGAATGACTCATCTCCACAGACAACCACAGCTGTCGATCTGGACGAATCCGGTACACCCAACTCTCGTTCTTCCGTCGCTGGCGGCAAATCACGCAACGAACCGTGTTGAGCAAGCGCAGAATAGAGAGGGGAACCAAGAACATGCTGCGCGCTCTGCGTTCCTGCCCTATCGAACAATTCAGCGATACAGACCGCATCCGCTTGAAGTATCAACTGCGTACCGTCTGCACATGTCAGCAAGGACTTTGATTGTTCTAAGGGTCTTAGTTCTGCACATATTTCAAGCAATTCACCCTCCCCTAAATTCTCGGTGTATAGATCTATGTCGTAGCGTTAGATAGCGATGCGTGTGAGCCCGTCAAGCCACCCACCGAGGCGAGTATCTCTACCACGAGCGTCGCACCTGAACGCCAATGTGCACTTAAACCGGAGGTTTGCGTGTCGAGTTGGCGTACAGGTGCGACATTTGTGCCTGGCCTAAGCATCAGTTTGAGGAAACGTCGAACGGCGCTCCCTAACCGTGAGATGCGATCCGTTTATGCCCATGCGAACGTGCCCGTGGTACGGGCGTGATGGCAGTGAGGAACCGTAATCTGAGCGGTGGATTCCTCTGAAACTTCGACAATGACGAGATTCTCCATCATGACCACCTTTCTGGATAGTGGGTGAGAAACAAGATCACCCTCGCTTTTTTAGTTAGGGTAGGATACCCTTACTTAAGTGTACAGCACTTTTCTCCGATGACCAGCCCCCAGATGAATGAACTTCTAATTCAAGGAATGCCAGTGAAAATCAAACATCCGGCACAAAGAATAGAATCTCCCGATGTCTCTGAGCTCGTTCGTGCAACTAGAAGCATACGGTTACCCAGCGGTTCCGTTCTCTTTCCGATCTGGCGGATTAGAGGTGATAACCGTGAAATATACGGCGAATGGATTGATGCACACTTTGCAGTCGCAGTCCTGCGCGCAGGAACCGCCTGTGTCTTTCGCGCTAGAGATTTCTCTCCTCCCGGGAGTTTTATCGAGCCAATTGAGAATGGGGCAACTGGCTGGGAATTGTTCGCATCCTCGTTCGTATGCCTAGGCATACGTTACGGGATTGAGGCTGACGGCAATTTGGTCGAGGCAAAGAGAACCTCATATCCTTTCGCCGTTAAGGTCAAACACAAACATATCGTTGCCGTATCCGGCGACGACACACATATACCGATTGATTGCTATGGCGAACTAGCCGGCAGTACCCCCACATTCGTACACGTGTACGGAGGTTTTGACCAATATAATACGAGTTTCTTTTCGCCTCAGATTGCGCACACATGGCTTGACCACGGATTCAAGATTGCGCTTGTTCATACTCGAGGAGGAGCAGAATATGGCACCTCCTGGCATGAACAGACACAGCGCCACGGACGCGCAATGGTACGTTGCGATGTCGAAGCGGCGCTTCGCGCCCTACACGACCAACGTATCTGTTCGTCACGAGACACTTTCCTGCATGGCATGCCACATGGAGCGCTCGCCGTTGCCTCTACAGCGATGCGCGCTCCTAGTCTCGCAAATCATTATGTGTGTCGCGTGCCTATAGCGACGACACGGAGTATTCACCTTAATCCCATTAGACGTGAATGGATCAGTGAATACGGAGATCCAAGAACGTCTGAGTGGGACGAATTAATGGAAAAAGAAGACCCTATTGCAACTCCAATTCATGGGTTGCTAGGTGGGACATCCTGGTTTGTTTCAGTGTATACACATGACGAAGTAACTCCTGTGACTCATGCGAATCCCCTGGTTGAAAAACTTCGCGCGAATCAGGCTCAACTGACATACTATCGTTATCGCACATCTGCAACACACCGTGGGGAAACCTCAGCCCAAGTCCGACAACAGCATTCCACGCAGTTGTGGAACTACCTCACCGCACACGCACGTCACACGGACATCACTCATGCGGTTACCCCGGCATGTGACAATGCGTTCCGAAAAGGCGAGGAACGGTGATAAACGGCCGCCGCGAGCGCACTTTGCTCCTTATTTCACTAACTGTGCTACTTGGAATCTGCCTATTATTGGGCATCTCACTGGGCGCCACCGACATCTCCCTGTCCGTGATAATGGACGTCATTCGAAGCACGTTGATTGGTGCTGACGGTGGCGTCGAACAGGAAGTTATTACAGACATTCGTTTGCCGCGCGTGTTGCTGGGATTTGCGACAGGGGCTGGGCTAGCTATGTGCGGTCTTATCACTCAGTCGTTGCTAAGGAATCCGCTAGGTGATCCCTATATCCTTGGCATCTCGTCTGGGGCGTCGACCGGAGCGGCACTCGTCATTGTTATGGGCAGCTCCCATGCAATCCTTGCTTCACTCGGAGTAACAATAGGGGCATTCCTTGGGGCACTCCTAGCTATGGTCTGTGTGGGGTTTCTCGCCAGTGTAGGAGGTCGCATTACTCCGGCCCGAATCATTTTCGCGGGTATGGCCGTTAACTATTTCTTCTCGGCGCTCACAAGTTTCATCACGGTCATGGCCAAAAATGCTGCAGGCGCGAAGTCTGTTGTGTTCTGGATACTTGGCTCACTCACCTCAGCATCGTGGAAGGACGTGTGGATGGCGAGCGCTTGCACAGCCTTCGCCTTCGCACTGTTTTTTCTAATGGGGCGCCGCGTTGACGTACTCAATCTCGGTGACGATTGCGCAAGATCTCTGGGAACCAATCCTCGCACTTACCGAGCCGCACTTATCGCAATAGTAGCTTTCACCGTTGCCGTCCTCGTCTCGTTGACCGGAGCAATTGGGTTTATTGGGTTGGTTATTCCCCATCTTGCCAAGCTGCTTGTCGGATCGACCACCCGTAATACGCTGCCTGTAGCTATGGTCGCTGGCGGGATTCTGGTTGTCGCGGCAGATCTGTGCGCACGTCTGATCATCCGTCCTGCCGAGCTTCCCATAGGAATCCTCACGGCCTTGGTAGGTACTCCCATGCTCATGGTTTTGATTAGGAAACATGCACATTAGAAAAGGAGAGATAATGCAAAGTAGCAAAATGACAGCGCTGATCGTATCCGTTGCCATCCTGGCAATGGGTGTATCTGCTTGCTCATCAACACCATCGAACCAGTCTGAGTCTACGCCTAGCCAGATTGACACGGTCACAGTCAGTAACTGTGGTAAACAACAGACCTTCACAAACAGCCCATCGAAGGTTGTTTCCCTCGGAGTTACGGGACTTGCATATCTCGTTGCAGCCGGGGCAGAAGACAAAGTGATTCTGCGTGCAAATGAATGGGGCGAAGATCCCGCAGCGTGGATGGCCGGTAAGGCCGACCGTATTGAATCGGTTCAAGAACCGATTTCCATGGAGGCTCTTGTGGCCAAACAACCGGATTTGGTCTATGGAGGAGGATTCGAGTCAAACGGACTCTCCCCAGATGCAGTGCTCGAGAAGAAGATCCCTGCGGTCGTTGACGCGCCAGAGTGTCACTACTTCTATCCTGACCAAGAAGAAAACGAGTCGTTCGACGCGATTTTAGACGAGATAACGATGCTCGGAAATCTACTGGGATCACAAGAAACAGCCAAGAAGACCGTTGACGATCTCAAGTCCAAACTGGATCAGATAGCCAAAGAAAAGCCAGGACAAGGCCGCAGCGTGTCCTACGCTTACTACTATGGTGAAGACGAAGGACTCTACAGCTATGGAACAAAGGGCGTCATGGGGGAAATCTCAAAAACCCTAGGCCTCACGAGTGCCATTGATCCGAACTATCACCCCCACCAAGGACCTATCGCAGAAGAGGCCTTTGTTAAGTCAGATCCAGACATGATTATCGTCTTGCTGGGAATGGGCGGGGCAACCAAAGAATCAACTTTGGCACGTTTGGAGAAGATTCCGGGATACACGAACATGAAGGCCGTGAAGAACAACAGGATTATCTTCGCTGAATCTTCCATCGCGTATGCATCGCCTACGGCTCTATATGGAACCATCAACCTCGCAGGCCAGATCCATCAATAGGTTGAGCAGTGAACGATCTTCCTTTGGTTGTCGATCAAGCAACCGTGCGATTTGGCCCTTACACGGCCGTTAACCAGGTTTCTTTTCAGGTCAAACCCGGGAAAGTCCTCGGCATTGCCGGCCCCAACGGTTCGGGTAAAACAACTCTTTTGCGCTCTCTGTTTGGGGCGCAAGTCCTCACCACTGGAACAATAGCACTCGAAGGAGATCCACTGCATAAAATGCGGGCATCGCAGATCAGCAAAAAAGTATCTGTGGTCTCTCAATTTGAACATGATACTGATCGGATGCGCGTGGAGGAGTTCGTCCTCTTAGGACGAGCTCCTCACCGCACCGATTTCCAGGGATATTCGGATACTGACCGGGACATTGCCAGCCAAGCCCTCCACAAGGTCGGCATGTCTGGTGTCAAAGACCGGTATTTCACCACACTCTCAGGTGGAGAACGCCAACGTGTTCTTATCGCTCGAGCTTTGACTCAGCAATGCCCATTTATGCTGCTAGACGAGCCAACTAACCATTTGGACGTCAAGTATCAGCATCAAGTTCTTGCTCTCGTACGCGAAGTCGCACCCACAGCAGTAATCGTTCTACATGACCTGAATCTTGTGGCACGATATTGCGACGAAGTTATCGTTATGAACCACGGATCAATCGTTTGCCAAGGCCAGCCAACAACTACCCTCTCCAAGGAACTCATCGCCGACATCTACGGCGTGCAAGCCATCGAGGTATACGACGGGGAGATCAAACAGTTCATCTTTCGATAACTACTCGTTTACCATGTGGCAGCTAGAAATCTTTTAAACCGCGATGCGCCTTAAACCGAGGACGTTGAAAGGGTGCGAAGTGCTCCAACCCTTATACCGACGACAAGGGACCTAGACCTATATCGTTCCCTGATAGGACACCCTTGATCTCGCAACCTATGTACGACTAGCGAGAAGTAACGCCCCACCCTAAGGACGGAGCAAGAATCATACAACACACATATCCTGCTCCACATACGCCAACTAAAACACAGCCGCGACACTGCTTTGAAAACAGTGTCGCGGCTGTCCGATTACCCTCACGGATATCAGAAGTGCCTAGGTGTATTCCCAGCCTGAGCACGCGAGCCTAGCGCTGTACGCGGGCGCTACCTCCCGCCACCAGCCGCTCGACCTCCTCAAGCGACGCCATTGTGGTGTCGCCGGGGGTGGTCATGGCCAGCGCGCCATGTGCCGCGCCGTACTCGACGGCCTCGCGCACGTTGCCCTTCTCCATAATCCCGTAGATGAGGCCGGAGGCGAACGAGTCGCCGCCGCCCACGCGGTCGAGGATCTCCAGGTTGTCGCGCTGGGTGGCCTTGACGAAGCCGTCCTCGCGGCTCCAGGCCACGGCCGACCAGTTGTTGATCGTGGCGGTCTTGACCTCGCGCATCGTGGTGCCAATCGCCTGGAAGTTGGGGTACTCGGCGGAAGCCTTCTCGATCATCTTGCGGAAAGACTCGACCTCGAGGTTGTCGAGGTTCTCGTTCGCACCCTCGATCTCGAAGCCGAGGGAGGCGGTGAAGTCCTCCTCGTTACCGATCATGACGTCCACGTACTTCGCCAGCTCGCGGTTGACCTCGCGGGCCTTGTCGAGCCCGCCGATCGCCTTCCACAGGGAGGGGCGGTAGTTGAGGTCGTAGGAGACGATGGTGCCGTACTTCTTCGCGGCCTGCATCGCGGCCTTGGCAACCTCGGCCGCGGACTCGGACAGTGCGGCGAAGATGCCGCCCGTATGGAGCCAGCGCACGCCGAGCTCACCGAAAAGGTGATCCC
This sequence comes from Trueperella sp., assembly GCA_022783305.1. Classification (GTDB taxonomy): domain Bacteria; phylum Actinomycetota; class Actinomycetes; order Actinomycetales; family Actinomycetaceae; genus Trueperella; species Trueperella abortisuis. The sequence continues at coordinate 7,008 of JALEWQ010000113.1, read as the reverse complement.
AATCCACGTCGCCAGGCTGCATCTGCGACACCGCGGTGTTGCCGCGGTCCGAGGTGCCCACGGCCCCGCGTACACCATATCCGCGCTCGGTGAAGTTCAGCCCGTTACGCACGGTGCGGCCAATGCCGTCGGAGGGAACCCACTTGATGAACTGGGTGTCCAGTCCGCCGGTGAGGATGCAGTCCTCCAGCAGGCGGCCGACTTCGTCGCGCACGAGGGCCGTGACGATGGCCCCGCGCTTACCGAAGCAGCGGCGCAGGCCGCGAGCCACGTTGTACTCGCCCCCGCCTTCCGAGGCCGCGAACGAGCGGGCGGTGCGGATGCGGCCCTCGCCCGGATCCAGGCGGAGCATCACCTCGCCCAGTGAGACGATGTCGTAGGTGCATTCCTCAGCGGGACGCAGCTTAATCATGATCGCAACTCCTTTACTCGCGAGGATGCCTCCTGCGAGAGCTTCGTAATTGTGTCGAATTCCTTGTTAGTAATGAGGTCTCGCTTGATCATCCAAGATCCGGAGACGGAAGCGATGGCCGGATCGGCCAGCCACTCGGACAGGTTTGAAAGGTTAACCCCGCCAGAGGGCACGAAGGCCGTGTTCGGGAACGGCCCGCGCAGTGCCTTGACCATCTTCAGCCCGCCGGCCTCGCCGCCGGGGAAGAACTTGACGGCCGTGGCGCCGACCTCGAGTGCCATCATGACCTCGGTCGCGGTCTGCACGCCGGGCAGGTAGGCGATGCCGCGCTCGGCCGCCACCTCGGCCACACCCATGCTGAAGCCGGGGGACACGAAGAACTTCGCACCCATATCGGCAGCGCGCTCGGCCTGCTCGCGGTTGAGCACGGTGCCCGCGCCCACGGTCATGCCCTCCACGGCGCTCATCGCCTTGATCGCCTCGGGTCCGGCCTCCGTCCGGAAGGTCACCTCGGCGCAGTGGATGCCGCCCGCCACGAGGGCGCGGCCGGCGTCGGCGGCGTCGGCGGCGTCGTCGATCACGACGACGGGCACGATCGGGTTGGCCTTGAGGAAGGGAAGTGCGTCAGGAATCTGAACCATTAGGCATCCTTTCCGGCGTTAGCCTTGCGCTGGGCGTCGATGGCGTCCCACAGGCCGAGGATGTACTGAGCGCCGAGGGCGCGGTCGTAGAGCGGGTAGCCCGGGCGGCCGGTCTCGCCCCAGATCATGCGGCCGTGGTCGGGGCGGACGTGGACGTCGGGGGCGTAGTCGTAGAGGGCTTCGACGATGGCGTGCATGTCGAGGTCGCCGTCCTCGGCCCAGTGGGCGGCCTCCTGGAACTTCTTCTCGCCCAGGTACTTCACGTTGCGCACGTGCGCCGCGGCGATGCGACCGCGCTTGCCGAACTCGCGGAAGATCGCGGGCACGTCGTTGGCCGGGTTGGAGCCGAGCGAACCGGAGCACAGGCACAGGGCGTTCGCGTCCGAATCGTTGAGGCCGCAGATCGCGTCGATGTCGTCGCGGTTCTTGTAGGCGCGCGGGATGCCGAAGAGGTCCCACGCCGGATCGTCGGGGTGGCAGGCCATGCGGATGCCGACCTTCTCGCAGGTGGGGATGATGCCGTCGAGGAAGTACTTCCAGTTCTCGCGCAGCTTGTCCACCGTCATGTCCTGGTAGAGGGCCATGACCTCGTCAAGGCGGGACAGGCGCTCGGGCTCCCAGCCGGGCAGGGTCAGCCCGCCGGACTCCTCGGCCGTGCGCTGGACGATGTCCTGCGGGGTCATGCCCTCGATGTCGGCGTGATCGTAGTACAGGCAGGTCGAGCCGTCTTCGTTGACGTGGGCGAGCTCGGTGCGCAGCCAGTCGAAGACGGGCATGAAGTTGTAGATGACCACCTTCACGCCGAACTCGGCGAGGTTCTCCAGGGTGGTGCAGTAGTTGGCGATGTACTCGTCGCGGGTGTCGAGGCCGAGCTTGATGTCCTCATGGACGTTGACGGACTCGATCACTTCGCACTCGAGGCCGGCGGCGTGGACCTGGTCCATCATCTTCTTGATCTCGTCCTTGGTCCACACCTCCCCGGCGGCGTACTGGGACAGGACACCCATGGTGCCCGTCATCCCCGGGATTTGCTTGATGTACTGCAGCGGGATCGGATCGAATCCTTCGCCGTACCAGCGGAACGTCATCTTCATGCGAGTGTCTCCTTCAGGGTGGTGCGGACGGCGCCCGGGCCGGCCACGAGTTTGGTGAACAGTTCTTCGACGCGCGCGGCAAGCGGCGTCTCGTAGAGGTTGGTGCCGAAAATGGCGGAGTTGGACAGGATGGGTTCGAGGGCGGCGTGGGCGTCCACGTCGCCGCCGAGCACGACGCCGTCCAGGTGGCCCTGGAGCTCCTCAAGCAGCGGGTCCGGGGACGGGTCGAAGGGCTTGCCCTCGTCGTCGACGGCGAGCAGGTAGCGCATCCAGTTGGCGATGACCAGCGGGATCGCGACGAGTTCGCCGAGGTCGCGGCCCTGGTTGATGTACTTCTTGATCGTCTCGCCGAAGCGGATGCCGACCTTCTGGGAGGTGTCCATCGCGATGCGGGCCGGGTCGTCGGGCAGGAAGCGGTTGGGGAAACGCACCTCGAGCACCTCGCGCAGGAAGTCCTCCGGCTTGACGATCCCCGGGTCGACGACGACGGGCAGGCCTTCCTTCCAGCCCAGGCGCTCGACGAGGGCCTTGAGGTCCGGGTCGCGCATCTCAGAGTCGATGGTGGGGAAGCCGAGGAGGACGCCGGCGGTGGCGAGCGCGGTGTGGAGCGGGTTGAGGCAGGTGGTGACCTTCATGTTCTCGAAGTCGTCGCACACCTCGCGGGAGGTGAGGTGGACGCCGTGGGCGGCGAAGTCAGGCACCTCGCCCACGAGGACGTCCTCGATGATGAGGTACTCGGTGGGTTCGGCGTTGACGAAGCCGGCCAGCGGTGTCCGCCCGAGGGTCTCGATGCCCATGTCCTCAAAGCCGAGGCCTGCGAGCTCGTCGGCCACGGAGGCGTTGGGGCGCGGGGTGATTTTGTCGATCACGGTGATGGGGAAGGCGACGGCGGCGGCGTCGTCGGCCCAGGCGAGCGCGGCGTCGGACACGAGTCCGGCTTCGTTCCAGCCGCGCATGATGGTCATGACGGAGTCACGCAGCTTGTCGCCGTTGTGGGAGAAGTTGTCGAAGGAGATGACGTTGATGGGCGCGGCGCCGGCTTCGAATCGGCGCACCAGGAGGCCCGCAAGGTTGGCCATGGTGTTGGCGTGGAACTTGTGCGGGCCGGCGGCGATCGCCTCGCTCGCCTGCTCGGAGAGGTTGCCGGCCGAGTCGTGGATGGCGTAGCCCTTCTCGGTGATCGTCATCGTGATCAGCGTCAGCTCGGGGTTGGTCACGATCTGGGTGAGGCGCTCGAAGTCCTCCGGACGCTGCCATGCCAGGCCCTCGCAGATGCCGGCGATGACGCGGTAGTCGCGGGTGCCATCGGGGTTGAGGATGGTGGACAGGGTCATGAGGTCGTGCTTGCCGAGCTGGATGGCGAGCTCATCGGGGTTCATCGGCACGACGGCGGTGATCGGCCAGCGATCGCCAGCGGCCAGGAGGTCGTGGGCGATGCGGGCGGGGAAAACGCGGAAGATGTTGCCGGGCCCCAGGTGGATCCAGCGGGGGTTGGCCTTGCCTTCTTCCTGCATGGCGGCCACGTCGAAGGGCGGCAGCTGAACGCCTGCCGCCTCGAAGGAACCTCGATCGTTCAGTCCTGCGAGATTTAGTTTCATACTTGGCTCTCCGTTGACCCTAGTCGTTTATGTATATGAAACGGTCGTTTCATCTACTTAAACAGTACCGTGTTCTCGAAACGCCGTCAGCACTTTCATCATAGTGTGTTTGACGCAACAATCCAGGCCCAAACGCAAGCCTCGCACCACCGTCGTCGCGGCGCGCAACAGATCTCTACTCCAGCCAGGCATTTCACATAGAAGAACGGCGCGGGATAGGATTTCCCCATGAGCACTCCAAAGCCCCTGGCCAGCGTCAGCCGTGCCCTGACGCTCGTGGAATACCTCGCCACGCGCGACGCCGACGGCACCCCCCTCGGCGTCATCGCCGCCGACCTTGGAGTCAACAAGGCCACCGCCTACAACACGCTGGCCACGCTGCGCGAACGCGACTGGGTGGAGCAGGACCCGGACACGGGCTTCTACCGGCTCGGCGACGGCATCGCCCCGATCGCCGCCTACCGCACCTCCACCCGACACGCCGTGGAGGCACTGCGCCCCCACCTGGAAAACATCGGGCGGCGCTTCAACGAGCTCGTCCACCTCGGCCGCCTCGTCGACACCGACATCGTCTACCTCGACAAAGTCGAGCCCGACCGCGCCATCCGCGTCGTCTCCGCCGTCGGACGCCGCGCCACCGCCGTCACCACCTCCCTCGGACGCGCGCTCATCGGCGCCCTACCCGACCGGGACACCCAGCTAGCCTGGTACCTCCAAGCCCCCGGCGTCACCTCCCGCACCAAAGCCGACCAGAGCGAACTGCGCGACGCCGTCCTAGCCAACTTCACCCGCCTCGACCGCGACGGCTGGACCGAAGAGATCGAAGAAAACGAGGAGGGCATCGCCTGCGTCGGCGTGCCGCTACTCGGCACGCCCAAGAGCTTCGCCATCTCCATCTCCGCCCCCGTCGAACGCATGACGCCCACGTACCGCGCCGAGCTCGCCGCCGGCATCCGCGCCGAGCTCGACCAGCTTCCCGCCAACCTCCACCTGCACACGCGCCCGATCACGCGCGACTGAGGTGCTGCACCACACACGCATGTGAGACACACGTACAGCTCGCGGTGGACGATCCGCCTCGCGGGCAAGCCTAGTATTATGCTCATGCCAGGAAACACCGCGAACTCGCCTTCTAGGTCATATCGCATCCGGGGCCTGGACGGCCTACGCGCCATCGGAGCACTCTTCGTGCTCGTCTACCACCTGCTGCCGTCGGTGGGCGGGGCCGGCTTCATCGGCGTGGACGTCTTCTTCGTCATCTCCGGCTTCCTCATCACCGCGCTCCTGCTCAAGGAACACGACTCAACCGGCGTGATCGACCTGCCCAGCTTCCTCCACCGCCGCTACCGGCGCCTCCTGCCGGCTGTCGCACTCATGGTGGTCATCACGCTCTCGCTTGGCCGCCTCATCTCCGCCGACGCCGTCACCCAGGCTCGCTGGCAGGCCCTCGGCGCGCTGACCGGCACCTACAACTGGTTCCAGATAGCCAACGGCTCAAGCTACTTCGAGGCCCAAGAACCGCTGCTGCTCAACAACATGTGGTCCCTGGCCGTGGAGCAGCAGTTCTACCTCGTGTGGCCCGTGGTCGTCATGGTGCTCGCGCTCGCCGCCCGGCGGGCCGGCCATCTCGGGCGCCGCATCCAGATCGGCGCGGCGGCGGGCATCGGCGTCGTGTCGCTCGCGCTACACGCTTGGCTCGCCGGTGGCAACGTCACCCGCGCATACGTCGGCACCGATACCCACATTTTCGGCCTGATGATCGGCGCCGGCATTGCCTTTGCCCTGCCCGGCATCATGAAGGGCCGCCCCCGCACGGCCTGCGCCCTGTGGGGCGTGGGCAGCTGGCTGGCACTCGCCGCCCTGACCGTCCTCACCTTCGCCGTCCCCGACGCTTCCTGGTTCTACCCTTGGGGGATGCTGCTCGCTTCCGCCCTCGCTGGCGTGACCATCCGCGGCATCCTGCCCGACGTCGCCGGAACGGCTTCCGAGACCCTCGCCGGCCTGCTCGAATCACGGCCGATGGTGTGGATCGGGCAGCGCTCATACGGCATCTACCTGTGGCACTGGCCCCTGTGGGTGCTCGCCACCTACCACATCCACATGCCCCGCCCGCTCGCCGCCGCCGTGGTGCTCGCCGCGAGCGTCACCGCCGCCCACCTCTCCTTCACCTACGTGGAGACCCCGATCCGCCACAAGGGCCTGGTCGGCTGGGTGCGCAGCATGCGGGCCCTGCCCACCGTCGCCACCGCCTGGCTGACCACGGGAGCGCTGGCCCTCACCGCCACCTTCGCGCTCGCCCTGGTCACCTCCACAGACATGACCGAGGCGCAGCGCGCCGTTGCCGCCGGCGAGGAAGCCCTCGCCACGCACAAGGCCACGCCCGAGGCGGGAGACCCCGACGAGGCCGCCGAGCCCGGCGACGGCGGGGGTTCCTCCACCACGCCGGCCACGACGCCGACCGCCACAGCTACCCCCGAGCCGACCGCCGAGCCCACCCCCGGGCAGACCCCCGACACCGGGGCCGACATCACCATCATCGGCGACTCCGTCACCCTCGCCGCCGCCCCCGCGCTGCTCGAGACGTACCCGGACGCCGTCGTCGACGGGGAGGTATCCCGCTCGATCTGGGTGTTCAAGCAGATCGCCGACACCTACGCCAGCCAGGGCAAGCTACGCGACACGGTGGTCATCTCACTCGGCACCAACGGCGCCATCTCGATGCAGACCGCGCGCGACATCATGGACTACCTCGGCCCCGACCGCCGCGTCGTGTGGGTGACGGCCGCCGCGCCGAACGCCGAATGGGTGCCTCGGTCGAACGCCACGATCGCGCAGATCGCCACCGAATACCCGGATCGCGTGCGCGTGGCCGACTGGGCGGCCATCGCCGCCGCCCACCCCGAGCACCTCGCCTCCGACGGCATCCACCCCGGCGGCACGGGCGGGGCCGAATACGCCGCAGAAATCAAGCGGGCGATCGACTCTTTCTAGGCGAGCGCAGACCCGCCGGGCGAGCGCAGGCCCGCTAGGTGCGCAACAGCACTTAGTCGCGCAACAGCACCGGCTCGGCCGCGTAGTCCCAACCGGCCGAGTCAGCCCCGCCGGCGGCGCCCACCCGAACTTTGCGCGAGGCGCGCAGGTCGATGATGCGCTGATTGGCCGAGCCGCGGAAGGCCAGGTCATGATGATAGAGGCGCTGAATGAACGGCCCGTCCACGAGCACATCAACCAGATCTAGGAGCTCGCGCTTGTCGGGGGTGTCA
>JALEWQ010000081.1 GCA_022783305.1 Trueperella sp. | reverse complement strand
CCCCGTCCCGCTCCCGCCTACCGGCTACTTCATCTTGACCACTTCAACCACGCGCGTGCCCTCGTCGGTTCCCCACACCTCGACATCGTATGTGCGCGCTGACTGCGCCCGATACTTCAAGAGTTGCTTCTCAGCTTCGTATATCTCGGTCTCGGCTCGCGCACCCTTCAACGCGACCAGCCTGCCGCCAGGCCGGACCAGCGGGAGCGTCCAGGGAATGAGCTTCTTCAAGGCCGCTACCGCACGGGCGGTGACGACGTCGACCGCGTAGCCCCGCGGTAGATCCTCCGCGCGCGCACGAATCACCTCAACGTTGGAGAGATTCAGTTCGTCGGCCACAAACCTCAGCCAGTCCGTGCGTCGCTCCATCGGCTCGATCAGATCGACCTTGAGGTCCGGACGAATGATCGCCAAGACCATCCCGGGGAAGCCGGCGCCGGCGCCCACGTCGGCCAGGTGGATTCCCTTTGAAAGAAACTCGGCCACTGCCGTCGAATTCAGCAGATGCCTCGACCAAAGCCGCTCGAGCTCGCGTGGACCGATAAGCCCGCGCAGCTCACCCTGCTCCTCGAGCAGCTCGCCGAACCTGACGAGGCGCCCCCACTCGACGCCCCCAAAGTGATCCGCGCCACCTTCTGGTGCGGGTTCCACGCCGTTATTCCTCATCATCGATTCCCCCACAGAATAGTCGATAGATAGAAAACGGGGGCCAGCCGACGCCAGCCCCCGCCTCACGCTTACTCGTCGGCGCTATCCTCGCCCTGTCCCACGTCCGCGTTATCGCCGTCATCGGCGCTTTCAACCGGGACCTCGTCGCCCGAGAACTCATCCTCATAGTCCTCCGCGGACTCGAGATCGTCCTCGGCGAGCGTGATAACCACGTGACGATCCTGGCCAATACCGGACGAATCCGACACGAGGCCTGCCGCTGCGACGACGTCGTGAACCACCTTGCGCTCGAACGGATTCATCGGCTTCATCGAGTACGCCTCGCCGGTCTCCTCCACGCGCTCTACTGCGCGCTGCGCGATCTCAGCGATGTGCCGGCGGTGGTTATCCCGGTAGCCGAGGATGTCGAGCATCAGGCGCGAACGCTCACCCGTCTCCTGCTGTACGGCAAGGCGCGTCAACTCCTGCAGAGAATCCAGCGCCTCGCCCTTGCGGCCAATGAGCCGCTTGAGCCGCCGATCCCCGCCGTCGTCGGCGACGATGTCAACCGACGCGCGGTCCGCCTCGACGCCGATCTCAATGTCGCCATCCAGATCCGCGATGTCCAGCAGCTCCTCGAGGTAGTCTGCGGCGATGTCGCCTTCGTGATCAAGCTTGGAGGTGTCTTCACTCATGGCAAATCCTTACCCTAAAAGTTCCGCTTCTTCTGATTCTGCCGGCGCTGTTTGGCCTGCTGCTGCTTCTTGTTCTTCTTATTCTTCGAGCGTTGACGCTCGGCCATCCGCCGTTCGTAGCGCTTCTGGGCGCGCTCGGAATCCGTCAGACCGTCAAGTCCGCGAACCTCGGTGACCGGTTCGTCGACGTCGTCGGCCTCGGGCATCGGTTCCGGTGCGGTCTCGAGGCCCTTGGCGCCGGCCTTCTTCGAGCGCTTTTTACCTAGCGGCTGCTCGCGCTGGCCGGTGGTGACCGAGCTCGACTCGTCTTCCTCCTCCGCCGGCAAACCCTTCGCGATGCGCTTGGCGCGCAGCCGCTCCTGGCGCGCACGGTAGGCCGCCGAGCCGGGCGCTGGATTGGTGGTGATCAGCCACGTCTGCTGACCAATGTTCCAAATGTTGCCCGTCAGCCAGTACACGAGCACGCCCACCTGGAACACGGAACCGGAGAAGACATAGATAAGCGGCATACCGTACAGCATGTACTTCTGCATCTTGTAGGCCGGGTTATCCGGATCCTGCGAATCTTCCGGCAGATTCTTCGTCATGATCTGCTTCTGCGAGAAGAACAGGGTGGCCATCATCAGCGCGATCATCGTGACCGCCACCGCGATCACGTTCGTGGGTTGGACGTACTGCGAGGAAGTCGAGATCGAGGACACCAGGGGAGCGCCGAAAACAGTGGACGCACCGATCTCCTGCGCCACCGCCTGATCGATCGGGCCAATGGAGGGGCGCTGGTAGCTTCCCGTCGATATCGGGAGCACCGCATAAAGGAGCCGGAAGAGGGAGAAGAAGATCGGCATCTGGATGAGTGCCGGCATGCAGGCCGAGAACGGCGAAGTCCCGTGATCCCGGTAGAGCGCCATCATCTCTTCCTGCTGACGCTGCTGGGAGACCTGATCCGTGCGGCCCTTGTACTTCTTTTGAATCTTTCTGATCTCCGGCGCGAGCTCCTGCGAGGCGCGCGACGCCTTCGTCTGCTTATTGAATAGCGGGATGATGAGGATGCGGACGATGACCGTGAGGCCCACGATCGACAGCACCCAGGCCGGACCCGAGCCGGTCGACAGACCGATCGTGGTTAACGCGGCGTGAACTCCATACATGATGTAGGAGATCACCCACATGAGAGGGAAGAGGATAGTATCCACCTATACGCTCCTAAGCGTCGTGACCACCGCAATGGCTATGTGCCTGATGATCATGTTCTTGCTCTTCGCGTAGTGCGATGAGTTCTTTGTAGCCCAACGGCTTCGTAGGCCATTTTCCCTTGTCGGGAACCCAGTCCACGCCGCCCTTCGACCACGGATTACACCGCAGCAACCGCCAGATACTCAAGAGTGTACCTTTAATCGCGCCGTGAATTTCAATTGCCGTGATGGCATAGGCCGAGCACGTGGGCTGATAGCGGCAACGCCGGGGCTGACCTGCGGAAATGTTGCGCTGATACCAGCGAATGACCGACTGCAGAGCCCGGGTTACGCCGTTAGCCACGGTTGACCCCCGCTCGCTCGAGCTGGGTTGCGACGGCGATCGCCAGCTCGTCGTAGCTCGCCTGGGCCGCAGCCGGTAGTGCGCGAACGACGACGAGCCGCGCGTCGACATCGAGGTGGTCCGCCATAATATGACGAAGACGCCGGCGTACCTTGTTGCGTACGACGGCGTTGCCCACCTTTTTACTAACAGTGAAGCCGACCCGAGGGCCGGCTTGCGATGCGCCCTTCACAACGTGAACGACGACGTATCTGTTGGCACTGCGTGACCCCGAGCGGAAGGCGAGGCGAAAATCCTCCGACCTCCGCAGTCGGTTCGCTGCAGGGAGCATTTACGCAGAGAGCTTGGCGCGACCCTTACGGCGACGTGCGGCGAGGACGGCGCGGCCGGCGCGAGTGGACATGCGCTTGCGGAAACCGTGGGTCTTGGCGCGACGACGGTTGTTCGGCTGGAAAGTGCGCTTCGTAGTCATGGGTGACCACCTAAACCTAGATCGGATAACGAAAAACGCTCCGCGGGGAGCGCGTGTGCAAAGCACACATGACTTGTTGAATTTACTGAAGAATGAGCCAAAAGGTCAAGGAACGCGCGCGGCGCGGTGATAGATATCTCAGGGCCCAACGACCGACGCAATTTGGAATTAATCCATTAATTTACGTCATCCACATTTTTTGTTCCTCCGAAGGTCAAAACTTTCGCGCAGAATTACGCCATTCCGGCTGGCGAATTACATCCGTGTAATATCCACACATGTGCACAACGCTGTGGATAACTAATCTGACTTTCCACAATTTATCCTCTAACATAAAGAGTCCGGAAAAAATATCGATCGGAGAAATCATGGACGTCTCACCTGCACGCGACGCATGGACGGCTGCCAGCGAGCTCCTGCGCGCACAGGGTGATCTCTCCGACTCACAGGCGGCGTTCGTGCGCCTCGCCCACCCGCTGGCCACAGTCGACGACATCTTCATGATCGGCGTCGCCTCCGAGTTTGTGAAAAATTGGATCACCGAGCACGTCTCCACCATCATGGAAAACCAGCTCTCGGCCATCCTCGGCCGCTCGGTCCGACTCGTCATCTCCGTCGACCCCTCGCTCAGCGAGCAGCAGACCACGCCCAACCAGGCTCTCCCGCAGTGGCAAGCCCCCGAACGCCAGCTCCACGCCGTCGACGACGCCGCCGACGCCGCCACTCCCGGATCCTCACGGCCCTCGACGCCTAGCTATCAGCACGCACAGCCGCAGGCTCCTCGACTCGACGCCGCTCAACACGGCCCAACCACAATATCCGACCCGGCGAACTTGCACTCGCAGCCCGCCCACGCCGTCGTCGACGCCGCCGCGAGCGAACCACAAGAACATCACGCCTCTCATCCGACGTCGAGTGGGTTGGGGACCATGCTGCCGAGGATCGAAAAGAATCAGGATCAGTCGAACGCGAACCTCAATCCGCGCTACACGTTCGACAATTTCGTCATCGGCGACTCGAATCGCTTCGCCCACGCCACCGCCCTAGCCGTCGCGGAGGCGCCCGGCTCCACATACAACCCGCTCTTCCTGTACTCCGACTCCGGAATGGGTAAAACCCATCTGCTGCACGCGATCGGCAACTACTACCTCAGCCTCTTCCCCGGATCCAGGGTTTTGTATACGAGCTCGGAAGAGTTCACGAACATGTTCATCAACGCGATGATGCGCAAGGAAGGGCATAACTTCAAGAACCTCTTCCGCTCGGTGGATATCCTCCTCATCGACGACATCCAGTTTCTCTCCCACAAGGAGGGCACACTCGAGGAATTCTTCAATACGTTCAACGCGCTGGCGACGGCGAATAAGCAGATCGTTATCACCTCCGACGTCGCGCCTCGCCTGCTCGACGGTTTCGAGGAACGCATGATCTCGCGCTTCGCCTCCGGAATCGTCGCAAACATTGACCTGCCTAACCTCGAGACGCGTATCGCGATCCTGGAGAAGAAGGCCGCTTCGGAAAAGCTCATGGTCCCGCGCGACGTGCTCGAATTCATTGCCTCGCGGATCACGACGAACGTGCGCGAGATGGAGGGATCCCTTCGACGCGTGACGGCCTTCGCTGGGCTGTTCAACATGCCGGTCACGCTCGACGTCGCCGAAAGCGCTCTCAAAGACATGATGAGCGATCCGAGCTCGTTCACAGTGACCGCTGCACTCATCATGAATCAGGTGGCCACGTACTTCGGGATCACCACGGAGGATCTCAAGTCGCCGACGCGAACCCGCCTGCTCACCCAACCGCGCCACATCGCCATGTACATGTGCCGGGAGATGACTGACCTGTCGCTACCCAAGATCGCCGAGGCATTCAACCGCCGCGACCACACGACCGTCCTCAACGCTCTGCGCAAGGTTGAGAGCCTCATGGCGGAGAAGCAGGAAATCTATAACCAGGTCACCGAGCTGACCTCGCGGATCAAGCAGGCTGCCAAGGAACAGGCCCAGCTATCCGAGAATCGCTAACTATCCACAGCCCCTGCGAACAATAGGAGATTTTGACGTGACAACGTGTGGACAAGGCGGCAAAAAGTGCGAGTTTGTCGAAGTCGAAAGTGTCCCATCCACACCGACCCCGAATTAGACACAGCTTACTCTCGCGGATATCCACAATGACCAAAGCGCGCAACCGCGCGAGAAGATAGACTTGTCCACAGAATCCACAAAGGCTACTACCTCTACTACCCACTAATTCACGAAACGACACCGGTGGCCACCGACTGCGTCGAACGAATGGGCTTAGGTGGGGTCAGATCGCTAAAGTAGGAGCCAGATGACAGAAAGTAGGTTAGACGGTGAAATTTAGCGTCGATCACAAGGAATTTACTGACGCCGTGACGTGGGCGTCGCGCACGATCCCTTCGCGCCCGGTTCAGGCGATCCTCGCCGGTATTCACATCGTCGCGGAGGAGGATGGGACCGTCACGATGGGCACACGTGACGCGGATGTCTCCTCGCAAATCACCATCAACTCGGCCAACGTGATTGTCGCGGGAGAGGTACTCGTCAACGGCAAGCTACTGGCGGAGATCTCGCGTTCGTTGCCCGATGAGACGATCGAGATTGAGAAGGACGGCGGGAAGTTTGACATTTCCTGCGGACGCTCACACTTCACCCTCAAGACGATGGCAACCGAGGACTACTCGGATCTTCCCCCGATGCCTCCGGTGATCGGCAAGGTGGATGGCGCCCAATGGGAGAAGGCCGTCTCCCAGGTGACGATCGCCGCCTCTAACGACGACACCCTGCCCATGCTCGTCTCCGTCTGCATCGAAATCGAGGGCGACCAGATCTCCCTCATGGCCACCGACCGCTACCGCCTGGCAATCAGGGACCTGACGTGGGCGCCGGCTCAGCCCGACTTCTCCACCCGGATCCTCGTGCGCGCCTCCCGCCTGCTCGACGTCGCCAAGGCCCTCGGCACCGTTGCCGACGTCGAGATCTCGCTACAGGACGAGGGAATGGGTGCGCTCATCGGGTTCTCGGCAGGCGACCGCCAGAACACGATTCAGCTCATCGACGGCGAATACCCCCAGGTGCGTTCGCTGTTCCCCACTGAGGTCAACGGTCACGTGGAACTCGACCGTCTGGAGATCCTCGACGCGATTAAGCGCTCGCGCCTGGTGACGGAGAAGAACGCCGCGGTGCGTCTGTCCTTCTCTGAGGGTGAGGTCGTGATGGAGGCCGGGCAGGGCGACAACGCCCAGGTCTCCGAGGTTCTGCCCGCCACCCTCGAGGGCGAAGACATCAAGATGGCATTCAACCCGATCTTCCTCCAGGAAGGTTTTGCCGTCATCAACGAACCGACCGTCCGGCTATCCTTCACCCATCCGACGAAGCCGGCCGTGGTCACGGCGCAGGACAAGGACGGCAACGTGGAAGACGACTTCCGCCTCCTCCTCATGCCGATTCGGACCTTCGGCCAGAACTAGGTGTACATCTCCGATCTGGCGCTCAACGACTTTCGGTCGTACCGCGAGGTCGTGCTCAACTTCGAGCCCGGCGTCGTGACCTTCGTGGGTGAGAACGGTCAGGGCAAGACAAACCTGGTGGAGGCGATCGGCTACCTTGCCACGTTTTCCTCGCATCGGGTGGCAGCCGACGCCGCACTCGTGCGCCAGGGTGCGAGCGCCGGGGTGATCCGCGCGAAGGTGCGGCGCGGGGAGTCGGAGACGATGCTCGAGGTTGAGATCATCACCGGCAAGGCCAACCGGGCACGGATCAACCGCGGCAACGCCCGGCCAGCCGACCTTCTCGGGATCGTGCGGACCGTCGTCTTCGCCCCGGAAGACCTCAGTCTGGTCAAGGGTGATCCGGCGGATCGGCGTCGTTTCCTGGACAACCTTATGATTCAGTTTCGCCCGCGTCTGGCGTCGGTCAAGGCAGAGTATGAACGGGTATTGCGCCAGCGCGGCGCGCTGCTCAAGGCCCTGAACAAGACGCGGCGGGCCGGAGGGATGGTTGACGAATCCTCTCTGGAGGTGTGGGACGACCAGCTCGCCCGCTACGGCGCGCAAATCATCTCGGCGCGCGCCGAGATCATATCCGGCCTGCGCCCACACGTGCTCAACTACTACGCCGATCTTTCCGGCGGTAGCGACGCGGCGCGGATCGACTACGCCGCCAACCTCGACCACCGGCGTGGCTGGGAGCTTCCCGGCCCGGCACTGCTGGCGGGAGAAGGCGGGGAGGAGCTGGCCGACGGCGTCGTCAGGCACGAAAAGGAGCTGATGGAGGCCGGAACCGTGGAGGCGGAGCTGCGCCAAACGCTACGGGACTGGCACGGGGCGGAGATCGAACGCGGGGTTAACCTGGTTGGGCCGCACCGTGACGAGCTCGAACTCTCCCTCGGCACGCTCCCGGCGAAGGGATTCGCCTCCCACGGCGAATCGTGGTCGTATGCGCTGGCGTTGCGGCTCGGATCGTGGTCGTTGCTTCGCGGGCACGAGTCCGGGGATTGGGCGGAGGACGAGGAGCCTATTCTTATCCTCGACGACGTCTTCGCCGAACTCGACTCGCGGCGGCGGCTGCGGCTCGCGCAGATTATCGACGACGCCGAGCAGGTCTTCGTCACGGCGGCCGTCGGAGATGAGCTACCGCTGCTGGGAGGGAGCCGGTTTGTCGTCACCCGCGGGAAAGTGACGCGCGATGGATAGGATCGCGCAGGCGAAAGCCGCCTCCGCCGAGAAGTATCACGACGAGCTACCGCTCGAGGCGCTTGACCGAGCTCGGCGGATGGCCGAGGCGCAAGGATGGGTGCGGGTGCGGATGGCGGCCCGCATCGAGCGAGAGACGGAACAGATCGGGGAGGACGTCGTGGTGCCGACCCCCGGGCAGGACGTCGGGTCGGGATCCCGCCCGTCCAAGCGGGACCCGAAGCCGCTTGGAATCGTGTTCGACCACATCGTCAAGAGTCGCGGGTGGACTACTCAGCTCGAGGTTGGCTCCGTCGCGGCGAGGTGGCCGCAGATCGTGGGGCCGGCTATCGCGAACAACTGCCGGGTGGAGAGCTTCGAGAACGGCGTGTTGACGCTGCGGGCGACATCGACGTCGTGGCAGGCACAGATGCGCGCGCTATCCGCCTTCCTCGACAAGCGACTGGAGGAGGAGCTGGGGCACGGCGTCGTGAAGGAAATCGTGGTCAGCGGGCCTTTTGCGCGCTCGTGGAAGCACGGTAGGTACTCGGTTCCCGGCCGCGGGCCGCGCGACACCTACGGGTAATGCCGCGAAAAGCCGTCAATGGTGTGCTCGGCCGCGCCACGAAGTCCCATCCACGTCCGCGGTTGCGTAATTCCGGGCTCCAGGCTGCCTGCTGGCGAGATTTTAGGCCCAAAACGCGCTATAATTAGTTTCCGGTCTAATGGTGTAGATACCTACCCACAAGGGCCTCAACGCCTTCTAGGCGATTCTAGGGGCTATTTAGAGATGTAGACCACAGGTAGAGGAGTTGCCAAGCGTGAGTGAACACGAGAATCGGATCGGCACGGTCTCAGCGGACCAGTCGTACGACGCGTCGAACATCACCGTCCTTGAGGGGCTGGAAGCCGTCCGGAAGCGCCCGGGCATGTACATCGGCTCAACCGGAGAGCGCGGCCTTCACCACCTGGTCTACGAGGTAGTCGACAACTCGGTGGACGAGGCGCTCGCCGGCTACTGCGATCACATCGAAATTACCCTGCTGGAAAACGGCGGATGCCGCGTGACGGACAACGGGCGCGGAATTCCGGTGGACATTCACCCTACCGAGGGGCTGCCGGCAGTCCAGGTGGTCATGACAGTCCTGCACGCCGGTGGCAAATTCGGCAACGGCGGATACGCGGTCTCCGGCGGCCTGCACGGCGTGGGCGTCTCCGTTGTCAACGCGCTGTCCACCCGGATGGACACCGAGGTGCGCCGTGACGGCTACGTGTGGCGCATCTCTTACGAGAACGGCGTGCCCGTTGCGCCGCTGGAAAAGGGCGAACCGACCACGGAGACGGGCACCACCCAGACGTTCTGGCCCAATGGTGACATCTTCGAGACCACTCACCTCGACTTCGAGACCCTGCGTCATCGCCTCCAGCAGATGGCCTTCCTCAACAAGGGACTGCGCATCACGCTCACCGACGAGCGTCCCCAGGCCGCGCCCGAGGGCGAGGAAATCGTGGGAACGGAAGATTCGCTCGCGGCGGAGGAAAAGCACCTCGAGGTCTCCTACCGCTACGACGGCGGCCTACTCGACTACGTGCGGCACATCGTCAAGACCAAGAAGGTCGAACCCGTTCACCCCGAGCCGATCTACTTCGAGGCCGAGGATCAGGAAAAGAAGATCTCGGTGGAGGTGGCCATGCAGTGGACCACCTCCTACTCCGAGACCCTCCACACCTTCGCCAACACCATCAACACCACCGAGGGCGGCACGCACGAAGAAGGCTTCCGCACGGCGCTGACCTCGGTGATCAACAAGTATGCCCGGGACAAGGGCCTGCTCAAGGAGAAGGACCCGAACCTCTCCGGCGACGACATCCGTGAGGGCCTCGCCGTCGTTATCTCCGTCAAGCTCGGCGAACCGCAGTTTGAAGGGCAGACGAAGACGAAGCTGGGCAACACCGAGGCACGTACCTTCGTTCAGCAACAGACCTACGCCCACATCTCCGACTGGCTCGACATGAATCCGTCGGAGGCCAAGGAGGTCATCCGCAAGGCGACCCAGGCCTACCAGGCGCGCCTCGCCGCGCGCAAGGCCCGCGAGGCCACGCGGCGCAAGTCCGTGCTCGAATCGGCCTCGATGCCCGGCAAGCTCAAGGACTGCACCTCCCGCAACCCCGAAGAGTGCGAAATCTTCATCGTGGAGGGCGACTCGGCTGGCGGTTCCGCCGTCAACGGCCGAGATCCGCGCCACCAGGCGATCATGCCAATCCGCGGCAAGATCCTCAACGTGGAAAAGGCACGCCTCGACAGGGCGCTCAGCTCAGACACGATTCAGAACCTCATCACCGCCTTCGGCACCGGCGTGGGAGAAGAGTTCGACATCAACAAGCTGCGCTACCACAAGATCGTCTTTATGGCCGACGCCGACGTCGACGGCCAGCACATCGCAACCCTGTTGCTCACGCTCGTCTACCGTTACATGCGTCCGCTCATCGAGGACGGATACATCTACCTCGCCATGCCGCCGCTGTACCGGATCAAGTGGACGAACGCCACGCACCAGTACGTCTTCTCCGACGCCGAACGCGACGCGGTGCTCAAAGAGGGGCTGGCCGAGGGCAAGAAACTACCCAAGGCGGAGGGCCAGGGCATCCAGCGATACAAGGGTCTGGGCGAGATGAACGACTCGGAGCTGTGGGACACCACGATGAACCCGGAAACCCGAACGCTCAAGCGCGTCAACATCGGGGAGGCCGCCGCGACGGATGAGGCCTTCTCCATCCTCATGGGTGAAGACGTGGGATCGCGCCGCAGCTTCATCCAGCGCAATGCCCGTGACGTGCGATTCCTCGACATCTAAGGATAGAACGTGAGTGAGAATACTGTGAGCTTTGGACACGGCAACATCAAGGATGTCGACCTCCAGCGCGAGATGGAGTCCTCCTACCTCGACTACGCCATGTCAGTTATTGTCGGGCGCGCGCTGCCCGACGTCCGGGACGGCATGAAGCCCGTCCACCGCCGCGTCATCTACGCGATGTGGGACGGCGGCTACCGCCCCGACTCGGCCTTTTCCAAGTCGGTCAAGATCGTCGGCGACGTCATGGGCCACTACCACCCGCACGGCGACGCCGCCATCTACGACACCATGGTTCGCATGGTTCAGCCGTGGAACCTTCGCTACCCGCTCGTGGCCGGCCAGGGCAACTTCGGTACGGCGGGCGACCTGGGGGCGGCCGCGCCGAGGTACACCGAGGCGCGGATGGCACCACTGGCGGTCGAGATGGTCCGAGATATCAACGAAGACACCGTCGACTTCCAACCTAACTTCGACGGCTCCGTCCAGGAGCCCGTGGTCCTCACCTCGCGCATCCCGAACCTCCTCATCAACGGATCGGAGGGCATCGCCGTCGGCATGGCCACGTCGATCCCGCCGCACAACCTGCGCGAAGTCGCCGCGGGAGCCCAGTGGTACCTCGAGCACCCGGACGCGACGCGCGACGAGCTGCTCGCCAACCTCATGATGCGCATCTCGGGTCCGGACTTCCCCACGGGAGCGACGATCCTCGGCACCAAGGGCATCGAGGACATGTACCGCACCGGCCGCGGCACCATCACCCAGCGCGCCAAGGTCGAGATCGACGAGGTCAACGGGCGCACGTCGCTTGTCATCTCCGACCTGCCATACCAGGTTAACCCCGACCGCCTGCTCGACCGCATGGTCGAAGGAGTCAAGGACGGGCGCCTGTCCGGCATCGCCGACATCCGCGACGAGTCCTCGGGCCGCGCCGGCCAGCGCATCGTCGTCGTGCTCAAGCGCGACGCCGTGGCGAAGGTGGTGCTGAATAACCTCTACAAGCACACCCAGTTGCAAAACAACTTCTCGGCCAACATGCTCGCGCTGGTCGACGGCGTGCCGCGCACCCTCTCCCTTGACGGCTTCATCCACTACTGGGTACAGCACCAGGTGGAGGTCATCAACCGTCGCACCGCCTACCGCCTGCGAAAGGCCGAAGAGCGCCTCATGATCCTGGAGGGTCTGGTCAAGGCCCTCGACATGCTCGACGAGGTCATCGCCCTCATCCGGCGTTCTCCCACGGTGGACGAGGCGCGGACCGGGCTCATGGATTTGCTCGGCATCAACGAGATCCAGGCTGACCACATCCTCGCCATGCAGCTGCGCCGCCTGGCCGCCCTCGAACGGCAAAAGATCATCGAGGAACGCGACGAGAAGCTCGCCCTATGCGAGGAATACCGCGACATCCTCGCCAAGCCCGCCCGCCAGCGGGCGATCATCTCCGAGGAGCTCAACGAGGTGGTGGAGCGCTACGGCGACGACCGTCGTACCACCATCCTTCCCTTCGACGGCGAGATGACGGTCGAGGACCTCATCCCCGAAGATGAGATCGTGGTGACCGTGACCCGCTCGGGCTTCATCAAGCGCACCAAGGTCTCCGAGTACCGCGCCCAGCGCCGCGGCGGCAAGGGAGTCAAGGGTACGACGCTGCGCAGCGACGACGTCGTGGAACACATGGGCATCGCCTCCACCCACGACTGGCACCTGTTCTTCACGAACCTGGGTCGGGTCTACCGCGTCAAGGGATACGAGATCCCCGAGGGTTCCCGGGAGTCGAAGGGGCAGCACGTGGCCAACGTGCTTGCACTGCAGCCGGGCGAACAAATCGCATCCGCCTTTACCCTGCGCTCCTACGACCAGGCCGACTACCTCGTGCTCGCAACCGAGGACGGCATGGTGAAGAAGACCAAGCTCGCCGACTACGACTCGGCCCGGACCGGCGGCCTCATTGCCATCAACCTGCGCGAACACGTGGACGGATCCACCGACCAGGTTGTTTCCGCCCGCCTGATCAACAGCGGCGACGAGCTCATCCTTGTCTCCCGCAAGGGACAGTCGCTGCGCTTCACCGCCGACGACGAATCGCTACGGCCCATGGGGCGCGCGACGAGTGGCGTCCGCGGCATGAAGTTCCGCGACGGGGACTCGCTGCTGGCCATGGAGGTGGTGAGGGAAGACTCCGAGGTCTTCGTCATCACCGACGGCGGCTTCGCCAAGCGCACCAACGCCGACCAGTACCGGCCACAGAATCGCGGAGGCCTCGGCATCCGGGTGGCCAAGCTCGCCGAAAACCGCGGCGACCTCGTGGGCGCGCTCATCACCAAGCCCGGCGACGAGGTCGTGGTCATCATGGAGGGCGGCAAGGTCGTGCGGTCCTTCGTGGACGAGGTCAACCTCACCGGCCGCAACACCCAGGGCGTGCGTTTCGTCCGCCCTGACGAAGGCGACCGCGTCATTGCCATGGCGCCCGTTTTCGAATCCGAGAACAGCGATAGTGCCGACAGCGCGGATTCCGTAGCCTCGGGTGAATCGGTAGGCTCGGCCGACGGCGTCGTGGAGACGACGGACGACACTGAGGCGACGGCGAAAACTGAGGCGACGGCGTCGTCCAGCGAAAACCATCCACCCCAAGAAGGGTGAGCGGTCGCCCAAAAAGCGGTAGCGTCATACCAGTAGGAACATCAACGACGGAGATCTCTCATGACCGAGACCACGCAGACCCCAGATAGCGTCGAGCAGCCCAAGGCGGAGGAGAAGGTGGACGTGGGCATCAGCCGCGTCCGCATGACCATCTCGCGCATCGACCCACTGTCCGCGCTCAAGCTTTCCTTCCTTGTGTCGGTGGGTGTGGGCATCATGATCGTCATCGCCGCCATCCTCTTGTGGTTCACGCTTGACGCCATGCACGTGTGGGCACGCATCAACGAACTGCTCGTGACCCTCAACTCCGAGCCGCTGCTCGAGCTAGGCCAGTTCATGCAGTTCGGGCGCGTCGTGTCCTTCGCCGTCGTCGTGGGCGTTATTGAGGTGGTGCTCATGACCCTGTTTGGCACCGTGATGGCGCTCCTGTACAACGTGGTCGCCATGCTCGTAGGTGGGCTCGGCATCACCGTGACGGACGAGTAGCGGGCGCGGGTCGGCCCAGCCAGATCGAAGGTGGCCAGCAGCGCTCACGGCGTGAAGTAGCGCCCGAGGGGGCGTAAATGTGACGTCGAGCGCTCAGGCGATATCCGGTTTGGAGAAGTGCGGAGGAATGAGTTAACCTTATTCGGCATCCTTCAGGAGAGGGGCGTATAGCTCAGTCGGTTAGAGCGCCACACTGATAATGTGGAGGTCCGTGGTTCGAGTCCACGTACGCCCACTCGTTAATTGAGGAAGGTCACGATGAAGAGGTTCGCTCTGGTGTGTTTGGCTGGCCTGGGAGGTTACATCGTCTTCCTCCAGGTCCAAAAGAACATGCAGCGCCAGGCGACGTGGCGACAGGTGACTGACCCAGTTAGCTTCTAAGGGGCCTTGGCGCAATTGGTAGCGCACCTGCTTTGCAAGCAGGGGGTTACGGGTTCGAGTCCCGTAGGCTCCACCAACTGCCTGCTGGTGTCGATATAATTTCGCGCCAGCAGGTCTTGTTTGTTGATGGTCGTAGCTGCTCCTTTGAAAGACAAAGCACATAAGTGGTGAACGACTCTGACCAATTCTACCAAGCACGGCCTAAAGCTCGGGCAACGCAACATCTCGCTAGTTTGAAACAAGCGCCCGCAGGTAGACTTGGATAAACGTAACCCCGGCGATTCAGCCGAGGCTGGTGATCGTTCC
>JALEWQ010000057.1 GCA_022783305.1 Trueperella sp. | reverse complement strand
GCGGATTATGTGGTGGCCCGTGAGGTGGCTAGTGGTGACTTGTACCGTTACCAGGTCGGTGATGGTGGCTTGTTTGGGGGGAAGAAGATTGGTCATGGCTGGTCGGCGATGACCACGATTTTGGCCCCGGGCCAGTTCGTGGGCAGCTCTTACAGTGACCTGGTGGCGATCAGTGCCGATGGGGCGATGTATGCCTATGCGGGTAGTGCTGATGGTGGGGTCTATGGTGTGGGCCAGATTGGTCATGGCTGGGATCACTTTGTTCAAAGCAGTGTTCCTGGTGATGTTGATGGTGATGGGCGCCTTGATCTGATCGGTATTCGTGAGGATGGGGCGTTGTTTGTCTACCCGAATATGGCTAATGGTTGGTGGGGCTCTGCTCGCCAGGTTGGTCATGGCTGGCAGGCGATGGTTGCTATTAGTTAGCGGACCGGTGGCAGGGCCCACGAATGGGCCCTGCCCGCCATGCTAGATACGTGTGGGCCCGGAGTTTTCCGGGCCCACACCCACACTCACCACCCGGCAGTGGGCCGGCGAACAACGAGCACGGCGGGCCGGCGGATAAGGAGCCCGGCGAGCCGCCGGCACCGGGCCGGCGGCCGATATCTGCGCCTGCCCCGGTCAAGGCCCGCACCCCCGTACAATAGGCCTCATGAACCGCGACATCACCCCCATCATTTTCGGCTGGGACCTCGCCGATTACGCGATGGCCCGCCTCATTCATGAGAACACGGGGACTTCGCCGCGTCTCTACAGCCAGATTCACCGGGGATTCATTGACGACTCGAAGATCCTCGACCTGGTGATCACCGAGCCGCGCGCGATCACGAACCGCGACAAGTTCGCCCAGCTCCTGCTCGCCCTAGGCGAGGAATTCCCCACCGAGCGCGTCGTGCCGCTCGTGAACACGGACGAGGACGTGCAACTGCTGAGCGGGCTTCGCCACCAGCTTCCGACGTCGTGGATCTTCCCCTACGCGCCCGCAGAGGCGATCGCGATCGCCGACTCAAAGACGCGCCTGTCTCAGGTGGCCGCCAGCCTCGGCCTTGCCACGCCGCGCCAGACCCGCATCAGCACAGACTCCCCCAACTCCGCCTCCGACGCTCTCGATCAGCTCACCTTCCCCATCGTCCTTAAACCCGACGAGCGTTCCCAGCTCACCGTCTTCTTCACCCGCGGTCTTGCCAAGGTTCTGCCGTGCGACACGCTCGCCGAGGCCAACGCACATATCCGCCAGTGGCACGACGCCGGCGTCAGCACCTCGCTCACCGCCCAGGAGCTCATCCCGGGCGACGACACGACGCAGTGGGTGGTCAACGGCTACATCGACCGCCGCGGCGAGGTGACAGCGGTTGGCTCGGGGCGGGTGCTACTTGGCAACCACGAACCGAGCCTGCTTGGCAACGCCGGCATTATCCACGTGGTGCCCAACGACCAGCTCATGACCGACGGCGCACGGCTCGCCACCGCCGTCGGCCTGCGTGGCTTCTTCTCCCTCGACGTCAAGATCGACCCGCGCACCGCCACCGCCTACTGGCTTGACCTCAACCCGCGCATCGGCCGTAATCACTACTACCTCAAGGCCGGTGGCGTGGATGTGTGGCAGGCGTTTGTGGAGGATTACGACGACGCCCCGCGCCACATCCAGCGGATGACCGGTGAGGCCCTGTACCACGTCCTGCCGCTGCGGATGCTCAAGGACTACCTGCCCCCGGAACTGTACGCGCAGGTCAAGCCGCTGAAACGCACGGCGGTTGACCCGCTGAACTATCCCGCCGACCGCCACCCCCGCCGCACCCTGTTTCGGATCATCAACGCGCAGAACATGGCCCGCAAGACGCGGGCTCACTACCCCAAGCCGACGCACACCGGCTTCTAGCCCCCGCACCGAAGCGCCTACGCCACCTGCCTGTTCCATCGCGTGCCCTCACGTAGACTGGTGGGCAGAAGAAACGAGGGATAATGCGATTTGTTAGACTTCACGATGCCAGCTACGAGCGTTTCGCCGCGGACGCGGAGCGGATGTCCTTCACCCAGTTGCCCGGCTATGTGGCCACCCGCCGCGGGGAGGGACAACGGGTGGAGGTGGTCGGCGTCGTCGACGGTAACCCGGAGCGGCTTCTCGCGGCGGCCGCGGTGGTCATGCAGCCGTGGCGGAAGTTCTTCTTCAAGGCGAACCTGGTATTCGGCCCCACCTTCGCGGACTACTCCCCCGAAGCGGAGGAGGCATTCTACCGTGGCCTGGTCGGCTGGCTGAAGCGCACGCCGCGCGTCGTCGCCCTGCGCGTGGTCCCGATGGTGGTTCGAGCCCATTACGACGACGTCGAACGCGGCCCGGAGACCGAGCGCGCCAAGCGGGTCGACGCCCTGCTCGCCGAGCTGGGCGCGACCCACCTGGACAAGGACTTCAACGATTCGCCCGACATCCAGACGAGGTTCGTCTACGTCAAGGACATTGAGGGGATGGACTTGGCGCAGGTGACGAAGTCGGCGGGCCAGCAGGTGCGCACCGCCTTCAACCGCTGGGGTACAAACGGCGTGGAGGTCCGCTTCAATTCCCCCGAGGACATCGGCGTGCTGGGCGACATTCTCACCCACACCGCGGAGCGCACGGGCACCACCCCGCCCACCCGCTCCGAACTCAACTACTACAAGGACTTGGCACTCAAGCTAGGCCCGGAGGAGGCCTTCTTCCCCGTGGCCGTGCTCCGGCCCGTCGCCTACCTGGCCGAGATCGCGGCCGAACGCGAGCAGGTGGAGGCCAAGGTGGCTGACTTCGTCGAGCGCGAGGCCGCGCTCGCAGCCGAGGGCAAGGTGCTGGGAAAGAAGCAGCGCAACCAGCTTAAGGAGCTCCGCTCTCGCCTCGAGGTGCTTGAACGCCGCCAGGCGGAGACGCAGGCCGTGCGCGCCGAGCACGGTGAGGAGATCGTGCTCGCCGCCTCCTTCTTCATCCACTCCCCCCACGAGCTGACCTACCTGGTTTCGGGCGCATACGCCCAATTCAACGACTACTACGGCATCTACTTCATCCACCGCGCCATGTTCGAGTGGGCCACCCGCCACGACGTTCGGTGGTACAACTTCTTCGGCATGACCGGCGACTTCTCCGACGCGGCCTCAGACGCCGGCGTCGTGCACTTCAAGCGCCAGTTCAAGGGCGACGCGGAAGAGTACGTGGGAACCTACGACATCCCGATTCGCCCGCTGTGCGCCAAACTCACGAATGCGGTGGACGAATGAAATTCACAACCATCCCGCAGGACATCTACGAGGACTTCATCGGCCGCCAACCGCGCGTCATGTTCACCCAGATTCCCGCCTACAAGCGCACGCGCGAGGTTTCCGGGGCGAAGGTGGAGGTGGTCGGCGTCGTCGAGGAGACCACGGGCACAGTCTATGCAGTGGCGTTGGCCAGCTACCAGACCTGGTCGCGATTCTTCTATCGGATCAACGTCGTCTACGGGCCCGTGTTCGCCGCGGATGCTCCCGCCAGCGCCCGGCGCATGTTCTACACGGGCCTGAAGGCGCATGCGAAGCGCAACCCGCGCGTGATTTCCGTCCGCGTCACGCCCCCCGAATTCCGGCGCGTGTACGACGACGTCACCCCGGGTGACGAGCTCACTTCCGCCCGCGAGCTGGATGGGACGATCGCCGAACTGGGCGGGCACCGCGTCGTCGGCGACTTCGTCACCCGAGGCGACATTCCCATCACCTATTCCTACGTCAAGGACATCGGGGGGATGGACTTCCCGGCGATTCAGAAGTCGATGGGGCAGCAGGTACGCACCGCCTTCAACCGGTGGGGGACCAACGGCGTGGAGGTGCGCTTCGTGGGCCCCGACCAGATCGACATCCTCGGCCGAGTGCTCGAGCACACGGCCGAGCGGACGCAGATGTCGGAGGTCTCCCCCGGGCAGCTCGCATACTACAAGCGACTCGTCGAACAGTTTGGGCCACAGAACGCATTCTTGCCGGTGGCCTTGCTGCACTGCAGGAATTATCTCGCCCAGATCGGCGACGAGCGGGCGCAGATCGAGGCGAAGGTGGCGGACCTGGTCGCGCGCCGCGGCGCGCTCGAGGCCGAGGGAAAGGCACTGGGCAAGAAGCAGAGGAACCAGCTCAAGGAGCTCGAGGAGCGCCTCGCGGTTCTCGCACGCCGCGAGGAAGAGACCCGAACGGTGCAGGCTAGCCACGGCGACGAGGTCGTACTTGCCGCCAGCCTGTTCGTCCGCTCACCCAACGAGTTGCTTTACCTGGTCTCGGGCGCATACGCCGAGTTCACCTCGTACTACGGCATCTACCTCATTCACCGCGCCATGTTCGAGTGGGCGGCCGAACACAACGTGACGTACTACAACTTCTACGGCATCTCCGGCGACTTTTCCCAGAGCGCCACCGACGCCGGGGTGTTGCATTTCAAACGCCAGTTCATCGGCAACGTGGAGGAATTCGTCGGCACCTACGATCTGCCGATCCGGCCGCGCCTAGCGAAGGCTCTCAAGGCGCTGGATTGAGTTCAGACGGGGTCTGGCCCGCGCCACGGCGGGCCACGCCCCGGCCGCCTATCGCTCCCGGCTGGCCCCGATCGCGGCGCGTGCGGTGAACGCGGCGTACTTGTCCTGGTCGAGCACCACGTCGATGTTGCCGATCCAGTACACGATGTTGTCCTCGGTGAACTTCTTCTTGAAGTGGGTCAGGGTGTCGCTGTCGTCGTCGGAGAGGATGCCGCCCATGTCGTAGGTTTCGCACCCGGCCTCGACGGCGTGACGCACTTCCTCAAAATCGAGCTGGTAGGACTGGCCCTTCTGGAATTCGTGGGTGTCCCCGCCGTACATGGCGAAGGCCCGCTTGCCCTGGATGACCATGAGCGACGTCGAAATTGCGCGCCCCTCGAACATGGAAAAGCTCAGCCGGGTGGTGTCGGGGAAGGCCTCGTACAGGCGCTGGAAGTAACTCATCGGGCGGCTCGAGATGCCGTGGTGGTCGTTGGAGATGCGCACGATCTTGTAGAACTCAGGAATATCCTCGATCGTGCCCACGCGCGTGCTCACCCCGTATTTCTCACCTTTGCGGATGTGCTTGCGGGTGTTCTTGGAGTAATCCATGAGGATCTGCTCGGCGCTGCGTCCGCGGATCTCGAGGACCACGTTCATCAGCGGCTGGCTGGACGAGTACGGGTCGCGCGTGAAGGTGACGCCCTTTGCCGCGTAGGCGGCTTCCACCGCGTCGTCGCGGGCGAGGGCCGGGTCGACGCGCAGGAGGAAACCCCCGGCGGCACGGGCGTGGTCAGCGGCTTCGTTGACCATGGCGACGACGAGGTCGACGTCGCGGGGGTCGCAAACCGGGCCGCGGCTGGCGTAGAAGAATCGCCCGCCGATCTGGGCGTCGTCGACGGCGAGGACCTGCATGGCGGCGTCGATCTTGCCATCGGTGCGATGGATGAAGTGGTAGGCGTCCCAATTGTTTTTCACGTGGGCCCAGCCACGTGTCTGGAAGATGGTGGCGTGTGGGGAGGAGTCCACGAACTCGTCGTACTCGGCGAGGAGGGATTCGTCGTCATGAGGGATCAACATTCTTCCACCTTACGGGAGAACGCTGGCAGCGCGCAGTGTCCTGCGCCAGTGTCGCGCAGACTTGTCGGAGCGCCTGCTTTAGAATGGGTGCGTTTACTTCGTCCAGCGTTGAGGGGCCAATGTTCAACCGTTATAAGCCGCGTCACGGACGCCAGCTTTCCGACGTCGTCCCTGGGCCCGAGGGCGCCGTCTCCTCGCCCGACGACGTCGCCTCCGCGCCCGGCGAGGAAACCTTCGCGCAGTCGAAGCAACGATCGGCTCGGGCCTCGCTCGTCATGTCCCTGGGGACGCTGACCTCGCGCCTGCTGGGGATGGTGCGCTCTCCGATGCTGATTGGTGCCGTGCTGGGCCTGAACTCGCTGGCGGGCAACTCCTTCGACATCGCCAACAAGCTACCGACCCTGCTGTACATGATCATCGCGGGCGGGCTCGTCAACGCGGTGCTGGTCCCGGCGATCGTCAAGGCCACGCGCACATCGAAGGACGCCGGGGCGGCCTTCATCAACAAACTCCTGACGCTCTCCATGGTCACGCTCGGCGGCATCACGATCCTGCTGACGCTGGCGGCGCCCATCATCGTCAAGATTTACGCCGCCACGTTGGATGAGCAGTGGTACCGGCTCACGGTGCTCTTTGCGCTGTGGTGCCTGCCCCAGATCTTCTTCTACGGCATGTACACGATCTTCGGTCAGATCCTCAACGCCCGGGAGAACTTCGGCCCGTACATGTGGGCGCCGGCCCTGAACAACGTGATCGCGATCGGCGGCTTGGCGATGATGCTGTGGATCTGGGGCCCGGCCGACGTCACCACCGCATCCGACGCCGCGACCTGGTTCTCGGCGCGCGGCAACATGCTCGCCGGTATCCACACGCTCGGAATCGTCGCCCAGGCGGGCATCCTGCTCATTCCGCTGCGCAGGGAGGGGATCCGCTACCGCCCCGACTTCAGGTGGCGCGGCTCGGGGCTCGGCCAGGCGGGCAAGGCCTCGCTGTGGGTCATGGCGATGATGGGTGTGGGCATGCTGCCAACGATCGCACAGTCGAATGTGGCGGCGGGTGCCACGATGCGTGCCCAGCAGGCCGGCATGGACCTCGACGCCGTCGTCGGCAACCTCGGCTATTCCACGGCCTACACGATCTACTCGATCCCGACCTCGGTGATTACCGTTTCCATCGTGACCGCACTGTTCACCAAGCTGGCTCAGGCCGCGGTGAATCGGGATTTTGTGCGCGTTCGGGCCGAGGCATCCTACACGTTGCGGGTGACCTCGACGCTGATGTTCCTGGCGGCCTCGCTCCTCGTGGTGTTGGCGGTGCCGGTCACGCGCGTCCTCTCGCCGGGGTCGTCGCCTGAGGTCATTTCGTCGATCTCGAACGTCGTCGCCGTGCTCGCGATCGGTCTTCCGGGTGCGAGCGCGATCGCCGTCCTCGACCGCGTCTATTACGCGCTTGAGGATACCCGCGCGGCATTCCTCGTCGGCCTGCCCTGGCAGGTGGTCGGCATCGTCGGCTTTATGGCGTGCGGTTTCCTTCCTCCTTCGTGGGTGGTTTTCGGCGTCGGCGCGGTGATGGCGACGACGAACATCCTCTCCGGGGTCGTCACGTATTTGCTGGTACGACGCCGTCTGGGCGGCTTGGACATCAACCGCATGTGGCGTACGCACGCCAAGCTGGTGGTGGTCGCGAGTGTCAGCGCGGCGATCGGCTACGCGGTGGTGTGGGCGGTTGGCGCCGACGCCCTGGCCTCCTCACTGTGGAAGTCGGGCGCGGCTATTGCCGTGATTTCGCCGGTCGTCGGCTTGGTGTTCTTCCTCCTTATGCGGGCACTGGGCATGCCGGAGGCGGCGGGCGTGACGATGCTGGTGGGTAAGGTGGCCGGCCGGTTGCGCCGGTGAGCGTTGCCCCACATTTGCTGGCGAAGTGACTAGAAGACCCGCAAGTCCCTTCCCTATTTAGGGCGCCCTTGGCAGACTTGAGCCATGAGCATTTCTACCTCGAAACTGTCAGTGATCGGCGCCGGTTCTGTCGGGACCGCCCTCGCATACGCGGCGATGATCCGCGGCTCGGCCAAAGTTGTCGCCCTCCAGGATCTGAATGAATCCAAGGTGGAGGCCGAGGTTCTCGACCTCGCCCACGGCACTCAGTTCATGCAGTCCTCCTCGATCATCGGCGGCGCGTCCCAAGACGTGACGGCCGATTCCGACGTCGTCGTCATCACCGCCGGCGCGAAGCAGAATCCCGGCCAGACGCGCCTGGATCTGGCGGCGAAGAACGTCGCCATCCTCGAATCAATGTTGCCGGGCCTCATCGAGCGCTCCCCGAACGCGGTGTTCATCCTGGTGACGAACCCGGTGGACGTGCTGACGTACGTTGCCACGAAGATCGCGGGCCTGCCGGAGGGCCGCGTGTTCGGCTCAGGCACGGTGTTGGACTCCTCGCGCCTGCGCTGGCTACTCGGCCAGCGGCTCGGCGTCTCGGCCCGCTCAGTCCACTCAATGATCATCGGCGAACACGGGGATTCGGAGTTCGCGATGTGGTCCACGGCCACCGTAGGCCAGATCCCGCTACACGACATCGTGACCCCGCAGGGCGAGGCATTCACCACCGCCCAGCTCGACGAGATCGAGCACGAGGTGCGTAGCGCGGCCTACAAGATCATCGAGGGTAAGGGCGCCACGAACTATGCGATCGGCGTGTCGGGCGCGCGGATCGTGGAGGCCGTGCTCGGCGACCAGAAGGCCGTGCTCCCCGTCAGTTCGCCCCTTCACGGCATCCCGGGTGCCTCGGATGTGTCGCTGTCCGTGCCGTCGATCGTGGGCAACACGGGCGTGGAGCGGGCGCTGCCGCTGTCGCTAAATGAGTCGGAGGAGGAGCGCTTGACGTCCTCCATCGAGGCCCTGCGCCAGACGATCAAGACCGTCGGCTACTAAGGTCGACCCCCTGTCCGCGGGCCCGCCTGACGGCGGGCCCGCCCTCCCAGGCGCGCCACCGCCAAGCGACAGCGGAACCTGGAGTCCGGCCTCGTTGAGCCGTATCACGAGCTAGCGACGTTGCAGATACGGATAGCGGTCGAAATAGGTGGTCGTTCCGTGCGAAAATGAGGGACAAAGCAAAGGAGTTCTCGTGACTGAAAAAGAACCACTGACGCCACAGGGTCCCGCCACGCTCTCGGGCAAAGGTCCGAAGGCCGCGAGTGGCCTATCGATCGGCGAGCTCGTCGCCAAGATCACCGCCCAGTTTTCGGCTCTGGTGCGCGACGAGATCCGCTACACCAAGCTAGAGGCCACCTCTAAGGTCAAGAAGCTCGGGATCGGGGGCGTGCTGCTCGCCGTCGCCGGCGTGCTCGCCCTTTACATGCTCGGCACGCTGCTGCTCGCCGCGGGCTACGGACTGGCCACGGTGATGCCGACGTGGGCGGCGTTCCTCGTCGTCTCCGGTGGCCTCCTCCTCATCATCCTCATCCTCGCGCTCATCGGCATCCAGCGC
The DNA here is from genome assembly GCA_022783305.1 of Trueperella sp. Classification (GTDB taxonomy): domain Bacteria; phylum Actinomycetota; class Actinomycetes; order Actinomycetales; family Actinomycetaceae; genus Trueperella; species Trueperella abortisuis. The sequence goes on along the minus strand of JALEWQ010000057.1, from coordinate 452 downwards.
TTCAAGGCGGCCCAGAAGCATATCGTGGACCCCAAGGGCGGCCTGGAGAAGGACATCGACGCGGTTAAGAAGGGAATCAAATGACGAACGCGAGCCAGAAGAAAGCTGTTGATTACGAGGCGCCCAAGGGCATCGAGGACACCCGCACCGCGGAGCAGATCGACGCCGACATGAATCGCGTGCGCGAGGAGCTGACGGCCACCGTCAACGAACTCGCCGGCAGGCTCCACCCGGACAACCTGAAGGAAGAGGCACGCGCCTACGCCGAGGACAAGCTCAACCAGGGCAAGGAGCAGGCGATGGGACTAGTGGACGACGCCAAGGCGGGCGACACGAAGGCGCTGGCCATCATCGGAACCGCGATCGCCGTGGTCGCTATCTTCGTCATCCGTAAGATCATCAAGTAAACGTAGGTAGACGTGGCGGTGGGGCGGCTCAGCGCCGCCCCACCG
>JALEWQ010000026.1 GCA_022783305.1 Trueperella sp. | reverse complement strand
CCGCGCACGGATGGGGCGTCGGCGGCGATCTCGGCAACGAATCGCACGGAGCCCTCGAGTATTCCCCGATGGTCCGCGGTCTGGGAGGCTCGCACGCCGCGCTTCTCGTGCGGCCGGTCGGCGGCGAGCACGAGAAGCGGCACGCCCGCGTATCGCGCCTCCTCGACGGCCGGATGGAGGTTCGCAACGGCCGAACCCGACGTCGTGACCACGGCCGCCACCTGCCCGGCGAGTCCCGAGCCGAGTGCGACGAAGCCGGCCACCCGCTCGTCGGTCTCCACGTGAAGGTCGAGCACTCCGGCGGCCTCGGCGTCTGCCAGCGCGTAGGCGAGGGGCGCCGAGCGCGAGCCGGGGCACAGGACGAAGCGCCGCACCCCCTGGCGCACCAGCTCGGCCACGATCTCCCGCGCCATCCTCGTCGATGCCTCCAGCTGCACGTTCACGCAAGCCCTCCCATGAATTCGTACTCGCCGCTGACCGTACCCGCGGCCTCGGCCACCTTCCACATCTGCGCCAGCCGCCGCTCCCACGCGCGGGCCAGATCGGCCCCCACCGGCAGGCTGAGCGCGGGCTCCGGCACGACGTCGCGCACCCCGATCTGCCCGCCCACGGGCGTGAGCGGTTCGGCCACGATATCGCCGGTGAAGAGCCGGGAGGTGGCGAGCCCGCAGGCGTGGGGAAGCTCGGGCAGGGCGGCGGCGAAGGCGAGTCCGGCGCGCAGGCCCACCGAGCTCTCGAGGGCGGAGGAGACGACAACCGGCATGGCGAGTTGCTCGGCGAGCGCGAGTGCGGCGCGCACTCCCCCGAGTGGCTGGTTCTTAAGCACGGCGACGTCGGCGGCGTGGCGGCGGGCTACCTCGAGTGGGTCGGCGGCGCGGCGGATGGATTCGTCGGCGGCGATGGGCACGTCGACGCGGCGGCGCACCTTCGCCAGGTCCTCCACGGTTTCGCAGGGCTGTTCGACGTATTCGAGGCCCCCACTTGCCCGATCCATCAGCCTGATCTGGTAAACCGCGCTCTCCACGTCCCAGGCGGCGTTCGCATCCACCCTGATCTTCGCCTCCGGCTGCGCTGCTCGCACGGCCTCAAGCCGGGCCAGGTCTTCCGCGAGCGCGCCGGGGTGGTCGGCGATCTTGACCTTGAAAGTCGCACAGTTCGAGGCGGCCGCGAGGTCGAAGGCGACCTGCGCGCCCACGGCCGGTATGGTCTCGTTCACCGGCACGGCCTCCCTTAGCGGGGCAGGCAACCCGGTAGCGGCCTCGACACCGGCGGCCAGCCAGCGAGCCGACTCCTCGGCGTCGTAGTCCCAAAACGGGCTCACCTCGCCCCAGTGTTGGCCCTTCACGAGTAGCCCGTCCCTCTCGGTCAGGCGCCGGAAGCGGTTTTTCAGAGCAAGGCGGTAGACGTAGAACTTCACCGTTCCACCATAAGGCACAATGGTGGCATGACTATCACTGCCCTGCCCAAGAAGGTTTCCGACATCTTTGATCCGCGCCGTTGGCGAGCCGTTGCCGGCTTCCCCGACGCCGACATCACCTACCACCGGGGCGTCGAGCGCGTGTACGACGACGGGCGCACCCTCTCCGAGCGCGACCTTCCGGTGGTTCGTATCGCGTTTAACCGGCCTTCGGTGCGCAACGCATTCCGCCCCGAGACTGTCGACCAGCTCTACCGCGCCATCGATCATGCCCGGCTGTCCGGCGAGATCGGCACGGTTATCCTCACGGGCAACGGCCCAAGCCCCAAGGACGGCGGCTGGGCGTTCTGCTCCGGCGGCGACCAGCGCATCCGCGGGCGGGACGGCTACAAATACGACGGCGGTGACGACGACGCTGAGGCAAACGCGGCCACCCGCGCTGAGACCTCGCGTGCCGGGCGCCTGCACATTCTTGAGGTTCAACGCCTGATGCGCACCTCCGGGATGATCTTCATCGGCGCGATTAGCGGCTGGGCCACCGGCGGTGGGCATTCGCTCAACGTGTTGTGCGACCTCTCGCTTGCTTCTATCGAGCACGCGCGTTTCATGCAGGTGGATGCCAACGTCGGTTCGTTCGACGGCGGGTACGGTGCGGCGCTACTCGCCCGGCAGGTCGGTGACAAGCGTGCCCGCGAAATCTTCTTCTTGGCCCGCGAGTACTCCGCCCACGACGCCGAACGTTGGGGTGTTGTCAACGAGGCCGTGCCGCACGCGCAGCTGGAGGATAAGGCGCTCGAGTATGCACGCATCATGTCTACCAAGTCCCCGCAGGCCCTGCGCATGCTGAAGTTCGCCTTCAACCTCGCCGACGACGGTCTGGCCGGTCAGCAGGTCTTCGCGGGCGAGGCCACACGGCTTGCCTACATGACGGCCGAGGCTCAGGAGGGGCGCGACGCCTTCCTGGAGAAGCGGGCCCCGGATTGGTCGAGCTTCCCGTTCTACGCCTAACGTCCACATGTGGGCTCTGGCGCAGTTACTGTGCGGCTTCGGCAGCGTCCAAGCTCTCCCAGCCGTATGCCCGTACGGTGGCCTCTAACTGTTCGCGCACGAGGTTACGTCCGTTGGAGACTGCCGCCTCGACGTCGCGCATGAGGCAATCGAGAGTCGCTTCCGAATAGGTCAAGAGTTCTCCAATCAGATAGGTGTTGGCGGTGGGCACCGCACCAACTTGAGCCTCCTCGTCACGGGTCCGCCCGCGCCCACGCACCTTGGGTAACTCCTCGGCTACGCGCTCGTCCCACATGCGATGCTGGGCGGATATCGCTTCGACAAGGACGAAGACGCGTTCGGGAATGGCCGGGAGCATTGACTCGATCTGGGCGTATTCCTCAGGATGCGTCACCGACATCATGCGGGCGTACTTTTCCGTCATCAGATTTCGTCCCCGCGCCGTGGCCATCGCAAGGTCCCTACGGTAGGAGATCAGCGATTCTTCGCTCCACGTAGAGAACTGGGCGCGGCGCATGATCTCAAACGTCTGGTCTTGGCTCTGGCACGCGGCGGGTCCGCCGGCGTTGGGTACTGTGGAAAACATGTCCCACTCGGCGCGGATGATTTCATCCACGAGCTCCTTGATTCGTCCGGCCGAATCGGGCTCTCCTATCTTTTCCATGGGTTTTCCTCTCGTAGTTCTGGATCGATGATCTGGCCGCGCAGCACCGGGGCGTGGTCGACAAGGAAGGTCGAAGATCCTGAGGTCAGCGACCTCGCCTGTAACTCGTGCAGGATTACCAGGCTCAGGTTTTCGATCTCTTCGGTGGCGTCGGCCGCCAGCGCGATACGCTCGAGTGCGTCCGCTCCCGTCTTCCCAAGCACGGGCAGATCGCGCGCGGCCCGATGCGCCCACTTGTAGAAGGGCATGTAGCGGGAATTGAGGATGAAGATGACCGAGAGCGCCGCGTTCATAAAGATGGACTTGGCTAGCTCAGCGGCGACGCGTTCCCCACGCGCCAGGCACCTAGGATAGTTGTATTGGCCCGCCTGCCCCATGCGCAGAACGCTCCCCTCGAGGAGTTTGAGTTGCACGTCGAAAGGATAGAAGGCGGTCAGCTCCGCCCGACGCTGGCTAAACTTGCCCGGCGCATCGAAAAAGACGTCCCCATTCGTGGCGGCGGCGAGATTTCTTGGGGGGATGGCCAGCCATTGCCGCCAAGTGCGCGGCGTATGGTCGAGGCCTGTAAAGCGTCGGTAGAACGTGGGGATCTCCTCCACGATGACCTCGCCACGGTCGACAGCCGCTCGAATCCGCCAGGTCGCGCCCTCTCCGCCTACCCCGATCGGGATCCAGATCTTTACCCGTGTCGCGCAATCGTGATCGGCAGAGATCGGATCGTCGTAACCGAAGCAATCCGAGCCATCACCCACGAGCCCAGCCGCGAGGTAGGGGTATAGGTCTGGAACGCCAGACTCAAGCGCCGGTGCGACGTCGATTATCCATAATAGCCGCGAGCGCTCGAGCCCGGAGATGAAAGGCTCGCTCATCGCACCGCTCCCTGACCAGCGAGCCCCTCCAACTCGCTCTCGATCTGGCGAACTCGCTCGACTTTGCCCAGGTGCTGGCACACTGCCAGCAGGTTGCGCAGGACGGCGTGGTAGTTTTCGCTTCGCGGGCCGAACATCTCCCGTGCCCGGCTGGTAACCCACTCGAGGCGTGGGAGCGCGCCCGCGTAGTCGCCACTGAGAGCCTGCATGGAGGCAAGGTTATGAAGCTGGCCGAGGTAAAGGTCAGAATTGCGCCCGACCGTACGCTCGTAGATGGCGGAGGCCTCCTCCATGTAGGCGCGGGCCTTGGCATAGTCGCCCAGCTTCGCCCACGCCGAGGCGAGGTTGTTCAGCGTCGTCGCCTCGGCGACGATCTGCCCGCCCTCTTCCTTCAGGCGGCGAAGGGCGTCCTCGTGAAGCTCGCGGGCTTCCTCGGCGCGCCCGCAGTCTTGGAAGACGAGCCCCCGGTTGTTGAGCGCGGAGATGGTCAGCACGTGATGGGGGCCGACAGTGGCCTCGTAAATGTCCGCGGCCCGGAGGTAGATCTCTTCGGCGTCCTCGTATTGACCGCACATGCGCAGGAGCCCGGCGTAGTTGTTGAGCGTGGTGGCGTAGTTGGGATCATGAGTGCCGAACACGGTCGCGCTGGTCTGGACTGCCTGGCGGTACAGTTCTTTGGCGCGGTCAATGTTTCCCAGGTTCCGGTGCAGGCCTGCGAGCCGATCGAGAGCCGCGGCGTATTCGGGTGTTTCGCTGGCAGCGCTGCATCCGCCACCGCTACACCGGTATCTCAGGAGCGAGACGAGTTCCTCCAGCGGGGCGACCATCTGCGGGTAGTGCCCCTCGGCTTCGAGTTCGTCTACGCGGCGACGCAAGGTTGTTTCCTGATCAAGCATGGCATTTCCTCTTACTAAAACGGTGTTTGTGAGCCGACGTAGCAGGCGAGCCCTGCCGCGCGGATATGATCGGCGATATCGTTCATGTGCTCGTCTGTCGGCGGGCACAGGTCGCGGGCGTCGTAGACCTCGTCAAGCTGCTCGTACTTCGACTCGCCCAAGCGGTGGAAGGGCAGGATGTTGATTTCTTTCGCCCCAATGGACTTAACAAATTCGACAGTGGCGTCGATGTTTCCCGGGTCATCGTTGAAGCCGACGACGACCGGGACACGGATGATCTGACGCAGCTCCCCCAGCGCTGCCAGCTCGGCGATGTGGGCGATGTTTTCAAGGATCTTGCGATTGGACTTGCCCGTGGCCCACTTGTGCTTGTCGGGGTCCATGTGTTTGAGGTCGTTAAAGGCCCAATCGACGTTCTCATAGATCTTTTTCAGGTGAGCCCAGTTGCCCATTGAGGAACTCTCCACCGCTGTGTGGATCCCCTGCTCGTGCAAACGGCGAAGGAAGTTGGCAACAAAGCGATACTGCATGGCGATCTCGCCGCCGCCCACCGTCACCCCGCCGCCATCACCCCAGTAACGGGCGTCCCGCTCTATGCGGCGCACGAGCTCGTCGAGGGTGTAGACCTGGCCGGCGACGCCGAGCGCGTCGTGGTAACAGCCGGTGACGCAGGGCATCTCCTCGCATGTGAGGCATTTGCTGCGGTCGATCGTGATGTACGAATCGGGGCCTTCGGCGCTGATGGCATCGTAGGGGCAGATCTTGCGGTCAATGCAGGCATGACACTTGTCGCACTTAGAGCGACGGTACATGATTTCCCGATGCATCTTCAGGCTCTCGGGGTTGCAGCACCAGTAGCACTGGAGCGGACATCCTTTGAAGAAGACGAGGGTGCGCGATCCTGGGCCGTCGTGAACGGAGAAGCCCTGGACGTCGAAGATGATGGCTTCGTTTTCGGGATCCAGCTTCATCATTGTTCCTCCCTAACGTGAGTCGGGCTCCCAAGAGCCCTGGGTGGTGAGTATGCGGTAGAGCCGCATCGCGAGCCAGATGGCGCCCCTGCCGTCCGCGCTGGCGAGGTCAACTCGTAGCAGATCGGAGATCTTTTCGATTCGGTAGCGCACGGTGTTGACGTGCAGGTGAAGAGACTTGGCGGCCCCGGCATAGGACGCGTTGCTGTCTAGGTAGGCGCTGAGCGTGTCGAGGAGTTCGCTGGCGTAGTCGGAGTCTTGATGCAGGAGCGGTCCGAGCACAAACTCGACGTAGGTGCGCGAATTGGCTGACGACGCGAGGGCGGTATCGAGGAAGACGTAGGAGGACAGATCCTTGTATTCCACGACCTTCTGCGGGATTCGGAACGTTTCGATACAGGTCACCGCATAGAAGGCATGTTGGGCCGATTCGTGGATTCCTTCGATCCCCACACTCGCATCACCGATCCCCGCCCGCGCCTCGGTGATGCGCAAGACTGAGCCGAGGCCGCGCACGATTCCCTGCACGATAGCCCGGTAGCGTTCGGGGGCGTGGCGCTCACCCGTGAAGACGATGCCGGCTCCTCGCTCCCACTCGCACACGATGAATTTCTCCGACGGATCGAGAACGCCGCGTAAATACTGGGCTGTGTAGCTCGCCGCTTTCTTGATCAGCCGCCGATCGCCGACGACGTCGGTGCCTGATTCGCGCCCGGTGCCGTCGATGGCGATAACGGCTGCCCGCATCTGCTCGGTGGTGGTCAGCCCGATAAGGCTGGCCAGGTGAGACGCCAACCGCAGGTCGATCTCAGGCTTGGCGATTTCGGCGAAAAATTCGCGCCGGGCGCTCATGGCCGAGTTTTCGACCATGACGTTTTGTGACATGTCAACCGTCACCACCTCGGCTAGGGAAGCGAAGAAATATATCTCGTCGGGTGTCAGTTCCTCGCCCATCATGGCCACGTAGCCGAGGTGTTCTCCTGCGTAGTCCACGCCGGCGACGACGAGCTGGCCGCCATCGATCTGCCCTCGCACAAGGTACTGGTTGTCAGAAACCGCGAGGGATGAGATCTGTTCCCCAGAGGCCAGGGTCCGTTCGATCGCTACGCGGGCCTCGTCCAGTGAGGGGCCGTCGTCATCTTCGATTGAAGCCCCGAGGACGTTCCGCTCGTGGTCGACGATGACCACCGGGTGGTGCAGGTAGGCCGCGATTCGTTCGGCGTCGTGGCTGAGGAGGTGCGGGCCGAAGAGATCGCGAACCATATCGGTAAACAGCTTCGTCCGCTTCTGCTCGCGTTCCTGACTGGCCTCGAGGATCATCCGGAAGACGACGGCGGTAATATCCGCCTGGATCGCCCCTTCGGGCAGCTCAATGATCGGGAATCCCGCCTCGTTTCCGAGGTCGATCACGCTTTGGGGCACGGTGTTGATGTAGCGTCCGGTCTTGAGCGCAAGACAGGCGGCGTTGGCGTCGATAAGGCTGACCACCCACGCCAATAGCGAGTCCTCGTTCAGGGTTCCATCAGGTTCGACGAACATGCGCCCGACGCCATGGACGAAATCGGCCCCGCTGAGCCAGCGGGAGATGTCGGGAATCTCGGCAACCGTCACGGCGGAAACCGGGCGGTCGAGGCTGTCGCCTCCGCCAAGAACCTTCGCTCCAGCCAATTCAGGCCGGCCAAGAATCTGCCTCACGCTCACATCACCGCACACCACTGCTATCAGCTCCCTTGCCGTCGCGTACTAGCGGCTTCCTCGCTCTCTCGGCTTGGCAAGTATGATGAAGAACGCCGCTAGCAGGCAAAACACTCCGAGGTAGCTAAAGACTACCGTGAAAGATCCTGTCTTCCCCAGCACATAGGAGGAGAGGAGAGGCCCCACGAGACCACCGACGAACCCGTATGCCGTGAAGATGTAGCCGAAGATCACGCCGAAGTACTTCAAGCCGAAAAGGTCGGTTCCCAGTGGCGCGGTGATGGCGAACAGCGTTCCGAATGCGAAACCCACCAGCCCACACATCACGCACAGAGCGAGGGTGTTGTGCGTGAACGGCAAAGCAAAGTAACCCACCGCTGCCGCCGCGAAGGTCAGCGCGCCCAGGCGGTTGCGCCCGATGACGTCGGACAGTGCCCCCGCCACAATTCGGGAGAAGCCGTTGGTGAGGTTAAAGGCTGTCAAGAGGGCGACGCCCGCCACCGCGTATCCACTCACCGAGAGGAATTCTCCATAACCGGTGGAGAGGGTGACCATCGAGATGCCTGCGGCACCCATGAAACACCAGGCGAGCCAGATGAACCAGAAGGAACGGGTACGAACGGCGACCTTCGGTTCGACGTCGGGCGCGGGAGCTAGCGCCGCCCCGGACGTTGTGCTCGCGCTCATCATCGCCGTGCGAGCCAGCTTTTGCGACTCGGTCAGCGCCGTACGATCTGGCATTTCCGTGATGGCCGCGGCGATCAGGTTCGTCACGACGATCGCGACAATGAGGGCCCATCCCATGCCAGCGTATCCCCAGGCGTCGAACATCACTTTGAAAAGCGGAGACATGACCGCTGCCGACAGGCCGAAGACAAGGTTGACGATGCCCGTCACCAAACCACGCCGGTTCGGATACCAATTCTGCACCGTCGCCAGGGAGGGTGAATATACGAAACATGAGGCGGTGCCGTTGAGGAAGGCAAACAGGTAGATGAACCAGATATTGGGCGCATAGATGACGATGAGCATGCACGCCACCAGCACACACGTGCCTACCAGGTAGGAGCGGCGGGTACCGAGTGCCATATGCCACTTGCCTGCAAAGAAGGTAAAAATGCCGAGCGAGAGAACGACGAATGTCATCACCCAGCCCAGTTGTCCCGGCGTCGCGTCGAACTTATCGGCCCAAATCGACTTCATCACGCCCGGGTAGCCGAAGATCAATGCCCCGGACCAGAATGTGGAAAGCGCGGAGCCGATCACCGCGCGGCGGGCGTAACGCTCATAGCCCGCATGGTCGGCGCGAACCGGCCGCGAGGGACTAGCTTGTGAGGTTGAAACGTTAGACATGACCAATCCTTATCTCGGTGCCGAAAAGCCGGGGCATGATTGGGGCGCAGTGCCGCAATCATGCCCCGGCCATTAGCAAGGTTCGATTAGACCTCTTCGTACTCGGTACGGGCAATCAGCTCGTCCTGAATCGGCTTGGCCACCTCAACCCAGTACTGGGTGAACCCGGCCACGCGAACCAACAGGTTGCGGTACTGGTCCGGACGCTTCTGCGCATCCTTGAGCATGCGCGAATCAACCACGTTGAACTGGATGTGGTAACCGCCCTGATCCATGAAAGCCTTGATCATCTGCAGCATCTTCTTCGAACCCTGAGGGCCCTTGATAGATGCGGGGTGAACCTTCATGTTCAGCTGAGTGTTCTTAAAATCGGAGTGATCAATCGACACCGCCGAGTTCAAAACCGCGTACGGGCCGTTAAGGTCGGTACCCGGGTACGGCGACTGTCCGCCGTCGGCGAGCGTAACGCCAGCAAGGCGGCCGTCCGGTGAGGCGATGTCCGCCTGGCCGAGCGGGCCGTGCGTCGACGTCGAGAGCATCGAGCCAACCCACTTGCGCCCGAAGACGTCGGTAGTGGACTCGGCGGCATCGCGGAAGGTGTGGGAGACCTGGACGTAGATGTCGTCGACGTAGCGGTCGTCGTTACCGAACTTCGGCGCCCTCGTGCACAGTGCGTGGATGCGCTCCCAATCGGGGTTGGAGTCCTTCTTCTCCTGCTCCATCATGGAGAAGTTGCCCGTGATGAGCGCGGACTCATAGCCGAAGTTGTTCAGCAGGGCGTCCTTGAGCTCCTCAAGGGTGAAGGCCTTGTCTTCGAACACGTTCTTCTTCAGGGAGGCAAGCGAGTTCGCCGCGTTGACCTGGCCGGTGATCCACGTGGTAAAGCAACGGTTGTAGCGGTTGCCCTCGTGATCGATGTCTGCACCCTTCTCCAAGCAGTCGCTTGTCAGGGCCGAGAACAGAATCGGCTGGTCGATTTCGAACGCCGACTTCGTCTTGAAGTTGTACAGCTCCTGGAAGATGCGGGTGACCTCGAAGAACTTCTCCTTAAAGTCATCCATCACCTCGTCGAAAGTCTCCAACGGAAGGTGCTTCTCGGGGAAGACCTGGATGCCGGTTCGCGGATCCTTGCCATCGAACAGGACAAGCTCGAGGATCTTGGGGACGTTGATAAAGTTGATGCCCGAGGATGAGTAGGCGCCGGCGCCGACCTTACCGTAGGCTATTGCGCCCGGCTGAATCTCCAAGCAGCCGCCAACCGACCACGAACGAGCGTCCTCCATCGTGATGTGCTCATCCTGGAAGTACTTCATGCAGTACTCGATACCCACGCGGTTGTTGACCCAAGCGGGCATTCCTGCACCAGTCTTGTTGCACTCGATTGCCTTGTTGAGGAAGGCTTGAGAAAGCTTGCCGTCGTAGAGAACGGTCAGCGTTGGGGAAACGGTTGGCATATTGATGCACGCCTGCAGGAAGAGGATCTCCAGCTCGTTGTCACCAGCCGTACCGTCGGGGTTCTGGCCACCGAGGCAGATGTTGTTGAACGTGTTGCCCGCCAGAATACCTGTGGTCGCGGTGGAGGTCGCGATCTCCAACTCGGTGTACTTCACGCGCATGCACTCGAGGACTTCGAGCGTGAATTCGCGGGTGAGGACGCCGTCGTCGATATCCTTCTTCCAGTAAGGATAGAGCACGGCGCCGAGACGACCCGGCGAGAAGCCCGAGCCCTGCATCTCGTTGTAGACCTCAAGCTGAGCGGTCCAGTGAAGCTGGACAGCCTCCATGAAGTTCCGCGGCGGATTGTCCACCACCCACTCGAGACGCTCGGCGATATCGAGGTATTCCTGCTTCTGGTCGGCGTCGGACTCGGCGTCAGCGAGACGGCGGGCCTCGGCAACATACTTGCGCATCCACGCCTGGACACCTTCGATGGTGGCGATCGTGCCGAGCCAGAAAGCGACCTTATCCACGTTCTCGCCGTCGTGGCAGTGCTCCTCAATCAGCTCGCGGCAACGCTTCTTCATACCCTCGAAGCCAAGGGTGAAGACCACGGCATAGGAGTTGACGGAGCGGCCGTGGCGGTTACCGTATTCCATGTCGGAACTCATGAGGACGGCGTCCTTGAACTTCACGAGCGTGTCATACTCGGGGTGCATCTTGCCCCACATCCAAGACGTTTCCTCAACCGAGGTGTTCTCCCAATAGCGACAGGCCTCGAGCATGCCTTCGTACTCTTCGCGAGGCAGGCCGTAGCGCTTGGAGATAGAGATCAGATCTTCGGTGTCTTCCGCGACGACGCCGCCGCCGGTTGCCAGGATGGTCACGTCCTCGAGGGCCTTGTTCGATGCACGCCCGGACAGGCGCTGCGTGCGCTCTTCCTCCTGGAGGATCGCACTATTTGCGGTCCAGGGCACGAGCGAAGCGCCTCGCACGTAACGGTTACGGCTCATGACGATGAGTTCGCCGGGGCGAATGTTGGGCTCGAGAGCCGAGAAGGCGGCCTTGAACGCTAGGCCTCGGCGCAGTAGCGGATGGTTGCCTTTGGCTTCCTCCCACGCCTTGGTGTAGGCGATGGGGAATGTGCAGTCAAGCATGAGCTTGGCGTCGTAATACTGCGAAATGAGCTTCTCCGCGCGAGGACTGGCCTTTCCTCGTACTTCGCGGTCTTGGACTTCTTTCGGACGCTCACCGTAGGTGAAGGTGAGGTCGGAAGGCTGGATGCTGGTAGTCACGTCGTTCCTCCTTGAACTTGCAAGCTTTCCTCTCAAGTGGATCGCCGGTGCCCCTTGAGTCAGCTCCAGTCTATGAACGGCACCACACTCAAGACCCTGTGCTTTCCCACAAAAAAGGTCCGCCCCTTCTTGGAGCTAATGCACAACAGCGGGACTTTTGGCATGACGCCCTCACCCGCTTTCGCCCCCAGATTCCGGCATAACCCCGACAGTTCACTTGGACATCTCGACGGCCGATCGCTGGGCCTGGCAGAGCTCATATTCAGGAGTTGTGTCGGGCTTCGGGTTGTACGCGTGAGCCACTATTTTCGCCGGCGCGACGTTTGCCAACCGCAGGCGCGTAGGATCGCCACGACGAGCAGGCCAACCGTTGCCAGCGGAAGCAGGTAGGTGACGAGGGGGTAGGCGATCTCCCTTGCGAGGGACTGGCCGATCGCCCCGATCGCCTGCGCCGCGAAGTTCCACAGCATGTGCCCGACCACCAGCGGACTCACCATCGCCGTCGTGCGGAAGAAGGCCACCGCGAAAACTGACAGTGGCAGGAAGGCGAGCAGGATGGCCAGCGACCCGTGGTGCAGGTGGATGACGCCGCGTACCAGCGCCGACACGGCAAGGATGAAACCCCAGCCGCGCCCGTAACGGCGCGAGAGCAGTGCAATGATGCCGACGTTCGCGATCTCCTCCACGCCGCCCACGATGATTGGGCTAAGGAAAGCGAGCGTGGGGTTATAGCCTGCATAGTTCCCAACGCTCGAGCCCTCGCCCGTTTGCTCGCCATTGATCAGCGCGTCGATCCCCAGGCGTTGGAAGAGCGGGGCAAGGTCCCGCTCCAAGATACTGTAGGCGGCCAGCAGGGTGAAGGCCGCGAGCGCGCCGACCAGCCACAAGTAGGCACGACGACGCGCGGGTGCCTGATTCGCCCTGCTCTCGAATCCCCAGCCCTCCCGGCGCATCGCGAGGTAGACTGCCGCTCCGACGAGGAACCAGAGGACGTGAGCAACGATCGCGACCGGCGTGCCGGTCACCAGAACGTTTGATATGAGCCACGGCGTCTCATTGCCGGCCCGCGGCGAGACGTAATAGACGACATTGTCAACGGCGAGTGCCAACGTGGGAAGAAGCACGACCACCGCGGCAGCCAGCACACTTCGGGAGCTATCTGATGCCATTATTTCAAAGCTTTCAAAGCCAAAAGACTGGCCAATCCGGACGTGGGCTGTTAACAACGCTGGGAATTGCAACTGCCTGGCCAGCGGAAGACAATCCGCTCATTCTAACTAAGCTCACGGATTCGCTCATTCGCAAACGTGCACACCCATGTGGTGCCCACGGGAATGCACGGGTAACAAATGTATTTCACGCCACCTTTCCACTTGATTATGCCCCCATGCTTCGTGGGGTAGCCGATATCCGCATCCGGGACGCAACGTGATGGATTTGCATTACTCTTGTTGGCGTCGGCAGGCGTCCCTTGGCGGGACGATTTGAGCCGTATCTTCGCATATACGAAGATACGGCCGAAATCGTCCCGCGAGAGCCGCGTCCCGCGTTGTGAGCAACCCGGCCAACCAACCACTTGTCAGACAACCGGGCGGAGGGGCACCCTAGAAGGGTGATAGCCGAGAAGACCACCACGCCCGCGGCCACGCCCGCGCCGTCCACGACACCGGCCCCCAAGCTCCCTGCCATCGGCCCAGCCTGGTTCCCGGCCACCATGGGTACGGGTATCCTCGCCAACCTTCTCCAAACCCACGCCGAGCGTCTGCCGGGCGCCTCTTGCGCCGCTGTCATCGTGCTCGCGATCGCCTGGGCTTTGCTGATCACGCTGATCGTGGGCTACATCGTGCGGATCTCACTCTCGCGCGACGCGTTCTCGATCACGCTACGCGACTCCACCCAGACCCCGATGTGGGGCACCGTGTCGATGGGCATCCTCTCGGTCGGCTCGGCCACCACTACGATTGTGCCCGCGCACTGGCCGCGCCTGACCGACGCCGCTTGGCGCGTGGACACCGTGACCTGGCTGGTCGGCACCGCGATCGGGATCATCACGGCGCTCGGATTCGCGATGCGGCTCGTAGGCAGGGATCTCGGCGCGCCGACCACGGTGTGGGGCCTGGCTGTCGTCGGGCCGATGGTGACGGCGACGACGGGCTCCGGCCTCGTCCCCCACGTTTCGGAGGTCTTCCAATTCTGGCTGTTGACGATCTCGGCGGCCTCCTTCTTCCTCTCCCTCTTCCTTGGCGCGGCCGTTTTCGCCTCCGCTTATCACCACCACTGGCGGGTCGAGCCGTTGCCGCTGGCCGCGAGCGCGAGCGCCTGGATCCCGCTCGGCATGGTGGGTCAGTCGACGGCGGCGGCACAGGCGATTGCGGCGCAGGCGAAGTACATGCTGCTGCCCGATTACGCGGACAGCGCGCAGGGGGTGGCCAACGCCTACGGCTGGTTCATGCTGGTGGCCGGAATCCCGCTGGTGGGGTGGGCCACGGCGATGACGTTGCGCGGCTTTATTCGGCGCATGCCGTTCGCGCCGGGCTGGTGGGCGTTGACGTTCCCCATCGGCACACTCGCCCTCGGCGCGACACTGCTCGCAAACGGAACAGGGATCGGCGCCCTCCTGGGGCTGGGTGCTTTTGGCACGCTCGTGCTCGTGGGCACCGTGACGCTGTGCCTGGTCGCATCCATCCTGTCGATCGCCCGACGCGGCTTGGCCTGGTGAACGCGGTGGCCGGCCGCTCTCAGCCCGCGCCTCGGCCTGTCCGGGCGCGCGCAATTTGAAGTGAGGCGCCCGCAAAGCGACGATAGAGGGATGAAGATTATCGACGGTGGGCGCGGCAGGCAGGCGCTGGAGCGCGTCCACGACGCCGTCATGGCCGCCCTTCGCACGTGGCTGGCCGGGGGCGACCCCGAACCGCTGTTCGTGGTCGCCCCCGGAACCGACCGGCGGGCCGTGGCCGATGAGATCGCCGGTTTTCAGGCGGAAGGCTTTCCCGTCCCCGCGGGCACGGGCCTGCTCATGCGCACCTCCGGCTCAACCACCGGGCAGGGCAAGATCGTTGCCCTGTCATGGCAGTCCCTCATAGCCTCCGCCCACGCGACCCACGCCGCCTTCGGCGGGCCTGGCCGCTGGGTGTGCCAGCTTCCCCTCGACCACATCGCCGGATTCCAGACCGTCGCCCGCAGTTGCCTCGCCGAGCTCGAGGCTCTCGCCGCCGGGGCCACCCCGCAGCGCGCGGCGGCGCTGCGCCCGGCCTACATCAACCTCGCTGAGCCGGCTGCCATTCGCGGCGCGTTGCGCCCGGCCGGCTCCGCCCCGGATGGCGCCGAGCCAGTGCCTACCTACCTCTCCGTGGTCCCCACCCAGTTGCGCCGCATCCTCGCCGACCCTGAATTGACGGGGGCCCTTCGTGGGGCGACCGTGCTGGTCGGGGGCGCGGCGGCGGACACGGTTGTGCTGGACGCCGCCCGCGCCGCCGGCCTGACGGTCCACACTTCCTACGGCATGACCGAGACCTGCGGGGGTTGCGTCTACGACGGGCACCCCATCGGCGACACCGAAATCCTGATCGACGACGGGCGGATCGCCCTGCGCGGCACCGTCGTCGCCACCTGCTACCTCGGCACTGACGAGGGATTCGACCCGCCCGCGCGCCTGCGCGCTCCCGGCTCCCCCGCCACACACCTCACCCGCGACGCCGGCCGCATCACCGGCGGCGCGCTCGAGGTCCTGGGCCGGATCGACGACGCCATCACCACCGGCGGGCTCACCGTCATGCCCAACCTCATCGAGGAGTCCCTGGCGAAGACCGGCCACCGCGCCGTCGTCGTTGGAGTCCCGCACCCGGAATGGGGGGAGGCGGTGGTCGCCGTCGTCGACGACGCGGTCAACGCCGCACAGAGCTGCGACATCACGGTGATGCGCAGCTGGGTCAAGCTCGAGCTGGGCGAGGGCTGGGCGCCCACCTACGTCGTCGGCGTGAGCGACATTGGGGGCCTGCCGATGACGGACTCCGGCAAGGTCAACCGGCGGGCGCTCGCCGAGGCCGTCGAAGGCTACCTCGGGTTGTAGAATAGCGACGGCTGAAAGGCAGGAACACATGGCGACCCTCAACGACTGGTTCGAAGGCGCGCGAATCCGCACGCTCCCCGCGGCGGTTTCCCCGGTCGTGGCGGGCTGCGCGGTGGCCGTCTACGAGGGCGGCTTCTCTCTGCCCCGCACGCTGCTCGCCGCGGCGGTCGCACTCTTTTTCCAGATCGGGGTCAACTTCGCCAACGACTACTCCGACGGGATACGCGGCACCGACGACGTCCGCAGTGGCCCGCCCCGGCTCACCGGCGGCGGCAAGGCCTCCCCGCAGGTGGTTAAGTCCGCCGCCTTCATCTGCTTCGCGTTCGGCGCCGCGGCCGGCCTCACTCTCGTTGCACTGTCCGGCCAATGGTGGCTCATCGCCGCGGGCGGGGCGGCGATCCTCGCCGCCTGGTACTACACGGGAGGAAAGCACCCCTACGGCTACATGGGCCTGGGCGAGGTGTTCGTCATGATCTTCTTCGGCTACATGGCAACCGTCGCCACCACCTATACCCAAACCGGCACCGCACCTTGGATGTCCTGGGTCGCGGCCACGGGCGTGGGGCTGATCGCCTGCGCGCTACTCATGATCAACAATATCCGCGACATCCCCACCGATTCCGTCACCGGTAAGCACACGCTCGCCGTCCGCCTCGGCGACACGCGGGCTCGCTGGGCCTACGTGGCCATGATCGTCGGTGCGCTGGCCAGCGCCGTCGTGATCGGGATCGGCCATTGGCAGGCCCTCATGGGTTCGATTGCTATCGCCCTCGGCCCGCTATTCCTGATCCCGCCCGTGCTGAGGGGAGCCGCGGGCCGCGACCTCATTGCCGTGCTTCGCAACACCGGGCTGTTCGAACTGTACTACGCCGTCATCTTGCTCATCTCGCTGTCGGCGTGAGCGCTACAGTTCCGCGAGAAAGTGAACTAGGGTGAAACCGTGCTCAGAGTATTGCCTATCATTTTCGCGGTC
>JALEWQ010000010.1 GCA_022783305.1 Trueperella sp. | reverse complement strand
ATCGGTTGAATGATCTGTCAAAACTTCTCCAGTCAACTTGCGCGCGGATAATGTGCGCCCCGCGTTTACATCAACGCAATCGATTGTAATCAAATTGTTATTAATCGCAACTGGGTTGTGCCCGATGTGACAAGCAGATCGTGGATTTGTGTCGGTTCCCTTCTGACTCTGCCCCTCCCGAGCAACTATCGCACGCGAGTCTCACGCCCGCCCCACAGCGTTCGCCCGCCCGGCCACCCACGCCGCGCTTATGCCGAGAAGACGCAGATCGGTAGAGCCGGTCTTTGTCTATTGAAGAACCCACCCCAGAAGACCGGGACGAAAGACCCGATTTTGGCCTCCCACCTCGGGTTTTGCTTCAGATGCCGTACACCTCGCGCGTGGTCGCGTCCACCTTCGCACAAAAGTCCGCCAGCGGCACGAGCAGGAGCTCAGCCAGGTAGGCAGCTGTATATACGACAGCCCACGCCGCGTTCGGCTGGCCGCGGTAGGGCACCGGCGTGAGGTAGGGGGCGTCCGTCTCCACAAGCACGAGCTCATCGGGCAGCACCTCGAAAGCCTCACGCAGATAGGCGTTCGCAGGATACGTCACAGTCCCGGCGAAGGAGGCGTACCAGCCCTGCTCCCGGCACACGGCTGCGAGGTCGGCGTCGCCGGAGAAACAGTGGAAAACGGTGCGCTCCGGGGCGCCGTCACGCTTTAAGATTTCGACGACGTCGGCGTGCGCGTCGCGATCGTGAATCTGCAAAGGCTTGCCCAGCTCCTTCGCAAGAGCGATGTGCTCTCGGAAGGAACGCTTCTGCGCGGCTCTGCCCTCCTCGCCCGTACGGAAGTAGTCCAAGCCCGTCTCGCCAACCGCCACCACGGCGTCGTCGGCGCAAAGCTCGGCAACGCGCGTGATCGCGTCCTGCAACGGGATCGAGTGGTGTTCTTCCACCCGTGGCGCGAGCCCGTCAGGGGCAACTTCGCGCACCCCCGCGTGCATGGCGGCCTCGTTAGGGTGAATGGCGAGCGCCGCCCAGATCTCGGGACACGAACGGGCAAGCTCGACCGTCCACTCGAGTGCCGGGTACTCGCACCCAGAGCTGATCGCCGCCCGCACACCCGCACGCGCCATGCCCTCCCGCAAGTTCTCCAGCAGGAGAGGCGGCTTCCACGCGCCGGCGTTGTTCACGAGCTGGATGGGCGCGTCCTGGCCGGGCTCCGGCGCGGGGTCCGGGTAAATGTGGGTGTGGTTGTCGACGATCGGGACCGCCAGCGGGGCCGGAACCTCCGGAAACGCCCGCTTGCGGTCCTTCTTCGACGCCGAGTCGCTCACTGTTCGATCCCCAGGCGCTCAAGCTCCTCGGCCACAATCGACTCGTCGAGCTTGACGAACGCCGGCTTCGGCTTCGCGATCGGGGTTCCGGGCACCACGACCCGACGCTCCCACGGGCGCACGTTAGCGT
This sequence comes from Trueperella sp., assembly GCA_022783305.1. Classification (GTDB taxonomy): domain Bacteria; phylum Actinomycetota; class Actinomycetes; order Actinomycetales; family Actinomycetaceae; genus Trueperella; species Trueperella abortisuis. Next base: position 1,699 of record JALEWQ010000010.1, on the reverse strand, counting down.
AATCGCCCGTGATGATCGGGTAGGGGTGACCCGTGTCGAGGTCGGTAGTCTCCACGATCTGCGGCATGGGCGCGATGTCGCCCGGGCCTCCGAGAACGGCGTCAATCGTGTTGGACGAATGCGGCAGGAACACGCACATCATCGTGTTCAGATCCGAGACGGCCTGAATGAGCGTGTTGAGAACGGTAGCGAGACGCTCGCGCTGCTCGGGAGCCTTGAGCTTGAAAGGTTCGGTACGAGCCACGTAGGCATTCGCCTCGCCCACCAGCCGCATGATCTCCGCCAGCGCCGCGCGCTGAGCGTGGCCCGCGATGAGGTCACCCACCGTGTCGAAGCCCGCGCCGACGGCGTCGAGCAGCTCACGATCGATGTCCTCCAGTTCGCCCGGAGCCGGGATCTCGCCGAAGTTCTTCGCAATCATCGCCGCAGTGCGGTTGACGAGGTTACCCCAGCCGGCCACCAGCTCCGAATTGTTGCGGCGCAGGAACTCCGACCAGGTGAAGTCCGCATCCTGCGTCTCAGGCCCGGCGATCGAGATGAAGTAGCGCAGGGCATCAGGCTGGTAACGCTCGAGCACGTCGCGCACGTAGATCACCACGTTCTTCGACGAGGAGAACTTCTTGCCCTCCATCGTCAGGAACTCCGACGCCACCACCTGGGTAGGCAGGTTGAGATGCCCCATCTCCCCCGGCGTGCCGCCCTTGGCGCCCTCACCGTTGTAGGCGAGCAGCTCCGCGGGCCAGATCTGCGAGTGGAATACGATGTTGTCCTTGCCCATGAAGTAGTAGGACAGCGCCTCCGGATCCGTCCACCACTTCTTCCAGTCCTCCGCCGAGCCGGTGCCGGCCGCCTCACGACGCCGGGCCCACTCGATCGACGCCGACAGGTATCCGACGACGGCGTCAAACCACACGTACAGCCGCTTATTCGGCTTACTCTCCCAGCCGGGGACGGGGATTCCCCACGTGATGTCACGCGTCATGGCGCGCGGACGGACGTCGTCGAGCAGATGCTTGGAGAACGCGATGACGTTCGGGCGCCACTTGCCGTCCTCCTCCACGCCGTCAAGCCACGTGCCGAGCGCGTCGGCTAGCGCGGGCAGGTCGAGGAAGTAGTGTTCAGTCTCCTGGAACTGCGGCGCCAGCCCCGAAACCTTGGAGATCGGGTCGATGAGGTCCTGCGGGTCGAGCTGGTTGCCGCACGTGTCGCACTGGTCACCGCGTGCGCCCGACGCGCCGCAGATCGGACAGGTGCCTTCGATGTAGCGGTCCGGCAGTGTGTTGCCAGTCTTCGGGTCGATCGCAACCGGCGTCTCCTCGACCAACATGTATCCGTTGGCCAGGCACCCGCGGAACAGGTCCTGCACCACGCGCTCGTGGTTGCCGGTGGTGGTTCGGGTGAACAGGTCGTAGGACAGGCCGAGCTTGACGAGGTCCTCCACGATGATGCGGTTGTTCTGATCCGCCAGCTCCTGCGGGGTCACGCCCGCCTTGTCGGCCGCCACCAAGATCGGGGTACCATGCTCGTCCGTACCAGAGACCATCAGCACGTCGTTGCCGCGCATTCGCATGTAGCGGGAGAAGACGTCCGAGGGCACACCAAACCCGGCGACGTGGCCGATGTGGCGCGGCCCGTTTGCATACGGCCAAGCGACAGCTGAAAGGATCCTAGACATAGTTCAAGGTTAGCCTTTGCGCAC
>JALEWQ010000141.1 GCA_022783305.1 Trueperella sp. | reverse complement strand
GTGCAGGCCGACCACGCCCAGTACAAGACGATCACCCCGGCCGACTTCCCCGGCATCAAGGTGCTCTTCGACGGCCGGCGCGTCACGGATCCGGCCCTGTGGGTGGGAACCCCCCGCCTGGTGATCGGCGACGCGAACTAGGTGGGGAACGCCCGGACAGGGGCGCGGACTCGGGCCGACGTGCCCGAAGATGAGTTAGGCTATGGGGCAAGCATTGTCGAGACCCCACGGATGCGGGAACGAGGAGCGTAGCTAGTGGCGACACAATACATGGAGATTCGCCATGAGAAGTCGATTTTCTCCCAATGGACGCTCATCAAGGCGTTCGGCAACCGCGACTTGAAATCGAAGTTCAACGGCACTCTGCTCGGGTGGCTGTGGAGCCTGGTCGTTCCGCTGGCGACCTTGGGTATCTACAGCCTCATCTTCTCCATCATTTTCCGCATGCAGGTGCCGCCGATGGGCGGCCCGCATGGGCAACCCGTCTTCGCCCTGTGGTTCTTCGCGGGCCTGACGATGTGGGGGTTCTTCCAAAACTCCGTGAACGCGGGCATGAACGGCCTGCTCAGCTGTGGCGGACTCCTCCAGAAAGTCTACTTCCCGTCTTACACGCCGGTGATTGGAGCTGGCCTGGCGATTGGCGTCCAGTCCCTCATTGAGATCGGGCTTCTGCTGACGGTCTTGCTCGTGTTCCTGAACGTGAGCTGGACCTGGCTCCTCATCCTGCCACTGTTCGCGATCTACACCGTGTTTACGTGGTCCTTTTCGGTCATCTTTGCCGTCTGGAATGCTCACGTGCGCGACATGGCGCACCTGATCAGCGTGGCCCTGCAGCTCCTGTTCTACCTCACGCCTATCATCTACCCGCCGTCGATCGCCCCGCAGGCCTGGCACGGGATCCCACTCCAGCTCCTGATCTCCAATACTCCCTTCGCCGAGTTCGTCATCCTCTTCCGTGACTTGTGCTATGGGCTCGAGCCCGGCTCGATCGGTCAGTGGGTGTCCATCGTTGGCTGGACCGGCATAGTGTTCGCCCTCGCAGTCTTCGTCTACCGCAAGTACGGCACCGACCTGGGAGAGAGGCTCTAATGACTCAAGATCCCGCCATCATCGTCCGCGACCTGTGGAAAACCTTCGAGGTCACGGCTGATCGTCGCTCCACCGCAAAGGAGCGTTTCGTGCGCGGCAAGTCACGCTCGAAGCGGACCTTCACCGCGCTCGAAAACGTGTCGTTTGAAGTGCCGCGCGGATCAACCTTCGGGCTGGTCGGCCACAACGGTTCGGGCAAGTCCACCATGCTCAAGATCCTTGCCGGGGTCTACCGCCAATCATCGGGCACAGCGCTCGTGTCCGGCCGAGTTGACGCGCTGCTCGAGCTCGGCGCGGGTTTCCACGGGGAGCTCACCGGCCGGGAGAACATCTACCTCAACGGCGCGATCCTGGGGCGCACGAAGAAGCAGATCGAGGAGTCGGTGGACTGGATCATCGACTTCGCCGACATCGGGGACTTCATCGACGTCCCCGTCAAGATCTACTCCTCCGGCATGACCGTCCGGCTCGGTTTCGCCGCCGCCGTAGCAGTTGATCCCGAGATCCTCATCGTCGATGAGATCATCGCAGTGGGAGACGAGGACTTCCAGCGCAAGTGCTTCGACCACCTCTACGAACTTCGCCGCAAGGGCACCACGATCGCCCTCGTCACCCACTCCCTGGCTCTCGCCCGCGAGCTGTGCGACGAGGCCGTGTGGCTTGATCATGGCAAGATGCAGATGATCGGCGAGGTCGACGACGTCGTCACCAGCTACATCGCGCGCGTCAACGAGATCGAGAACGATCGGCGCCAGAGCACTAAAGAGCCCGGTAATGCCAATGCCGACCTGGGGGCGATACGTCAGGGAAGCGGTGAGGCGCGCATGACGTCGGTCGAACTCTTCGACGCCGAGGGCAACGAGGTGAACTTCGTTCATCCCGGCCAGGATGTCACCATCCGCATCAACATCACCTCGCGTACCGAGCTACGCAACGTCGAAGTGGGCTTGGCGATCGTCCACGAATCCGGGCTCTTTCTCGCCGGTCCCAACTCGCGGATCGGAGGCGTGCTCTACACGATCCCCGAGGGTGAGTCATTCGTCGATTTCAGGATCAACCCACTCATCATCCAGCCCGGAACCTATTCCATTTCTACGGCCCTCTTGGACGGCGGGCACACCTACGATTACTCGGATCGTGAGGCGGAGTTTATCGTGCGCTCCGATTCTGTGGGCGACGAGGTTGGGCTGGTGAAGGTGACCGGCGATTGGAGCCCGGCGATATCCACGGCGCTCCGCGGCAAGAAGGAGGCATAAATGGATCCGGCTGAAGAGATTCGACAGTTGCGCTCCGCCCTGCACGAGGCCAAGCGGCAGCTCGGGGAGCTGGGGGCCGAGAATATGCAGCTCAAGCATGAGCTGGCCCGCCGGGAAAACGACGCCCGCCGGGCTTACGATCAGCTTCGCCGCGTACGCAATTCCACCTCGTGGAGGCTTACGGCGCCGCTGCGGCGGGTGAAGGAGCTGCTGTAGTGCGAACGCGAAAAAACCGTCCCCTTGTGAGCGAGGTTTCCACGGGACAGGTGCGCGTCGAACGCGGGGATATCGGCTCCATCGCGGATGCCCACAGGCTCGCGCTCGTCGCCCAATTCAGCACGGAGGCGGCTCAGCGCAGGTCCCTGTCCGAATACTTGGGCGCGCTCGAGCATGCGGGTTTCCTGCCCGTCGTTATCTCGACGGCCGAGGTAGACGGGCCGCTTCAATTCCCGCATGGCGTCCCGGAGGGTGCCATCGTGGTACGACGCCCGAATCTCGGCTACGACTTCGGCTCCTGGGCCACCGGCCTTGGTGTCCTGCCTGGGGCGCGCGCGGCCGACGTCGTGCTACTGACCAATGACTCGATGATGGGGCCGTTCGCGCCCATCGACGACCTGCTCGAGTGGGCCTGCGTGCCCGGCCCAGACATTCGCGGGCTGACGGGCTCCCATCAGATCGCTAGCCACACCCAGTCGTATTTCCTGGCCTTCCGGGGCGGGATCTTGGCCGATGATCCGTGGGTGCGGTTCTTCAACAGCATCCGGGTGGAGCCAACGAAGATGGATGTGGTGCGCCGTTACGAGCTGGGGCTTTCCCGGCACGCGGACGAGCATGCCTATTCGATAGACGAGTGGGTGAGCGACTTCGAGCTCGGCGTGCCGTACGCTAACCCCACCATGGTGGCGTGGAAGCAGCTGATCGAGCACGGCATGCCCATGGTCAAGCGGACGGTGATGACGGATCCGTCCACGGCGTCGGAGCGAGACCTCGTGCGCGAATATGTGCGTGAAGAATTCGGTGTAGAGATTGAGGAGTGGTAGGCAGTGAGAATCTCCAGGGACGGGCTCGGCCGACGGATCGAATACGTCAGCTCCCGGGCGCGCAACGCGGGCGCGAACCTCATTCTGCACGGCAATATTTTCGGAGAGGTCGCACGGCATCCGGCGGACTTTAGCAACTTCGTTGCCCGCCAGGGTGGCAGGCAGAACTCGGGATTCCCCGATGCCTGGCGCATTGACCCCCAGATCCCGTTCGGCGCACCCGCGCGCGTGGGCGTAGTCATCCACTGCTTCTACCCCGAGCTCTTGGGCGAGCTCTACGACCACCTGGCGAACATCCCGGTCGAGTTCGATGTGGTCGTCACCAACGCGTCGGGCGAGGCGATCCCGGCGCCGGAAGGCCTGGCGAACATGAAGAACTTCGCCTGCTTCGAGGTGGACAACCATGGGCGGGACATCTTCCCCCTGGTTCAGCTCGTCAATGCCGAGGTGCTCAACCCCTACGAGCTCATCTTGAAGGTTCACACCAAGCGTTCCGCGTGGCGTGAGGAGCACACCGATTTCAACGAATCTGGGGATGCGTGGAAGGACCAGTTTCTCAGCGATCTACTCGGAACCCCGGAGCGGGTTGCGGACATCCTCGACGCGTTCGCCGCAGACCACGCCCTGGGGCTGATCACCGCCACCGGCAACGTGGTGGGGAAGAAGTATTGGGGCGGAGACCAGCGCATCGTCGAGCAACTAATGCGTCGTATCGAGATGGCGATCGAGCCCGATGCTCTGCGCTTCGCCGCCGGATCCATGTACTGGGTGCGCGGCTTCGTTCTCCAGGGCTTGCGGGCGTTCAACCTCGTGGCCGACGACTTTGACGAGGAAGCCGGCCAGGTGGACGGCACCACGGCACATGCCATCGAACGCATCATTGGCATCGTGGCTGAGGAGGCGGGGCTCGTGCTGGCTGAGGCCGGCGAGCTGCCGGCCATGCGCAAGCGCCTCGGCGGCGAGGGCGGCGGCCAGCGCTTTGCCATGAGCGCCCCGCGCACGGAACGCGCCACGATCATCCCCTTCTACCTGCCGCAGTTCCACCCCTCCGAGCAAAACGACCAGTGGTGGGGGACAGGCTTTACCGAATGGTCGAACGTGACCGGCGCTGTGCCGGCATACCGGGGCCACTACCAGCCAAAGATCCCCACGGAACTCGGCTTTTATGACCTCCGCATTGACGAGGTGCGCCAGCGGCAGACCGACCTGGCCCGCGAACACGCGATTGCCGGTTTCATGTACTACTATTATTGGTTTGCCGGGCAGCGCCTGCTCAACCTGCCGATCGAGAAGCTCCACGCCTCCGACGTCGACATGCCCTACTGCCTCATGTGGGCCAACGAAAACTGGACCCGCCGTTGGGACGGCCACGAGGCCGACATCCTCATCGGGCAGGACTACGACACGGTCCCGGCGGAGGACTTCATCGATGACGTCATGGACTTCCTCGCCGACGAACGTTACATCCGCGTGGACGGCAAGCCGTTGCTCGCCGTCTACAGACCTGGTCAGATGGACAACTTCCCCGAGGTCGTGGTCACGTGGCGTGAGCGGGCTCGTGCCGCCGGGGTCGGCGAAATCATGGTGCTGGCCGTGGCGGTGGCACGGGATTTCGACTCAATCGTGGGGGACGCCTTCGAGCTCGGACTGGACGGAACGCTCGAGTTCCCGCCGCACAACTTGCCGTGGGTGGCAGGCCCGGCGTCGCGCGTGGGGATGGATCATCGCTGGCGTGGAAACTTCATGAGCTACCAGGCCACGGCCGAGGCGTCGATTCAGAACGCGCGCCAGCTTGAGCGCGGGCACTATCCGGGGGCGATGGTCGCCTTCGATAACACGGCCCGGCGTCAATGGAAGCCGGACGTGTGGTACGGCTCGAACCCCTACACGTTCCACCGCTGGGTCAAGGAGCTGGTGGACGCGGTGTCAGATCGTAGCCAAGCCGAGCGCATCGTCTTCATCAACGCGTGGAACGAGTGGGCGGAAAGCGCGATCCTTGAGCCGACCACCCGTTACGGCCGTAGCTTCCTCCTCGCGATTCGTAGCGTGGTGATGAGCTAATGCGTGAGGTGCCGGCGGATTCGCTGCCCGCCGCGGGCACCGACGACGTCGCGTCCCCCAATCGCGGCAGGCATGAGCGCCCCCGCCGCCGGCAGCTACTCTTCGTCGGCCTGCTCATCGCCCTCATTTTGGGGACGGGGGCCGCGTGGGTGTTGGCCTCCTCGCTGGGCGGTGGCCCTGATGACGACTACCACATGGGCTCGATCTGGTGCCCGCGCCCCGTCGCCGAATCGTGCCAGGTCGACGTCGTCGATGGAAAAACGCAGGTGCTCGTGCCTCAGCCCGTCGCACTATCCTCCCTGTGTCACCGATTCAAGGCGGAGGAATCCGCGGATTGTGCGGTGGCAATGGACAACAACAAGACTGCCTACACGTATCGCTTCGACAACGGCTTGTACCCTCGGCTCTACTATCGCGTCCAACACGCGCTCACGGTGGAGTCCGTGCCGACCGCCGTCCTGTCAATGCGAACGCTTAACGTCCTTATTGCCACAGTCGTGCTCGGCACGATCGGTGCGCTCCTACGCCGGGAGCACCGGGCGGCCTACGCGCTTTCGATGCTGGGCGCGTGGGTGCCGATGGGGATCTACTTCATCGCGTCGATCAATCCGAGCGCGTGGTCGATCGTGGGAGTGCTCGCATACGCCGCCGGTCTTTTTGGCTCCCTCACCACCGAGGGGAGGCGCCGGTGGGTACTACTTGGGTTGTCCGTGGTCGGCATTATCATGACGGTCGGATCGCGCTTCGATTCCCCGTTCTACATCTTCGTCATCTCCCTAGCACTCGTGTTTGCCATCCCGATGTCCCGGCGGGCCATTCCGCAGTGGACGCTGGCCCTGGCGCCGTCCGTGCTCGCTGTCATCGTCAGCGTGTTGCGCTGGGGAGGCAACATCACCGCGGTACTGCAGAACAAGACGGACGACTCCGCGCTTTACAGCCCGCGCCTCTTGGTCGAGACCCTCATCGATCTGCCGCGCTACTTGGCCGGCATGGTTGGTCGCGACTACGGGCCGGGGTGGTTCGACGTCCCCGTGCCTACCTCGGTTCAGCTTCTCGCGGTCGTCGCATCCTTCAGCGTGGTCTTTGCCGGCCTGCGCGGCGGGACGTGGCGCAAGTGGTTGAGCTCGGCCACGATTGCCGGAGGCCTCGGGGGAATCCCCACTGCCGTCGTTGTGGTGGGACTGTATCCGTTCCTTGGCCACTATCAGCCGCGCTACATCCTGCCGCTGTATGCCGTGCTCATCTTCTTCATGCTGGCGCAGCAGAAGGAAGCGCCGTTCTCTCGCATCCAGCTCGGTGTGTACGGCGCGCTCATCGTCTTCATCCATGGATACTTCCTGCACTCAGTGCTGTGGCGCTACGTGACAGGTTCGGCGGGGGAGCGTCCGTTTAACCTCAATAGCACGATCGAATGGTGGTGGGATATCCCCGTCAGCCCCATGGCAGTCTGGGTGATCGGCGTGGCGTGCTTTGCCGGCGTCGTCGGCATGACCCTGTGGTGGATCGTGAACCGTCAGGAGCCCGCCCTGGTGGGCCGAGGTAACGACGCCGCCGACTCGGCGTCCGAAGGCGAGGTGAACTGACGTGGCAGACGAAGCAATGCCTGAGGTCAAGCCCGCGCGAACGCCCAGTAGGGGCCGCCTGCGCACGTGGCTGTTCGGCGCCATCCTCACCCTGTTCGTTTTGGGTACGGCGATGGCCTGGGTCTTCGCCTCCCCGGTTGGGGGTAGTCCGGACGAGGATTACCACATGGGCTCGATCTGGTGCCCGCGCCCGGCGGACGGCTCGTGCCAGGTGCGAGACATCAACGGAATCGAGAAGGTGAGCGTTCCCGTGCCAGTCGCTCGCGGCGTGTCGTGTACTCGGTTCGAGCCGGGGGTTTCCGCCGGATGTACGATCCCGGCGGCCAACGATGTCGAAACGTATTCGGCTCGCTACGACGACGGCAGATATCCCCACCTCTACTACCGAACCCAGCACGCGCTGGTTGGCCACTTTGTGCCTACGTCAGTCGTGTTAATGCGCACGCTCAACGCCGTCATCGCCACCGGCGTGCTGGGTGCGATCGGCGCGTTGCTACGCCGGGAGCACCGGACTGCTTATGCGCTTGCGATGCTGGGTTCGTGGGTGCCGATGGGCATCTACTTCATCACCTCGATCAACCCCACCTCGTGGTCGATCGTGGGCGTGTTCGCATACGCCGCCGCACTCTTCGGATCCCTCACCACCGAGGGCCGCCGACGCTGGGTGTTGCTGGCGCTTGCGGGCGTCGGAGCCGTCTTGGCGGCCGGGTCACGCGCGGACGCGGCGTTCTACCTCGCGGTCGTCTCGGTCGCGATGGCCGCCGCCGTCCCCAAGGAGCGGAAGGACGTTCCCCAATGGGCGATGGCCGGAGTCGCCTCGCTCATCGGTGTCGTCTCTGCCCTGCTCCGCCTGTCCCACGGCGTGCAATCGGAGGCGATGGGAGAGGCCTCGAACCGTGTGGTCCTGCTCGGTAAGACCATCGTTGACCTGCCGCGCTTTTTTGCGGGCCTGGTCGGCGTGGAATTCGGTCCCGGATGGTTCGACGTGCCGGTCGAGGCGGGCCTGCAGTATTTGGCGATGGTCCTGTCCTTCGTCGTCGTACTCGCCGGGCTTCGCCGGGGAAACCGGCGCACTTGGCTCTCCGCCGGTATCGTGGCGCTCGCGATGGCAGCCATTCCCACGATCATGGTGGTCTCCGGCAACTTCGCCACGCTCGGGGACTACCAGCCGCGATACATCCTGCCACTATTCGCGGTGCTCATTTTCCTCCTGCTCGCCTTGCAAAAGGGCGTGCCGCTCTCCCGTGCCCAGCTCATCGTGTATGGGGGCGGGATCGTGTTCGTTCAGACCTTCTACCTGCACTCCGTGCTGTGGCGCTACGTGATGGGCGCCTCCGGCCACCGCCCGCTCAACCTTGACTGGAACGTACAGTGGTGGTGGGACATGCCGCTCACGCCCACAATGATGTGGGCAATCGGCACGGTGTGCTTTACCGGCGTGGTTGCGCTCACTCTTTGGTGGGTGGGCAGGGCCGCCGATCGTGAGGCAATCACCCGTTAGCGCGCCTGCGCCGAGCGCGTCGCCGACGCCCCGGGTTTCACCTCGTAGCCGTAGGTGTAGAGCAACCCGCCCTTCGTGATCGCGTAGAAGCGGTGCAGGTTGCCTTCGGAGTAGCCGAGCTCGAGCTGGGCCATCGCGCTCCACCGGCTACCGATGCGGGCGCGCTTGCCGTAGCCACCCTCGGTGATGTCAGCGTAGTAGTAGAGGTTGTTGTCCGCGCCGATCGCGATCGCGTCCGAGTAGCCCGAGCCGCTCCAGTCGCCCACGAACGTGGCGCCCTTGAGGTGAGCGTAGTTGCCCGCCGGGTGGGAGGTCTTGGTGAACGCGCCCGCGCCGTTCGTGGCGTAAATGTAAAGGTCGCCGTCGGCTTTCAGCCCTACCAGGGAGGGCTTGCCGCCCGGGCCCTGCGCGACGCCGAA
>JALEWQ010000099.1 GCA_022783305.1 Trueperella sp. | reverse complement strand
GCTGGTAACCAAGGTTCACAAGCAGGCCATCCGCTTTGCCGACGACGACTACGATATCCTCCTCATCGGTCACACCGGACATGAGGAGGTGGAGGGCACGTACGGCGAGGCACCCTCCCACATCCACATCGTCAACGGGATCGAGGACGTGGCGGGGGTGGAGGTGCGCGACCCGGATAGGGTGGCGTGGATTTCGCAGACCACCCTTTCAGTGGACGAGACCATGGAGATCGTGCGTGCCCTGCGTGAACGCTTCCCCAACCTCATCGACCCGCCGAGCGACAACATCTGCTACGCCACCCAGAATCGCCAGGTGGCGGTCAAGAAGATGGCACCCGAATCAGACGTGGTCATCACCGTTGGCTCGGCAAATTCCTCGAACTCGGTGCGCCTCATGGAGGTGGCGCTGGAGGCGGGAGCCGGCGCCTCCTACCGCGTGGACAAAGCCGACGAGCTTAGACCCGAGTGGTTCGAGGGCGCCATGACCGTGGGCGTGACCTCGGGGGCGTCCGTTCCGGAGATCCTCGTGCGAGACGTGGTCGAGGCGCTCAAGGCCCGCGGCTACACGGAGGTTGTTCCTGTGACCACCGTCCAGGAGGATGTGCAGTTCTCCCTGCCGAAGAACCTGCGCGCCGATCTGAAGGCCGTGGGCGTGGAACCCGACCGCCCGCATCGCGCACGTAGCGTGGGCGAGCGCGGCCGGGTATCGAACGCGCGCGGGACCGGCAACATCGCGGGCGCCTAGGCGACGCGGATCGAAAGTGAGTATTGATTGAGTGAAATTGTGAGCGTGGGGTGGAGCCCCGCCTGGCGCGCCCACGTGGCCGTGGAATCCGCGATGAGCGGCATGCCGCTGTCGCTGGCGCGCGTGGTCAACGTGCACAAGAGCCACGTCGACGTCGTTTCCGTGACCGACGACGGCGAGCCGCGCGCCGACCTGCGCCTCAAGGTCGATGGTGCGTTGATGTCCGCCTACGGAGAGGACTATCCGCCGGCTGTGGGGGATTGGCTCATGCTCGACGACGAGCGCGTCCACGCCCTCGTGCCACGCCGTACCCTCATCACACGCCCGTCTGCCGGGCGGGACTCAAAAGAACAGCTGATTGCGGCGAACGTGGACATCGCACTGGTCATTGAGCCGTTTGTTCCCACCTTCTCGCTTGGGCGCGTGGAGCGACTGGCTGCGCTCGCGGAGAGCGCGGGAGTAGAGCCATGGATCGTGTGCACCAAGACCGACCTGGTGGACGACGAGGAAATCTCACGGTTCCGCGGCCCGCTCGAGGCGAAGTTCCCCCACGTCCGGTTCGTCTCCGCGCTGGACGAGGAGACGGTCGCAGACCTGGCAGCCGAGATCCCTCAAGGCGCAACGATGTGCGTGCTGGGGCGCTCGGGGGCAGGCAAGACGACGCTGATCAATTTACTGACGGGTGCATCTGCCGCGGTGGGCGAGGTGCGCGAAACTGACGCCAAAGGCAGGCACACCACAACTCACCGGCAGGTTTTCGCCACGCCCCAGTTCATCATTATCGATAACCCCGGCGTGCGTGCCGTGGGCGCGGTGGCTGACGTGGACGCGGTCGATACCGTCTTCCCCGGGATCTCCCAACTGCGTTGCCGCTTTTCAAACTGCTCGCACACCGGTGAGCCCGGGTGTGCGGTCAGTGCCGCCATGGACGACGGGACGCTCGACCCGGACGAAGTGGAGCGCTTCATCCGCATGAGGGCCGAAGCCGTTCGCAACAGTGCGCGCAAGTCCGCTCGCATCGCCCGCCAGGACGATCGCCAACGAACCCGCGACAACCAGGCGGGGCGCAGGGCGATGATGCGCAACAAGGGCCGGTGAGCTGCCCGGGCGGGGCGGAGCTTACGCCTCGTTCATCTCACGCTCACTTCTGGCGCCACCCCCTCCCTGTTCGACAGCTCGGGGGAGCGGAAGGCCGTAATCTGGGCGCTGTCCTCAGCCACGGGCGGCGGGGCGTCCAGCTTGTGTGGCGCGCTCGGCTGGAGAGAGGACAGCGAGCGCGCCGAGACGAGGAGCCGTGATTCGATGGAGCTGACGGCGGCGTTGTAGTGGTTGACCGACTGACCGAGGCTCCTGCCCAGTCGCTCGAGGTGG
>JALEWQ010000098.1 GCA_022783305.1 Trueperella sp. | reverse complement strand
GCTGGTAACCAAGGTTCACAAGCAGGCCATCCGCTTTGCCGACGACGACTACGATATCCTCCTCATCGGTCACACCGGACATGAGGAGGTGGAGGGCACGTACGGCGAGGCACCCTCCCACATCCACATCGTCAACGGGATTGAGGACGTTGCCAGCATTGAGGTGCGCGACCCGGATCGGGTGGCGTGGATTTCGCAGACCACCCTATCGGTGGATGAGACCATGGAGATCGTGCGCGCGCTGCGCAACCGCTTCCCGAACCTCATCGACCCTCCGAGCGACAACATCTGCTACGCCACCCAGAACCGCCAGGTGGCGGTCAAGAAGATGGCACCCGAATCGGACGTGGTCATTACCGTCGGTTCGGCCAACTCCTCGAACTCTGTGCGCCTCATGGAGGTGGCGCTCGAGGCGGGAGCCGGCGCCTCCTACCGCGTGGACAAGGCTGACGAGCTCAAGCCTGAGTGGTTTGAGGGTGCCATGACTGTGGGCGTGACTTCGGGGGCATCCGTACCGGAGATCCTCGTGCGAGACGTGGTCGAGGCGCTCAAAGCCCGCGGCTACACGGAGGTTGTTCCCGTGACCACCGTCCAGGAGGACGTGCAATTCTCCTTGCCGAAGAACCTGCGCGCCGACTTGAAAGCCGTGGGCGTGGAACCAGACCGCCCGCATCGCACCCGAAGTGTGGGCGAGCGCGGGCGGGTGTCGAACGCGCGTGGAACCGGTAACATCGCGGGCGCCTAAGGATCGTCAGGGTTCCTGTAGGAGTATGTGGGAGTAACGGTCTTAGCGCTTCTTTGACGCATGTAGCCTGCGCATTTCCGTTCTAGTGTGGATCGCAGGTGACCGTATCCAAAGCAGTTGACGAAACACTGTCCGCGGAGTGTGGCCCGAGGTATCACGCAGAATGGATAGCAATCAGTTGATTCGCCAAGTGGAATAGTTCTAAAGAGCCATGTAATTTAATGTTGGAAATAGGGGAAACGGCGCATTCTGGCGATTCCATGTCATTGGGGCTGTTGGAGCCATGCGTAGCTCGAGGGAAATCGATGTAGCGTCATTATTGGAACTAGGTAAGGATGATAGCGCTGAGCGGATCGCCGATCTCGCCGCAAATGACGTCCTTGGTTGTGGAGGTATGCATGACGCATAGCGTTGATTCGGGGGTCGTGCTTGACGCCATTGATGTGTCGCGGCACTTTGACCGGGGAGCCGTCCAGGCGCTTAAAGGAGTTTCGCTTTCTATCCAGACGGGTCAGATCCATGCGTTGCTCGGTCCAAACGGTGCGGGCAAGACAACCCTCGTTAAGATTTGCTCGACTCTGTTGTTGCCCACCTCCGGGCAGATCTACGTCGGTGGTATTGACGCGATACGTTCTCCCTATGAGGCTCGAAAGTCTCTCGGAATCGTCCTCGGTGGTGATCTTGGCTTTTACCCGCGCGCGAGCGCTCGCGAGAATCTGTGTTTCTTCGCGGACATTCAAGGAGTTCCTGGGCGTGAGCGCAATGCGCAGGTGGCTAAGGTGTTGGAAAAGGTGGCTCTGTCCGCCGATGCTGAGCGGAAGGTAGGGACGTTCTCACGCGGCATGGTTCAGCGCCTCCATATCGCACGCGCACTGATGAACGAGCCCGCCCTCTTGCTACTTGATGAGCCAACGAATGGTCTCGACCCTGATATCGCGCACTTGGTGCGCGGGCTTATTCGCACCCTTGCCGACGACGGCGTCGGGGTTTTGTTGACTTCCCATCAGCTCGCTGAGGTTGAGGAACTGTCCGACACCATCTCGATCATTCAAGACGGCAGAATCACGATGAGGGGCGATGTTGCGCAAATTGCGCACGCGGGCGGCGTCACCGACGTCTCAGTCCTCATGCTCGATCCGCAAGACAAGGATCTCGCCGAGGGTATTTCGCGGGTTCTTCCCGGCCTCGTGCGGGTGGAGACGCGGGCGCATGGCGGCAAATGGCGTGTGAACATCTTCTGGTCGGAAACCCCGTCAGGGCAGACATTGGCGGAACTGTCTGGATATCTGGGCAACTATGCCGGCAGGCTCTTCACGCGGCCGACCACGCTTGAAGAGGCCTACCTGAGTGTCCTGAGCCTGGCCTCATGAGGGTTATCCGACTAGCAGGATTTCACCTGCGTCAGTTCGCCAGTGTGCCGTATTTCATCCAGTTGATGCTCCTGACCACCCTTGCCGCGGCGCTCGTCCAATACGTCGGCTATGCCGCCTGGGGCGGGGTGAGCGCTACCCAGGGCTGGTTACGGGCCGGGATCATCGGGATGTGGACGACGACGACGAGCGCTGCCGGCATCATCGGCTTTGAAAGACATAAGGGCACGCTCATCTACCTGGTGATGGGAACGATGCGCCCCCAGTTCAGCCTGGCGGCGTTGGTCTGTTCGGCGGCAACCTTCGGCCTGGCCTCCTTTGCGGTGGCGTGGGCCGTGTGGGCTGCGCTGTCCGGATCGTGGAGCTTTACTGACTTCAGCGACACGGCGACCGGCTTGTCGATTATTGGTGGGGTGGCGTCGCTGTACATCGGCTCCTTGGCCGTCTCGATCGTGATCTCGGCACTATTTGTCCTCACACCTAATGCGATCGCATACGAAGGGATGTTGCTCGTGCCCGTGATGATTGCCTCCGGCGTCTTGATGACGTCGCAACCGGCGTCCGGGCTGTGGGGGATATCCGCTTTACTTCCGATCGCGACGCCGGTGCGTCTCCTCTACTCCGGATCGGTCAGCGTGGGCGGCGCACTCGTGTGGGTAGCGATAACGGCGCTGTGGTTTGGTCTCGGCTATGTCCTGATGGGACGAGCGTTGCGACTCGCCTACCGGAGCGGCACATTGGAGCTCGTATGAACCGCCTCTTTACTGCAATCCGAGTCTCATGGCGCTCCTCAATTGCTTTCGCAAGCGTGGGGACGGCGATAGCCACCCTCGTCGTCATGCCGATCCTCGACATCGCGTTCGACGTGCTCATGGGCAGCGATCTGCAATCGCCCGACCTTGTGGCCACAGCCTATGCCGCCGCAGTCATTGGCCTGATCGTGTCGATCTCGGGCGGTATTGTCGCTGCGAGCGCTAACGACCGCAACCTGGGCATATTTTTCGATATCCACATCCGGCGCCGCCTCGATCCGGTTTACTGGTTGTCGATCTGCGCCGCCCCCGTCGTTTTGGGCTTGGCCACGGCTTTCATTGCTCTCGTCCTCGTCTATCTGGCAAGCGGACAGGCTATGAAGCCCGACGAGTTAGCTCTGGCCATCTTGGGTGCTCTCGGAATGGGACTCTTCTTAGGAATCGCGGCAAGCGGTGTTGGTATGGGCTTACCCGACCCATATCTGGGCGCGACGATCGTTGGGGTTTTCCTCCCCGTGAGCGCCGGGGTCATTGTCCCGTTGAGCCTTGCTCCTGACTGGATGCGCAAGGTTGCCGGCGCGATCCCGGGTGGCAGGACAGTCCAGGCGATCCACGATGGGGCCATCACTGTCGGCGCCATCGGAGTGGATCTTCTTATTGGCTTTGTTTGGGCGGTCGGTGGGATCGTCTTCGTGCGTGTGGCGGTGGGTCGCATTCGGCGTGGATTGAAAGTGAGTGTCCTGTGAGTGAGAACCTTGCACGTGTGGGTTGGAGCCCCGCTTGGCAGGCCCACGTTGCCGTGGAATCTGCCCTGACCGGTGTCCAGCTCACCCTCGCGCGGGTGGTGAACGTCCATAAGAGCCACGTCGACGTGGTCGGCGTGAGCGACGGCGACGTGCGCGCGAACCAGCGCTTGGCGATAGATGGCGCGCTCATTTCCGCGTACGGAGAAGAGTATCCGCCGGCCGTGGGGGATTGGCTCATGCTCGACGACGAGCGCGTCCACGCCCTCGTGCCACGCCGTACCCTCATCACACGCCCGTCTGCGGGGCGTGATTCGCGCGACCAAGTGATCGCGGCGAATGTCGATATTGCCCTCGTCATCGAGCCCTTCGTGCCGACGTTCTCGCTAGGGCGGGTGGAGCGATTGGCTGCGCTCGCGGAGAGCGCGGGAGTAGAGCCATGGATAGTGTGTACCAAGACCGACCTGGTGGACGACGAGGAAATCTCACGGTTCCGCGGCCCGCTCGAGGCGAAGTTCCCCCACGTCCGGTTCGTCTCCGCGCTGGACGAGGAGACGGTCGCAGACCTGGCGGCCGAGATCCCTCAAGGCGCAACGATGTGCGTGCTGGTGCGCTCCGGTGCCGGAAAGACGACTCTGATCAACCTCTTGACGGGTGCATCGAGCGCGGTGGGTGCGGTGCGTGAGGTGGACGCCAAGGGCAGGCACACCACAACTCACCGGCAGGTTTTTGCCACGGATCAATTCATCATTATTGACAATCCCGGCGTGCGAGCGGTGGGTGCGGTCGGTGATGTCGGCGCAGTGGAGTCCGTCTTCCCAGGGATCTCCCAACTGCGTTGCCGTTTTGCCAACTGTACCCACACCGGCGAACCCGGGTGTGCGGTCAGGCAGGCGATGGAAGACGGAACGCTCGATCCCAACGAGGTGGAGCGCTTCATCCGCATGAAGGCCGAGGCAGTTCGCAACATTGCCCGTAAGAATGCCCGCGTCGCCCGCCAGGAAGATCGCCAAAAGACCCGAGAGAACCAGTCGGGGCGCAGGGCGATGATGCGCAATAAGGGCCGCTGAACCAACACCAGGGCGGCGTCATATCCGCCATCTTGCCCAAATAATGGTGCTTGTTGCATCGCGTTATTTCTGGTCTTGCTATTGCGGCTCTGGCATCGACTCCTCCCTGGCGGACAGCTCGGGGGAGCGAAAGGCCCTCACCTGGGAGCTGTCCTCGCTCACGGGTGGCGGCGCGTCCAGCTTGTGTGGCGCGCTCGGCTGGAGAGAGGACAGCGAGCGCGCCGAGACGAGGAGCCGTGATTCGATGGAGCTGACGGCGGCGTTGTAGTGGTTGACCGACTGACCGAGGCTCCTGCCCAGTCGCTCGAGGTGG
>JALEWQ010000068.1 GCA_022783305.1 Trueperella sp. | reverse complement strand
GCAAAAGCCGCCGATCTTCGCCGGTTCGGCCATCCGCCGCGCGTCCTCAATGCTGAGGTAGCCTAGGGAATCGGCGTCGATGTCCTGGCGGATCTCCTCCTCGCTCATCCGGCACGCGATCAGCTTCTCACGCGAGTCGATATCCGTGCCGTAATAGCACGGGTTGAGGAACGGCGGTGCCGACACCCGGAAGTGCACCTCCGTCGCCCCGGCCTCACGCAGGAGCCCGATGATGCGCTTACACGTGGTGCCGCGCACGATCGAATCGTCCACCAGCACCACCCGCTTGCCCGCCACGACCGCCGGGACCGGGTTGAGTTTGATGCGCACTCCGCGCTCGCGCGAGGACTGGCCCGGAGAGATGAAGGTGCGCCCGATGTACTTGTTCTTGATGAAGCCCGTGTCGTAGGGGATACCGGACTCCTGGGAGAAACCCATCGCGGCGTCAAGCCCCGAATCGGGCACGCCGACGACGATGTCCGCATCCACCGGGTGCGAGCGTGCGAGGAATCGACCCGCACGCTGGCGGGCGGTATGAACGCTCATGCCGTCGACGTCCGAATCCGGGCGCGCGAAGTAGATGTATTCGAAGACGCAGGCGGTGTGCGGCTTGGTTCCGCAGTGAGTACGGATCGAGCGCAGCGAGATTGGGGCTTGGGCGCTGTCCGCAGCCCGCTCGGCGATGACGATCTCCCCCGGCACCACGTCGCGCAGGTAGGTGGCGCCCACGGCATGGAGCGCACACGTCTCCGAGGCGAAGACCACCCCGCCGTCGTCGAGCGTTCCGATACACAGCGGGCGAAACCCGTGGGGGTCGCGGACCGCGAGCAGCTTCTGCGGCGACATCACCACAAGCGAATACGCCCCCACCAGGTAGTTCATCGCCGACTCGACGGCCGCCTCGATCGAGGCGGCGCGGAGGCGTTCGTGGATGATCTCATAGGAGATCACCTCGGTGTCGGTGCTGGTTTGGAAGATCGAGCCGCGCATCTCCAGCTCACGGCGCAACTCGGTCGCGTTGGCGAGGTTGCCATTGTGGGCGATCGCCATCGTGCCCTTCATGTGGTTGACCACGAGCGGCTGGGCGTTGATCCGGCCGCGCGCACCCGTCGTACCGTATCGTACGTGGCCCGTGGCCATCTCTCCCGTTCCCAGATGAGCGAGAACATCGGCGGTGAAGACGTCACCGACGAGCCCGACGTCGCGATGCTCGGCAAAGACGCCGTCGTCGTTCACGACGATCCCACAGCTCTCCTGCCCACGGTGTTGCAACGCGTAGAGCCCGTAGTACGAATCGTGTGCGACGTAACCGGCCTCGGGGCGGAAAATCCCGAAGACCCCGCATTCCTCTTCAAGTGCCATAACCGGCGAAAACTCCCGCTACTTGGTGCCTAGGGCGCGTGCCATGACCTCGGCGTATGCCTCTTCCACGCCGCCCAGGTCGCGGCGGAAGCGATCCTTATCCAGCTTCTCACCCGTGTCGATGTCCCACAGGCGGCACGTGTCCGGCGAAATCTCGTCCGCCAGCACGATCCTGCCGTCGGCGAGGCGACCGTACTCGACCTTGAAATCCACCAGGCGCAGGTTGAGCGTGGCGAAGTAATCGGAGAGCACACGGTTGACCGTGAAGGTGTAGTCCTTGATCTGGTCGATCTCCTCAGCCGTGGCAAGCTTGAGGGCAAGCGCATGGTAGGAGTTGATGAGCGGGTCGCCGAGCGCGTCGTCCTTGAGCGAGAACTCGATCGTGGGTGCGTCGAAGACGATGCCCTCCTCTACCCCGTAGCGCTTGGCGAACGAGCCGGCCGAGACGTTGCGGATGATGACCTCGAGCGGAACGATGTCGACCTTCTTCACAAGCGTGTCACGATCGCTGAGCTCCTGCACGTAATGGGTGGGCACGCCGTGCTCTTCGAGGATGCGCATCACCAGGTTCGACATGCGGTTGTTGACCACACCCTTACCCGCGATCGTGCCCTTCTTCTGGCCGTCGAACGCGGTGGCGTCATCCTTGTAGGAGACGACGACCTGTTCGGGGTTGTCGGTTGCGTATACCTTCTTAGCCTTGCCTTCGTAAAGCTGGGGACCGTACATGTTCCTGCGATTCTCTTGATGGGTGATGGATGTTGGCACACGCGTGCCATGACGGGCAGAGGGCGCCTGAGGGCTCCCGTCTGTCATGAGTTAAACTCGGCCTCTACTTCGGCATTCTTCTCAAGGATGGAGGCCCGGGTGGATTCCCGGTCCGCCTCGATGCGCGCGGCAAGCTCGGGGTCGGTCAGCGAGATGATCTGGGCGGCGAGGATGGCCGCATTCTTCGCCCCATTGATGGCGACGGTGGCGACCGGCATTCCCGGTGGCATCTGCACGGTGGACAGAAGGGCATCCATGCCGTCGAGATGGGAGGAGGTCAGCGGGATGCCGATCACGGGAAGGGTGGTGTTGGCGGCGACCGCACCTGCCAGGTGGGCTGCCATTCCTGCGGCCGCGATGATGACGCCGATGCCGTTCTCACGGGCGTTGCGGGTGAAGTCCGCCGCCTGCTCGGGCGTGCGGTGTGCCGAGAAGACGTGAACCTCGTAGGGAACTTTCAGGGTGTCCAGCGTGTCCGCCGCCTTACGGACGATTGGCAGATCGCTCGCGCTTCCCATGACGATTCCGACCTTGAGCACTGTATCTCCCCTGCTTGGCGACGTCGGCTGGGCGCCGACGTCGTTATTTCATCTCAGGCGAGACGCATATGCAAATCCTATCTCGCTGATCGGGACATCCCTCCAGGTATTCGTCTCACTATGAGGACTCTTCGCCGCGTCGGGCGATCAGTGGGCCGCGCGCATGGCGATATTCTGTGCGTCACGCACGAACTGGGCGTTATCGGCGACACAGCTCTTGGATCCCAATAATGTCACCCATCCGGTCGAGAGCATCCCGATGATCTTCGCGGAATTGACGCAAAGCACCTTCCTCATCGAGAAGCCGCGTATCGGAAGCGAGAGTGTAGCTCTTTCCGGCCATCGTTACCTCATACCTGTCCTCCGCCCCCGCACAAGCCGCCCCACGCTACTCAATTGAGCGGAAATAACGCACCGCCTCATTCTGGCGCTCTTCCATCCCAAAACAAGGCAGCTCCTTCAGAAAATTGCCATAGAGCGTGTCGCAGTACTCGCCACTCTTGCGGGCTCGCACCAGGACGAAATGGCCATTCACAGCAATTTCCTGATGGGTGACCATCGCTACTCGCGCCTCCACGCGCGAGGCCGCAAGCAGACCGGTATCCGCCACGAATTCGAGCTTTGCACTATCAGTAACCTCGATAATGCTCATACAACCGTCGCTAACGCCGAGCCCGACCCACTCTAGATCGTCAAGGAAACGTTGATCCATCTTTTCAAACGACGTCGCATAGCCACCATCGATCATTGCCTGAGAAAGCTCGTGGAGCCGTTCCTCGCTACTGGTACTGGCACACGCACTCAGAACGAGACAAGCAGAAAGAATGGCACAAGCCTTTTTCATGGCGTCACCCATGTGCTTTCACTACGCCACCCGCTCGCCGCTCCACCATCCATCGAACCATAATAGTTGCTCGAATGTTGAGCAATAGTTAGAACCCGATACGACACGCCGCGATAAGTTGCGTAGCCACCCTTCCCCATCACATAACCGACACGATAAACCCGTGTACCGTTGTGCGCCCCCACCGGGCGCCCGACGACAGCCCGGGACGTGAATACCGACAGCGAGGTCGTCTTTCTCGTCACCCCAAATCTATTGGCGAGATCATTCGCTACCGACCATGAACGGGTCGGCCTACCTGCGTTGTAACTCCAGTCCGCGTTCTCTCGGAACCCTCCAGCGTTCATGATCTGCGAGACGAAATTTGCACAGTCACCACGATCCCCAATAAGACATGTTGCGGTTTTGGAGAGTACGCCCAACGCTCCTCCAGGTATTTGCCTCACTATAAGGACTCTTTGCCGCGTCGGGGCGATCAGTGGGCCGCGCGCATGGCGATATTCTGTGCGTCACGCACGAACTGGGCGTTATCGGCGACGAGGACCGGAAGATACTCGGAGAGCTCCTCAAGGCGAGAAGCAAAGCTTTGCGACGCGGGATCCAACCCGCCGCCATCCATGAGCAAGTTGTGGAGCCCTTGCGCCTTTTCGTCACCGATAAGCAGGAAGCACATGTCGACAACTTCTTGGGCATATTTGCTGTCTTGCTCCGTGATCTCCCGGCCTTCATACTCGGTCGCCGTAACGATCGGGATGACCTTCGAGGCATACTCCTCCGCGTTTGCGTCCGACAGCTCTTGGATCCCAATAATGTCACCCATCCGGTCGAGAGCATCCCGATGATCTTCACGGAATTGACGCAAAGCACCTTCCTCATCGAGAAGCCGCGTATCGGAAGCGAGAGTGTAGCTCTTTCCGGCCATCGTTACCTCATACCTGTCCTCCGCCGCAGCATATCCGCCGTCGGTAGTGATGGTACTGGCCTCTAACTGCCGGACACGGATACCCTCGTCCCCGCTAGTTGCGCACGCACCCAAGAGGAGACAAGCAGAGGCAAGCACGCCAACCTTTCGCTTCATAGCATTACCCACCTTCCTTGGCCACACCGATTGTCCACCGGCCCCGCTATTCTACCTCGAAAGAATCAGAAAAACAGACACTATCCGACTATTCACGCCCTCGAGCTTTGCACTATCAGTAACCTCGATGATGCTCACACAGCCGTCGCTACTCCGAGCACGCAAAACGGGCCCCTTACGGGGCCCGTCGCGCTCTGAGTCCTAGCGGGTCACGACCGCCAGCACGTCGCGCTGGGAGAGGATGATGTACTCATCGGTCCCATACTTAACCTCGGTTCCTCCGTACTTGGAGTAGATCACGGTGTCGCCGACCGCGACCTCCATCGGGACGCGGTTGCCGTTGTCATCGATACGGCCGGGGCCAACTGCCACAACCTTGCCCTCCTGGGGCTTTTCCTTTGCGGTGTCCGGCAGAACAAGGCCAGACGCGGTGGTTTCCTCAGCTTCAACCTGCTGGATGACGATGCGATCATCGAGCGGCTTAATGGAGACCGTCATACGGCTCCTCCTTCTTGTCTCACAAAACTTCTCGCTGGCTAACCGCCGTCGCGGGGGCCGGTACCAGGCCGTAGCTTTTGCTACCGACATAAAGGGTAACGCCCTTTTGGCACTCGATCAAGTAGAGTGCCAAGAAGAGCGCTGAGCGCGAACACTGTGAGACGATGGAGACGTGATTGCTGACCTGTTGACCCCCGAAGGCCTCGAACTGCTGGACTCACTGCCGCCGTACGATCACTCGCAGGTCCTGCCCCTCTCCGAGCGTCTGCAGCGCGAGGGCTACGACCCGAACCTCGTAGCCGAGGCCCTCACCCAGAGCCGGCTCCGCGAGCGCGCCGAAGAGAAGTTTGGCCCGTTCGCAGCCCGCATGATCTTCACCCGCGACGGCCTCGAGCAGGCCACCCGACTGAGCGTCGGTGTCTTTCACGCGGCCCGCCTACGCGACGCCGGAGCAACACACATCCTCGACCTCGGCTGTGGCATTGGCGCCGACTCCCTCGCATTCACCGGCCTCGGAATGCTCACCACGTCGATCGAGATGGACCCCGACGCCGCGGCGGCGGCCGCCTACAACCTCCGCCCCTTCCCCGAGGCCAACGTCCTTCACGCCGACGCGCGCAAGGTCGATCTCGCCTCGCTTGGCGCCGACGCCGTGTGGCTCGATCCCGCCCGGCGGCGTGACGGCAAGCGCCTGAAGAACCCCGAGGATTGGGCTCCGCGCCTGAGCGAGGCAATCGAGATCGCCCGCGCTTTCCCGGCCGCCGGCATCAAGGTCGCACCCGGCATCGACTATGCGGCGGTGCCCCAGGACGCGTTGGTCGAGTGGATCTCGGTGGAGGGCTCCCTGGCGGAGGCCGTCATCTGGCTCGGCACCGCCGCACCCTCGCCCGGCCGCCGTGCACTGATTCTCGCGGGGGCTGAGTCCGCAACCTGGGACGCCGACGTCGTCAACCCACACACGCCACCCATCATGCTCTCCCCCGAGCCGGTGGGCGCCTTCATCTTCGAGCCCGACCCGGCGATCATCCGCTCCGGGTCGATCGCCTCGATCTGCGCGCGCTACCACCTTGCCCCGATCGCGCCCGGGATCGCCTACCTCACCGGCGACGCGCCGATCGACTCACCTTTCCTCACCTCATTCACGGTACTCGCCACCTTCACCGTCGAACCCAAACCGCTACGCAAGGCGCTGACCAAACTGGGCGTGGGCAGGGTGGAGATCAAAAAGCGAGGCACCGACCTCGAGCCTGAGACCTTCCGCAAGAAGCTCAAGCTCGACCCGAAGCTTCCCGGCGAGGCCACCCTCATCGCCGCCCCGACGCTCGCGGGCAAGCACCGCATCTTCCTGTGCGAACGCTAGCCCAACGACGCCGTCGCCCAGCTCACGCCCGGCGGCATCGTTACGCTGGGTTCTTAGCGCAGCACGACCGTCTGGCGCGGCAGGCCCGTGTTGACCGTGACGTCGAGCGGGGAGGGTAGACCTCCGGCGCGGACCACCGACCAGCCGAGCGCAGCGATCATGGCGCCGTTGTCGGTGCAGTAGCGAATCGGCGGTATGCGCACGCTCACCGCGTACTCCTGTGAGCGCTCCTCGGCCATGGCGCGCAGCATGGAGTTGGCGGAGAAGCCGCCACCGACCACGAGCGTGTCGCAGCCGTGGATCTGGCAGGCCGCGAACGCCTTTTCAATAAGCACGTCGCACACGGCGAAGGAAAAGCTCGCCGCGATGTCCGCCTTGGGCAACTCCTCCCCGCGCGCCTCCAGGCCCTCGATGTAGCGGGCAACCGCCGTCTTGACCCCAGAGAAGGAGTAGTCGTACTGGTGGCGCGCCTTGAACTTGCCCGCCGAAAGGCCGCGCGGGAAGGCAATCGCGTGCGGGTCGCCCTGCTGGGAGAGCTTGTCGATGTGGGGGCCACCCGGGTAGGGCAGGCCGAGGAGGCGGCCCACCTTGTCGAAGGCCTCGCCGGCGGCGTCGTCGAGCGTGCCTCCGAGCTCCTCGATGGAGTCCGCGATGGAGTCCACCTTGAGCAGGTGCGAGTGACCGCCGGAGACGACGAGCCCGATGAAGCGCTTGGGAAACTCGCCGTGGACGAGCTGATCGACGGCGATATGGCCAACGATGTGGTTGACGGCGTAGAGCGGCTTACCCAATGCGAGGGCGAGGGCCTTAGCGGCGGAGACGCCGATGGTGAGCGGGCCGACCAGACCGGGTCCGGCCGTGACGGCGATCGCGTCGACGTCGCCCAACTCCGCGCCGGCCTTGGCGAGCGCGGCATCCAGGGTGGGAACAAAGGACTCCAGGTGGGCCCGTGAGGCGATCTCCGGGATGATGCCGCCGTAGCGAGCGTACTCGTCCATCGAGGTGGCGGTGACGTCAGCCAGCAATTCGCCGTCGCGCACAAGCGCCACGCCCGTCTCGTCGCAGGAGGTCTCAATGCCAAGAATCAATTCGTTCACGCCGACTACTCTACCGCCACGCCTTCGCCTGCCACGACGAGGGTGCGCGGGATCATAACGCGGGCATTCCGTGTGCGGGCCGGACGACGACGCGAGCGGGTCCAATAGGTAGGATCATCGTCCACCATCTGGTCACGCTCGCATGTCCGGGCACAACAGACAAAGATTTGGTCAACAGTATCCACCACGCTAACGAATAGAGGAATGATGAATCCGCCTGCGAAACGCGAGCAATGGACGGGCCAATACGGTTTTATCCTTGCGGCCGTCGGATCTGCGATCGGCCTGGGCAACATTTGGCGATTTCCCGGGGTCGCCTACACCAACGGAGGAGGGGCATTCCTCATCCCCTACCTCGTCGCGCTCCTGACGGCGGGCATCCCGATCCTGCTCCTCGACTACTCTCTGGGGCACCGCTACCGCGGATCCTCCCCCACCGTCTTCCGGCGCATTTCCCGCAAGTGGGAGGCCCTCGGCTGGTTCCAGGTCATCATCTGCCTGGTCATCATGGCGTACTACGCCGTCATCTTGGCCTGGGCCGTGCGCTACATGTTCTTCTCGGTCAACGAGGCCTGGGGCGATGACACGCTAAGCTTCTTCGTGGGCGACTTCCTCCAGCTGTCCGACCCGGGCGCCGGCTCGAACGTCGTCCCCGGCATCTTCTGGCCGCTCGTCGCCGTGTGGGGCGCCGCCGCGATCATCATCGCCCTGGGCGTGACCCGCGGCCTGGAGAAGCTGTCCCGTTTCTTCATCCCCTTCCTCATCGTCATCTTCGCCGCGCTCGTGGTTCGGGCGCTCTTCCTGCCCGGCGCCGCCGAAGGCCTGAATTCTTTCTTCACTCCGAACTGGTCAGCGCTGGCCGACCCGCACGTGTGGATCGCGGCCTACTCGCAAATCTTCTTCTCCCTGTCGGTCGCCTTCGGCATTATGCTCACCTACTCGAGCTACCTCGGCAAACGCGCTGACGTGACCTCCACCGGCCTCGTGACCGGACTGGCGAACTCCTCCTTCGAGATCCTCGCCGGCATCGGCGTGTTCGCCACCCTGGGCTACATGGCCTCGCAGCAGGGCGTGGGGGTGAGCGAGCTGGAGGGCATCACCGGCCCGATCCTATCCTTCGTCACGTTCCCCGCGATCATCTCGCTCATGCCGGGCGGCCCGATCTTCGGCGTCGTCTTCTTCGCCAGCCTCGCCATCGCGGGCTTCACCTCGCTCGTCTCTCTCATTCAGGTCGTCTCGGCAGCGGTCCAGGAGAAATTCGGCCTGCGCCGCCGGCTCGCCTCGCTCATCGCCACCGGCCTCGCGGGCGTGACGTCCGTCTTCGTCTTCTCCACCTCGAACGGCCTTAATGCCCTCGACGTCGTGGATAAGTTCATCAACGAGCTCGGCATCGTCACCGCCGCGATCGTCATGACGTTCTTCGTCACCTTCGTTGTCAAGAAGCTGCCAGAGCTGCGCAAGCACCTGAACTACTACTCCTCGATCAAGCTGGGCACGTGGTGGTACGCGCTGGTCGGCGTCGTCACCCCGGCGATCCTCGCGATCACCCTGGTGCTTACCGCCTACAGCCTCGTCACGGAGGGCTACGGCGGATATCCGGAGACCTTCATCTATCAGTACGGCTGGTTCATGATCGTCGCCGTCATCTTCGGTTCGTTCATCATGTCCTTCGTTCCGTGGCGGACCGACGTCGATTCCTACGACCCCGTCAGCTTCCACGACGCCGGCGCCTCACCCACCAAGTAAAGGAGAACACCCATGGGTACCTCAGCTATCGCAATGATGATCGTCGCCCTCGTCACCGTGTGGGGCGGCCTTGTCCTCGCGATCGTCCACCACGTGCGGGCCAACCGCGACAAGTAACGACGACGCAACCTGACGGGGCTGTTGTGAGCGGGCTCCTCGCTCACAACAGCCCCGTCGCGTTCGCGCACGCCCACTGCCAACGATCATGAGACGGAGGGTGCCTCCCCGCGATGGGGGAGGCACCCTCCGTGTGGCTGAACTCAATTACCGGCCGTGCACCTGAGCCCTCATGAGCTCGCGGTTGAGAAGCGAGATCAGTTCGAGCGGCACTTCCTTCGGGCACGCCTCGTGGCAGGCACCGACGTTCGTGCAGCCGCCGAAGCCCTCGGCGTCGTGCTGGGAAAGCATCTTCACCACGCGGTCGTAACGCTCGGGCTGGCCCTGCGGCAGCAGACCGAGGTGCATGACCTTCGCGGAAGTGAACAGCATGGCCGAGCCGTTCGGGCAGGCCGCCACGCAGGCGCCGCAGCCGATGCAGGCCGCCGCCTCGAACGCGCGGTCCGCGTTCTCCTTCGGGACCGGCACCGAATGCGCGTCCGGGGCCGCACCCGTGTTGACCGAAATGTAGCCGCCAGCCTGGACAATGCGGTCGAGCGCGGAGCGGTCGACCACGAGGTCCTTAAGGACGGGGAAGGCGGTCGAGCGCCACGGCTCGATCGTGATCGTGTCGCCGTCCTTGAACGTGCGCATGTGGAGCTGGCAGGTGGTGGTCACCTTCGGGCCGTGCGGATCGCCGTTGATGACGAGGCCGCACTGGCCGCAGATTCCCTCACGGCAGTCGGAGTCGAAAGCCACGGGTTCCTTACCCTCGGCAAACAACTCCTCGTTGAGCTGATCGAGCATCTCCAGGAAGGAGGCCGTCTCGTCAACGTCGTTGATCGTGTGCGTGTCGAAATGGCCCGCGTCTGACGGCCCATTCTGACGCCAAAATTCAAGGTTAATCTTCACTTGTAGCTCCGCTGCTTCATCTCGACGAATTCGTAGTTGAGGTCCTCCTTGTGGAGAATCGGGGCGTTCCCTTCGCCCGTCCACTCCCAGGCGGCGACGTAGGCGTACTTGTCGTCGTGACGCAACGCCTCGCCTTCTTCGGTCTGGGATTCGGAGCGGAAGTGGCCGCCGCAGGATTCCTCACGATGCAGGGCGTCGATGCACATGAGCTCGCCAAGCTCAAGGAAGTCGGCCACGCGACCGGCCTTCTCCAGCGACTGGTTGAGCTCTGCCGCCTTGCCCGGCACGCGGACATTCTTCCAGAAGTCTGCGCGAAGCTCGCGGATCATGCCGATCGCCTTCTTCAGGCCCTCGGCGTTGCGCTCCATTCCGCAGTACTCCCACATGATGTGGCCGAGCTCCTTGTGGTAGGAGTCAACCGACCTGTTGCCCGCGTTCGTCGTGAAGAACGCGACGCGCTCCTCCACGTTCTTGCGGGCCTCGACGACGGCCGGATGGTTCTCGTCCACCTTCTCGAACGGGCCGTCAGCCAGGTAATCATTGATCGTGTTCGGCAGGACGAAGTAACCGTCCGCCAGGCCCTGCATGAGCGCGGATGCGCCCAGGCGGTTGGCGCCGTGGTCGGAGAAGTTCGCCTCGCCGGCCACGTACAGGCCGGGGATCGTGGACATCAAGTCGTAGTCGACCCAGAGGCCACCCATCGTGTAGTGGACGGCCGGGTAGATACGCATCGGAACCTCGTAGGGGTTCTCGTCCGTGATCTGCTGGTACATGTCGAACAGGTTGCCGTACTTGGCGGAAACCGCATCCTTGCCCATGCGCTCGATTGCCTCGGCGAAGTCAAGGTAGACACCACGGGCGACCCCACCGATCTCCGGGCCGACTCCGCGGCCCTCGTCGCACATGTTCTTCGCCTGGCGGGAAGCGATGTCACGCGGCACCAGGTTACCGAAGGACGGGTAGATGCGCTCGAGGTAGTAGTCGCGATCCTCCTCGGGGATGTCGCGTGGATCCTTCTTGCAGTCCTCCGCCTTCTTGGGAACCCAGATGCGCCCGTCGTTTCGAAGCGACTCCGACATGAGGGTCAGCTTCGACTGGGACTCGCCGTGCTGCGGGATGCAGGTGGGGTGGATCTGCGTGTAGCAGGGGTTGCCGAAGTAGGCGCCCTTGCGGTGAGCGCGCCAGATCGCCGTGCCGTTGCAGCCCATCGCGTTGGTCGACAGGAAGAACACGTTGCCGTATCCGCCGGTGGCGAGGACGACGGCGTCGGCCAGGTGGGTCTCGATTTCGCCGGTGACCATGTCGCGGGCGATGATGCCGCGGGCGCGGCCATCAATGACGATGAGCTCAACCATCTCGTGGCGGTTGTACGTCTTGACCGTGCCGGCCTTCACCTGCCGCATGAGCGCCTGGTAGGCGCCAATGAGGAGCTGCTGGCCCGTCTGGCCGCGCGCGTAGAACGTGCGGGAAACCTGAACGCCGCCGAAGGAGCGGTTGTCAAGCAGGCCACCGTACTCGCGGGCGAACGGGACACCCTGCGCCACACACTGGTCGATGATGTTGGCCGAGACCTCCGCCAGGCGGTAGACGTTCGACTCGCGGGCGCGAAAATCGCCGCCCTTGATCGTGTCGTAGAACAGACGGAAGGTCGAGTCGTTGTCGTTCTTGTAGTCCTTCGCGGCGTTAATGCCGCCCTGCGCGGCGATCGAATGCGCGCGGCGTGCCGAGTCCTGGTAGAAGAAGGCCTTGACGTTGTAGCCCATCTCTCCGAGCGAGGCGGCTCCAGCACCGCCAGCGAGGCCCGTGCCCACCATGATGATGTTGAGCTTACGACGGTTGGCCGGGTTGACCAGACGCGCCGTGAACTTACGCTTCTCCCAGCGCTCGGCGAGCGGGCCGGAAGGAGCCTTGGTATCCGCGATTGCGTCGCCTTCGCGGTAGAGGCCCTGAATGAGGTTCATTTTTCCTCCTCCTTTTAAGAAATGATGCCGAAGAGGATCGCGGTCGGCGTGGTCATGAAGCCAACAAAGATCGCAATGGCGACCACGTCGGCGATAACCTTGTACGCCTTTTCACGGGTGGAGCGCGACAGACCGAGGGTGGCCAGCGCCGACCACACGCCGTGGTGGATGTGGAAAGACAGCGCCGCGATCGCGATGAGGTAGATGACATAGACCCACCAGTTCTCCGGCTGGAACGAACCGAGCATGCGGTAGTACGGGCCAAGCGCCACATAGTCCGCGCGGGTTCCGCCCACAGCGTTGACATGCAGGGTGGTGAACTGCAGGAGGTGGAAGACGATGAAGAAGGCCAGCGCGATGCCTCCCCAGCGCATGAGCGAACCTGTATACGAGTGGATGGCGGTGATCTTCTTACCCGTGTTGACCTTGTACGCCTGACCGCGAGCCTTGCCAGCGCGATTCCACAGCGTCAGCGCCGCCCAGACGTGGATGATGATCGACGCGGCCAGCACAACGCGCATGACCCACAGCGAGCCCTCATGCGGGAGGAGCGGGTAGAGGACCGTGCGCATCCAGTGCGCATAGCCGTCGTATGCCTCAGGCCCAAGGAACATCTTGAGATTTCCGTACATGTGCATGAGGAGGAAGAGGACAAAAAGAAGGCCGGTCACCGCCATCGCGATCTTAAGTGCGACGGTCGTGCGACGGCCCTTCACAGAATCAACAGTTGAAGTAGCCACGCTCTTGAACTTATCAAATATTGAGCCCTAGATATCGTTCAAACGGCCTAGATTCGCCGCCCCCTCAGCTGCGGCGCACACCCTTTTGCCGGCGGTTTTCCGCGCCAACCATGGCTAAACCTCGACTTTTGCCCTCCCTGGTCCGGCAGGCCCATTTTCGTGACAATCCGAGTGCGTTAATCGATGTCCATTTTCCCTTGCGGCGCCAAGCCTTCTCCTTCATCGCCCCCCACCTCGTCTCGGCGCATGATCAGCGCGTCGTCGTCGGAATA
>JALEWQ010000056.1 GCA_022783305.1 Trueperella sp. | reverse complement strand
CTTCTTTATCCGGGCGACGGCGAGGGCGGTTTCGACGCGATGCGCGTGATCGGCCACGGCTGGGAAAACTTCAAGAACATCACCTCGATAGGCGACTTCAACCGCGACGGCCGGCCGGACATCATCGCTCAGCGCGCGGATGGACGACTCTTTCGCTACTCGAGCCTCGGCGGCGGCTGGTGGTCCAAGGCCGTCCAGATCGGCCACGGCTGGCAGAACATGACGCTACCGGGCAGGTGGAAGACGACCACCGTCGCGGGCCCGCCGGCACCTAGGCCGAGCATGCTTCGCCAGCCCTTCGTTTACGGCACGCTACGCACGGGCGACCGCGGCTACCACATGGTTCGTGGCCGCGTGCTTTCCGAGAGGAGGGCCACCGTGGCGCACTACGCACTGTGGGTCACTCACAACGGCACGTGGCCGTGGGCGATCCCGAGTCCCACGAGCCGTCCGATCGTGGGCCAGATCATGGAGTTCCCGGCTTCGACCCTGTCGGCGAATCTCACGCGTTTGGACATCTACGAGGGTTACTACCCCGGTCGCGACATCAACACGATGCGCTACTTCCGTAACGCCGCCACGACGACGGACGGCGAACCGGTCTGGATTTACGAGACCTCCCCGCGCCAGGCGCAGTGGGTGGTTCGAAACGGTTACCGCGTGACCAACGGCGACTGGTTTAACCAGGTTCGGGCGTACGCCGCGCGCAGCGCGATGGGTGGCGGCGGCATGTGGGACTCACCCGGCGCGGAGTCGAATGTGTTGGTCAACGCCGCGACCGAGTTGACCACGTGTCACTCTGAGCTCGGTAGCCTTGAGGGCCAGTTCCTCCACCTTGATCTGAGCGCCACAGCCCCGGAGTCAACCGAGCAGGGCTACATTTCCGTCCCGGCAGAGAGCTTCATGGCCGTGGATTCGCAGGGCAACTGGTTCGCGCCCTTCGACGAGTCGGCGCAGTTCTGCTCCGCCACGAACGACCAGCTCATCGCATTCGTGGACGACGGCGTGAGCGCCACCGGCACGCTTACCCTCTCGGGTGACATCGCCGAGCTGTACTGGGTCAACGACGACGGCGACCCCATCCTCATCTGGTCGAAGAACCCCGTTGCAAGCAGTCAGACGAGTGAAACGACCCCCGCGGAGGAGTCGACGGTCGAGGGCGAGCCGACCCTCGGGGCACCGACGTCCGAAGGCGAGGAGCAGGGCCGCGCGGGATCCTCCGGCTCCGAGACCAGCGCGCCTGCTGACGACGCCGACCTCGGCGCTGAGCCGACCGCCACGTCGGCCACCGGCTAAGCGCCACAGCGCCGCCTAGCTGGCAACGCGTGAGGGCCTCCGGGAAGCATCCCGGAGGCCCTCACGCGTTGCCCTACCGCCTACCCGATCGTCGCGAGCCAGGAGCCCGGTCTTTTAGAAGACAAGCGCCCAGGAATCCCAGAACCAGACGACGGTGAACACCACGAGGAGAAGGTAGATCACGCCGACAACGATCCAGCGGTTGCGCACCAACGCCGAGCCGAAGGCCTCGGCCCCCTCCCCCAGGTGTCCGGCTTGAGCTGTGCGCGCCAGCAGGGTCACGAAGAGCGGGATCGTGGCAATCCAAGCCCCCAGGCAGAATGGGCACAGCGAGCGGTTGACCACGTAGGATTGGTAGCCGAACCAGACCACCCATGCCATGCCGGCGCCGGCGCCGGCGAGCGTGGCAACCCACAGCCAGCGGTGCAGCGTGCCGCCGGAGACGAGCACGAGCCCGAGCGCAAGGATGCCCGCAAAAAACATCGCACCGAACATGGCATTGGGCATCCCGAAGAAGAGGTGGCCCTGCCAGGCGTCGAAATATTTCGAGCAGCCGATGAGCGGATTGACGTCACAGATCAGGCTGGCATTCGGGTTTTGGAAGTAGGTCAGCTCTGACAGGATGAGCATGACCGAGGAGAGCAGGCCGAGCGCGCCGGTGATCAGGATGGTCAGCGCGGTCTCGAGTGAGGCGCCGCCGGCGCGCTCGTGCTCGCTGGCCCTCGCCTCAAACCTGGCGATTCGGCGATCCATGTCGTCAATGTCGAGTTCACTCATGATTACCCTCAGCTAAAGAAACATACGATTCAACAAATGTGGCGGTGTCCTGCCAATCGGCCACGGCGTGCGTGTCGATACCGAGCCGGGTGACGGGGTAGTCGTTGCCGCCCTCGTCGAGGCGATCGCCCACGAACAGCATCTGCGAAATCGGGATCCCCGTCTCCTTTTCAAGCTCGGCAATCCCGTACGCCTTGTCCACGCCCTTGCGGGTGATGTCCACCGACGTCGATCCGCCCGATCGCACCTCGAGCCCGGGTAGGCGCGGCGCGACCGCGGCGCGCAGGGCCTCCTTCTTTTCCCCGGTGGGATCCCATGCCTTTTTCGCCTCGAGGGGCGCCTCTTGACCGAGCGCCGAGAACGTGATCTGCGATCCGCGGTCTTCGAGGATGTCTCCCCACGCCTGGCTTTCCCACAGGCCGAGCCGCTTAGCCTCCTCCTCGAGTACGGCCATCGCGCGGTCGCGCTCCTCGACCGTCAGGTCGCGCACGTAGACGGGATGCCACTGCCCGGCGTCGTAACGCATGTAGCGCGTGCCGCACGTGGGCATGAGGTGAAGGCGGGCGAGCTGGGCGTCGCTGGCATCGAGGTTGGCAAGTAGCTGACCACGAAACTGGTCGAAGGTGCCGCCGGAGATGACGCACACGTCGTGAATGTCAAGCAGGCTCCGCAAAGCGCGGGCCATGCGCCCCGGAAGGGGCGATTTTGACGGCGCGAGGGTGTCATCGAGGTCGAAGGCCAGAAGTGAGTACATGGGTTCCCTTCTTGTCGGTCCGGCGTTCATTCTCTCACGGCGGGGAGATGAAACAAATTTCAACTATTTCGCGTTGGAAGAAATGAACCTCCACCCTATATTGTGTAGCCTATGAAAGATCTCAAGCCAACTCCCACCACCGGATCCGAACCCGATGTATCGACGGCCGAGGTTCGCGGATACCGCTCCTCGGTATCTCCCGCACTTGAAACCGCCGCGGGTTGGGCATGGCGTATCATCGTCGTCGCGATCGTGCTGATTGGCGTTGGGTGGGTGGCCTACAAGCTCTCCCTGCTTTTCATCGCCGTCATGGTGGCACTCCTCATCGCCGTGGTCCTCGAACCGGTCACCTCCTGGCTGTGCAAGCGTTGGAATTGGCCTCCCGCGGCCGCAGCCGCCGCCGGCGTGTTGGGCTTGGTCGTCGTCATCCTTGGGCTGCTTGTCGGCGCGGGAACCGGAATCGTCGCGGGCGTGTCGGACCTGACCGACCAGGTGCTGGTGGGCGTGTCCACCATCATCGACCTGCTCGTCGAGAAATTCCCCAACCTCCAGGAAACCCTCAACGACAGCTGGTCGAAGGCGCAGAGTCTTCTGCAGAACAACGCCGGCGCATTGCTGGGCGGGGTGGCATCCATCGGCTCGAGCGTAACCGGCTTTCTCACCGGCGCGATTCTGTCGCTCTTCTCCCTGTTCTTCTTCCTCAAGGACGGCCGGCGCCTATGGCACTGGATCGTGCGCGCCAGCCCGCGCTCTCAGCACGACCGCGTCAACGAGGCCGGCATCCGCGCCTGGGTGACGGTGGGCAATTACACCCGCACGCAGGCGATCGTTGCAGCCGTCGACGCCGTGGGAATCGGCATCGTGGCGATGATCCTCAAGACGCCGATCTCCCTGGCCTTCCCCATCGCGGTTGTCGTCTTCCTCTTTTCCTTCATCCCGATCGTCGGCGCTTTCCTCTCCGGCTTCCTGGCTGTGGTGATCGTGCTGGTCAACACCCAGTCTGTCGGGTTCGCGTTGCTCATGCTCGCAGGCGTGATCCTCGTCCAGCAGATCGAGGGCAACGTGCTCCAGCCGGTGCTTCAGGGCAATGCACTCAACATGCACGCCCTAGCTGTGGTGTTAATCGTGGCGGGCGGATCGGCGATCGCGGGCATCATCGGCGCGCTCTTCGCCGTGCCGTTGGCGGCGGCGATCAACACCGCCGTTCTCTACCTCCGTGGCCACGACACCTACCCCTACCTCGACCGGATGCAGGATCGTCCCGGCGGCCCGCCGCGGAGTTTTGAGGAGGTTTCCGCCGAGCACTGGGCGCGCTTCGACGAGAAGGTGGCCCAGCACCTCTCGCCGAAGGAACGCAAGATTGCGGCAAAGAAGGCGCGCGCGCAGCGGCGCGCCGCGCGGCGCGCGCGATAGACTCAGTGCCAAGACCGGCCGGATCGGCCATAATGGTTCAGGTAAGCTTCCGCCAAAGTTAAGGAACGACATGGCTACACCACACATCAACGCAGAAAAGGGAGACTTCGCTCCCGCCGTCCTCATGCCGGGCGATCCTAAGCGCGCCGAGCGCATGGCCCAGATGCTCATGCCGGATGCCAGGGTTGTCTCGGATGTGCGCGGCATCAAGGGCTACACGGGCGAGGTCGACGGCAAGCCGCTGTCAATCATGGCCTCGGGCATGGGTCAGCCCTCGCTGGGGATCTACGCCTCCGAGCTTTTCTCCGTCTTCGATGTCAAGCGCATCATCCGCGTGGGCACGGCCGGTGGCCTGTCGAAGGATGTGAAGGTCGGTGACGTAGTGATCGCCAACGGCGCCCACTACGAGGGTGTCATGAACACCTTCCTCATTCCCCAGACTCACTTCTCCGCCATCGCTTCCTTCAACCTGGTCAAGGCCGCGGCGGACGCCGCAGGCGATGACCCGGACGTTATCGTGGCGCCGGTGATTTCTCGCGACCGCTTCTACAACGTGCCCGCCGAGGTTGACCAGGCGGCGTCCAAGGTGGGCACCGCCGGAGCCGAGATGGAGGCGGGCGCGCTCTACGGCCTGGCCGCGCTCTACGGCAAGGAGGCCCTGGCCGTGCTGACCATTTCGGATCACATGATCGTTCCGGGTCAGGACATGACGCCGGAGGAGCGCGAGACGAAGTTCGTCAAGGCGCTCAACCTCGCGGTGGCGGCGGCACTGTCCTGATGAACGCACTCTCCCCCTCGACCGAGGACTACCTCAAGACGATCTGGTCCATCTCCGAATGGTCCGGAGACGAGGTAGTCCCGATCGAGCTCGCGCGCCGTATGGGGCTCAGCCCTTCCACCGTCACCGAGACGGTGAAGAAGCTCAGCTCCCAACGGCTGGTCACTCACCGGCGCTATGGCCCGATCTACCTCACCGAGGAGGGGCGGCGCGAGGCGCTGCGGGTGGTGCGTAAGCACCGCCTCATCGAGACCTACCTGCACAGCCACCTTGGCTACGCCTGGCAGGATTTGCACGAGGAGGCCGAAGCGCTCGAACACGCCGTCTCCGACCGCTTCATCGACGCGATCGACGACCTCCTCGGCCACCCGCTCCGTGACCCGCATGGGGATCCGATCCCTCGCCCCGACGGCTCGATGCCGTCCATGGACGTCTTCCACCTGCACGAGGTGGAGGACGGGACCCCGGTCATCATCGAGCAGGTGGACGACGACGACGCGGACGTTCTCGTCTACCTCGGCGACCTCGGCGTGCGACCGGGCACGTGTGCCACGGTGACCTCACAGAGCGCGGTGTTGGGGCTCACCACGATCGACCTCGATGGTCAGTCCATAGCGTTGCCCCATCCGGCCTCCCGGCGCGTGCGCGTGACGATCCCAGAACTCTAGCCCCGCCCACGGCGGGTAGGTTTGAGGGTCACGCCACGTGAGGGCTGCCCACGCCGGGTAGACGTCGACGTCGAGGGGTGGAGCCTGGCCTCGGGTGAGGATCCACCCGAGGCGTGGCCAGCCGGTGTATCGGTAGATTTCTTCCATGTCACCAGCCTCCCACGCCCCTCCGACATTTCTGATCGCCCGCCGATGCCCTATGCTTGGAGGGCAACACGCGAAGGGATGAGCAGTGGCAAAACTGTATTTTCGTTACGGCACGATGAACTCGGGCAAGACCGCCGGCCTTCTCATGGCCGCGCACAACTTCGAAGAGTCCCACCAGCAAATCCTTATCCTTAAGCCGGCCCTCGATTCCAAGGCCGGCGCTGCGCTCTACACGCGCATGGGGATCGAGCGACTCGTGGACCACCTGGTGGCCGAGGACGACGATCTCTTCACGCTCGCGAAGGATTGGCTCGCCTCGATCGAGGGGAAGACTGTGGGTGGCATCCTCGTGGACGAGGCGCAGTTCCTCACCACCGCCCAGGTCGATCAGCTTCTCAACGCCGCCCTCACCCTCGACATCCCGGTGCTCTGCTACGGCCTGCGCACCGATTTTCTCACCAAGGTCTTTCCCGGATCCGCCCGGCTCCTCGAGACAGCCCACACCCTCGAGGAGCTCAAGACGATGTGCGCGGCAGGCTGCCGGCGCAAGGCGAATTTCAACGCCCGCAAAGTCAATGGCAAGTTCGTGCTGCACGGCGACCAGATCGAGATCGACAACCGTGCCGAGGTGGAGTACATGGCCCTGTGCGGGCAGTGCTTCCTCAAGCTGGTCGGCCCGATCGACGGTCACCGCGAGTAGCGTCGGACGCCATCCGGCTCCGACACCCCGGGGTTAGCGGCGCCCCGGATTGCGAATCGGCACCCGCCGATGTCCTAACCTCACCACACCTGCGCAATACGCCACACGCCAACCGCTTTCATATTGATATCGATTCCCGTTACGCTTGAACTTGATAAGCGTTCTCATATGAAAGTAGGTGATCCTTCTTGTCACGTCTGAGCTGGGCGAAGCGACTTGCCGCCCTCACAACATCCGCGCTAGCCGTATCCTTCATGCTTCCGGCCGCGGCCACGCCGTCAGAGGACAAGGCAATCTTCGATCAGGGCCATACCGACTCCCCGAAGGTGTTTTGGGAAAACAATGCCCTGACGATCAAGGCCTCCGGCCAGCAGGTCACGCCGCTGGAGAAGGGACTGCACTGGCTACACCAGGGCTATGACGCCAAGGGAAAGCAGTACTTCTATTACACGGCTGGCGAGGATCCCAAGTACCGCTTCCTCGGCGAGGCGGGCGACCTGTTCTACTGGGGCTCCCCGATCAACGCCACCGGCGGCGCCACGAACCTATGGATCGGCTACGGCTCGGACGCGGGCATCCCCGTGGAGAAATTCCGCGACCGCATGTTCCAGCTCGAGCTGGTGGACTTCTCCGGTCCTGGGAAGATGGAGATGTTCCGCTACGCTTCGGATGATGACCCGCAGGAGCGCTACCTGTCTAGCCACCAGAATGACTACCGCTTCCTCCAGCTCGGCGCCGGAGCCCACACGCACTTAAACACCACGTTCTCCAAGCCGGGCACCTACCACCTCACCTACCGCACCACCTACCGCGACGCCGAGACCGGCAAGTTCGTCGCCTCCACCCCGCAGGACATGCAGTGGCAGGTGGGCGGCTCGGATCCACGCAAGGCCACGTTGGGCGACGTCGTCGGCGCTTACAACGCCTCACAGGAGTCGGGCACCTCCCAGTCGTTTGCGCCCAAGCTCACGCTCGCGCCGGCTGGTGGCGACGAGCCGATGACCACCCTCACCTTCGATACTGGCGACCCAGCCGCCACCGGCCACGTTGCCTTCTACATCGACGGGTATTACCTGGCTGAGCAGCCGCTCACCGGTGGCTCGGCGGCGTGGACCGAGATGATCGGTTCGCAGCAGGCCAACTTCCAGGCCGTCTACGTTCCCGACGCCGGTTCTCCCGCCCCGCGCTGGATCACCGCCCCGGTTACCTACCAGCTGGGTGCGCAGGCCGCGGCGACGTCGGAGGCCGGCCAGTTCCCCACCCCAACGCAGGCGAACGTCCCGGCGAAGAACCTCACCCCGACGCCGATTACCTCCACCAAGGTGACGATGTCGAGCGTGCTCGATGGTGAGAACTACGTGATCACCGCAACTCCGGAGGATCCGAACCTCGAGTTCGGCGTGGTCGGCGGGTTCGGTGCGGATGTCAACACCGCCGCCGAGGAATGCCCGATCAACTTCACCTCCACCCGTTCCTCGCGGTCGATGAGCGTCTCCAAGAACTTCGTGGACGAGTGGTGCGACACCACCCAGGCCCACTGGGAGCTGACCCCGGCCACCCAGTACGAGGCGGCCAGGACCACGCTCGACGTGGAAGGTAGCCCCGAGTTCACCAACTCCGCGACCTTCGCGCCGGCGTCAGGCTCCACCCCCGCTCCAAAGCCGGACACCCCCGAGAAGCCGAACCCCGACACGACGCCGGCTCCCGACAAGCCCGACACCACCCCCGGCACCGATCCCTCGGATCAGCCGACCGGTGAGGCCGAGGAGAGCAAGGCCGAGGCCATCAACACCGACGAGGTGACGATCAAGGATGGCCACATCGATTACGGTCCGATCCTCATGCCGGACGGCTCGCTGCGCATCATCGTCGGCGACGATTCGCGCACCATCGAACAGCACGGCGTCGTGCGCGATCCCGACTCCGTGACGCTGGAGGCCACGGTCGCCAAGCGCGAGCGCTCCCAGCGCATCTTCGGCGATGAGACCTACGACTTCCTCGGCAAATCCGGCACGCCGCTCTACATCCTGCCGCAGTCGCAGGTCAAGGGCCTGGTCTGGCCGGGCTTCTCCACCGAGCGCCTGCCCACGGATACCTTCCCGGCTGGCACCACCATGACCCTCACGCCGATATCGGCCCCCGAGGGCGCTCATGCCTGGGCCTTCACATCCGGCCTGAGCGGATTGCAGGACTTGCTGCTCGACTCCTCCAAGACGACGACGATCGTCAACACGCTCCCCGCGCACGTGCACGCCAACTGGGTCTTCACCAAGCCGGGCACGTACGAGTTCGGTCTTCAGGTGGCCGCTACCGACAAGGACGGCACGGCCATCACCTCCGATTCGGGCAAGATCCGCATCGTGGTCAAGGATAAGAACGCGGGCGCCGACCAGGGCGCGCCGGCGCCGGACACCAACCAGGGCGAACCGAAGGACGACAAGACGCCGGACGCGACGCCGTCGCCCGAGGGCAAGGCTCCCTCCGAGGCGAAGAAGCCCGCCGGAACCCCGACGGTTCCGAGCACGCCGGGCGCGACCGGGACCGGCCCGGCCGTCCCGCAGCTGATCACGGGCGGCGGCGAGGCGCAGGTCGAGCAGTGCATCCCCACCCCGATCGAGACCGAGGTCTCGGGCCCGGAGGCGAAGGCCGCGGGTGGCTCCTACACCGTGGCGGCGAACACGCACGTCCATCCGAATTGGGTATTCACCAAGCCCGGCACCTACAAGGTGACGATCACCCAGACCGCACAGCTCAAGAGCGGCAAGCGCGCGCAGGCCACGGGCACCCTCACGTTCAACGTGGGCGGTTCTGGAAACGCGAACTCGGGCCATTTTGACGTCGGTTCGGTTCTCGAGGGCGACAAGCTCATGCTCAAGGTGAAGGATGACCGCACCCAGCCGGCGAAGTGGGTCGATCCGGGCTCGCTCGTCTTCAGCCTGGGCGACGCCTCGAAGGCCACCGCCCCCGCGGGACTGGAATTCATCGCTCCGCAGGGCTCGCAGATCTGGATGATCTCCTCGGCCTCCGTCCCCGGCGTGCCGTGGGTGGGCGCCAACACGCAGCACCCCTCCATCGTTTCCGGAACCACCGGCGCGGTGACGTGGTCGCTGTCAAACGTCACCGGTCCAGGTGAGCTCGCGGTCTTCTCCTCGGGCAACCTCGGCCAGGTGGTCGGTGAGCGCTGGTTCGGCGGCGCGAGCGGCGATAGCGGCCTTCCCGCAGGAGTGGAGAAGAAGGGCGATAAGTACATCAAGACCGAGTGGGTGGGCAAGACGCCGTCCGGCGCCGACTGCCAGCTCTCGGCCGAGCAGATCGCCCAGCTCCAGGCGGAAGGCAAGAACGTGGCGGCCGGCCAGACCACCGCGCTCAGCCACGCGGGCGCCACAGTGTCCACCTTGGCGGCCTTTGCCGTCGTTCTCATCGGCATCGGCGGTGCACTGGTTGTTCGCAGGCGCCACGCGTAACCGGGGCGGGCTCGCCCGCTCCCTGGCTCTCCTGGTCAGCCTCGCGCTGGCCGGCTGCGCCACACCCGTAGAGGAAACGGCCGGGGTGGTCGCCACCACCCCGGTCGTGGCCGACTTGGTGCGCAACGTGGCCGGCGACGCCATCGACGTCGTCTCCCTCGTTCCGCCCTCCTCCGATCCCCACACCTACGAGCCGCCGCTGTCGATGCTGCGTCACGTGACGCGGGCGAAGGCCGCGTTTTCTAACGGGCTGCTGCTGGAGAACGCCTCAATTCGCTCAATGGTCGAGGCGAACCTGCCTGACGGGGCACCAAACGTGGCGCTTGGGGAGGAGTCGGTGGCCTTCGGTGGCTACCACATCCCGCTCGTTGAGGATCAGGCGCTCGACACCGTCTGGCTCGGGCTGCGGGTCGCGGGCCGCTACTCCGACCCTGGAACCGTCACCTTCCGCGCCACCGCATTTGAGGGCCCGGGTAACATATCGGCCTTCACCACCGGCGTCTTCGGCCAACCCTCCATCTGGCTCGACAGCTCCAATGGCCTGGATGGCGACGAGCTCGCCCTTCCCGCCGGCTCGCACACCCACATGTCCTGGGGCTTCACCGCGCCCGGCCGCTACCGCCTCACGATCGAGGCCGTTCCCGACGCCGACATGGAGGCTCCCGCAGGCCCGACCGAGGCGACGATCGAGTTCGCCGTCGGCGTCGATCCGGGGCCGAGTGCTCTTACTTCCGGCCACGTGGACCTCTACGCCAGCGGCGACCTGACGTTGCACGGGGAGGACAAGGGCCGCAGTTTCGAACGCCAACCGGCCGACGTCGTCGTCGCGGTCCCACACGCGACCCGCACGCAGGTGCCGGCCGACCCGCAGTGGCGCTTTCTTGGCAAGGCCGGTCAGGACGCGTGGGTGCTCGCGCAGGCCGTGATCGGCAAGCACGTCCACGGCGAGATCGACCCGCACATGTGGCTCGACGTTTCCAACGCGATTGCCTACGTGGAGGTCATCCGCGACCGGCTCAGCGCCGTCGACCCCGCACACGCCGACGTCTTCGCAGCCAACGCCTCGGCATATATCGCCAAGCTCGAGCGACTCGACTCGTGGGCCTCCCAGGTGCTGGCGACGATTCCGGGCGCAAACCGGCGCCTCGTCACCGCCCACGACGCCTACGGGTATCTGGCTAACGCCTACGGCTTGACCATCACGGGTTTCGCCTCCGCGAACCCCTCGCTCGAGCCTTCGGCCGGGGCGCTGGCCCTGCTCACCGCCACGCTACGCGACCTGCACGTGCCGGCCGTCTTCACCGAGGCCTCCACGCGCTCGGGCGCGGGCGAGCTGACGTCAATTGCGGACGGGCTGGGTATCTCCGTGTGCTCCCTGTCCTCCGATTCGCTCACGCCGGAGGCCCCCACCTACATCGACCTCGTCGTAGACAACACCACCACCATGAAGTCGTGCCTGGATCCGACCTCGTATCCGGCATGGAAGTTTGAAGGATGAACATGAAACGACTGACCGCACTCACCGCGCTGATCGCCCTCGCCGCTTCGGCCGTGGCCACGCCCGCGCTTGCCACCACCGACGACGCCACTGGCTCCACCGCCGTCGACCCCGCTCTTACCCAGCGCGTCGACGCCGACGAAGCCGTCGCACCCGCCGGGCAGCGCACCGTTATCGATGCCGGACACGTGGACATGGGCCCGCGCATCATCGACGGCCAGTGGCAGGTCCTCGCCCGCGACGACACCGCCGCCTCCCCCACGTGGCGCCGCACCGACGACGTCGTCTACCGCGTCGCCGACGCCGCCCGCCTCGACGTACCCGAAGGATACGAGTTCGTGGGCGGGTCCCAGGCCTGGGTGATTCCGCAACAGGAGATCGCGGGCGTGCCCTGGCTGGGCTGGAACACGCAGGATCCTGCGGTGATCGACCAGGTCAACGGCACGGTCAGCATCGTATTCGAGGGGCACGAGGGCCCGGGAACCTTCACCGCGTTCGTCCAGGCTGGCAACTTCCAGGGCCCCGAGGTGCTGTGGGATTCGACGAAGGCGCTCTCGCAGCCCATCTCCGTGGAACTCAACACGCACACGCACGTGAACTGGGCTTTCACCGAGCCTGGCGTGCACCGCGTGCGGCTTTCCTATACCGCAACACTCAACGACGGCAAGACGGTCGGCGCCACGGCGTACGTCAACGTCGCCGTCGGCTCGGACACGAGCGTCGACGACGCGTGGGCGGCCATCGCCGCCGCCCAGCCCGCGCAGGATTCAACCGCGACGGGCGAAACTGGTGCCACCGCGACCACGCAGACCCCCACCTCGGACTCCGCGGCAACCGAGCAGGGCGCACACGGGACGTCCACCGGCGTCGTCGCCATCGCTATCGCGGCTCTCGCTCTCGTAGCCGTCGTCTTCTTCGTGGTCCTTCGCCGGCGGACAAGCGCCGCGCAGTCTCGCGCGCTGGAGGACAAGTGAGCGTCCTAACCCTGCGCGACGTCGACGTGTGCCTGTCGGGCCGGACGATCCTGACGGACGTATCGCTCGCCGTTGAACCCGGCGAGATCATGGGGCTGCTCGGCCCTAACGGCGCGGGCAAGACCACGCTCATGCGCGCCATCATGGGGCTCATCCCCACCGCCCGCGGCACGATCGAGCGTAGCGGCGCTCCCGGCTATGTGCCCCAGCGCCACGACATCGCCTGGAACTACCCGATCTCCGTCCAGGAAACGGTCATGACCTCCCTCCTCGCGCGCATGCGCCCGTGGCAGTGGGCGAAGGCCGAGCATTGGCGGGCCGTCTATGACGCGCTGGAGATGGTGGGGATGATCGACCTTCGCGAGCGCACGCTAGATGAGCTCTCCGGCGGGCAGAAGCAACGCGTGCTCATTGCCCGTGCGCTCGCACCCGGGCCGAGGGTGCTCCTACTAGATGAGCCGTTCACCGGCCTCGACCACCCCACCCAGGACTCCCTGACCGACCTGTTCACCTCGCTATCGAGGGCCGGGGTGGCAATCCTCATGTCCACCCACGACCTCACCCAGGCCGTCGGGATGGCCGACCGGATCGCGTTGCTGGCGGGCACGATCCGCGCCGTCGACACCCCGGACAACCTACGTGATCCGCAGATCTGGATGGAGACCTTTGCGGTGCGCCGGGACTCCGCCCTGCTTCGAACCATTGGACTGACATGAGCCTTATCGACTTCCTCGCCGACCTCGCCAACCCGCAGCTCGCCTTCCTCCAACGGGCGATGCTGGTGGCC
Source organism: Trueperella sp. (assembly GCA_022783305.1). Lineage (GTDB taxonomy): Bacteria > Actinomycetota > Actinomycetes > Actinomycetales > Actinomycetaceae > Trueperella > Trueperella abortisuis. Next base: position 11,007 of record JALEWQ010000056.1, on the reverse strand, counting down.
ATCTTGTCGGCCATCATCTGCGGCGCCGTCGGCGTTCACACGGTCCTTCGCGGGATGAGTTTTATCGGCGACGCGCTCTCCCACGCCGTCTTCCCTGGAATTGCGCTAGCCTTCGCCGTCGGCGGCTCGGTGCTGCTCGGCGGGGCGGTAGCAGGCGTCGTCGTCACTCTCCTCATCGCTACCTTCGCTCAGAACAGGAAGGTGGGTGAGGATTCGGTAATCGGGATCTTCTTCGCCGCCGCCTTCGCGCTCGGCCTGGTCATCATGGCCCGCATCCCCACCTACACGGGGTCACTGGAGTCGATCCTCTTCGGTTCGCTCACCGGCGTCCAGCCTAGGGACCTCACCGCCATCGCGTTCGGCGCGGCCGCAATCCTCGCCGCCCTGGCGCTCTCCCACAAGAAACTCGTCATCGTCTCCCTCGACCGCGCCTACGCTTCCTCGCTCGGGATCCGCACCGGCGCCGTCGACGTGGTCCTCTATCTGACGATCGCCGCCGCGGTGGTCATGAGCGTGCAGATCGTGGGCAACATTCTGGTGCTCGCCCTGCTGATCACGCCAGCCGCGACCGCCCGCCTCATCACGGACCGGCTCCTGCCCATGATGCTGATCGCGCCCGCCATCGGGGCGACGGGAGCGTTCTTCGGCATCTGGGCGTCGTGGGTGTGGGACCTGCCCACGGGCGCGGCGATCGTCCTCATCCTGACGGGCGTCTTCGCGCTGGTGTGGGCGCTGCGGGCGTGGCCAGCCCGTCGGCTCAGGCGTTGAGCTCGGTGCGCGTGGGGGCGTAGGCCCCGGCATGGGCCACGGTGATCCCGGCGTTCTTAGAGGCGCGCTCTAGGATCGCGCGCACGACGTCGGTCTCCGCCGCGGCAAGCCGGGCCCGGTCGCGACCGAGCAGGCCGGCGTCGAGCAGGCCCGAGATGAGGCCGGCCATGAAGGAATCGCCGGCGCCGACGGTGTCCACGCACTCCGTGCCCCAGGTGGGGACGCTTACCTTACCGCCGGCCCACTTGCCCATCGCGCCCTCCTTGCCACGGGTGACGACCACGAGCTGCGGGCCGAGTTCCATCCAGCGGGTGAGGACCCCGTCGAGGCCCTCCTCGGTTTCGGCTCCCTCGCCATACATCCAGGCCACATCCTCATCCGAAGCCTTGACCACGGTGGAGCGGGCGATAATGTCCTCGATGAGCGGGACGGTCACCGCCGGCTCGGCCATGATCGCCGGGCGGACGTTCGGGTCGTAGGAGACGCTCGCCTGCGGGTTGGCTCCCAGCACCGCGCGCACGTCGCTCGCCCCCGGCTCCTCGGTGGCTCCGAAGCTACCCACGTGGATGTGGTCGGCGCGCTGATCGGTCGCCCCGGCGGGCAGGCGCCATTCGATGTCGAAAGTATAGGTGGCGTTGGAGTGCTCGTCCAGGGTGGCGTGTGCCGTGGTGGTGCGGCTCGCGCCATCGCTACCTGGCATGATCGTCACGCCTGCGTTGGCCAGGCCCTCCTCGATGAGTGCGCCGTGGGCGTCCCTAGCCCACCAGCTACCCAGCATCGTCTCGTGCTCGAGGCGGGCCAAGCCGCAAGCCACGTTGAAGGGGCTGCCTCCTGCCCGCTCCAGCACGTTGCCCGGATCGCTGACGCGTTCGATCAAATCAACGAGGGCTTCCCCCAGGCACAGCGCAACCATGACTACTCTCTTTCACTCTATTGGGTACACTCTCAAGTCTAGCGAAGTGACGCCCGCCACGGCGGACAAAACCACGTCTCGTGGGCCGGTGGGGAAACTCAGCGAGGACAGGGTATACGGGTTGTCGCCGTTGAACGCCTCCACGTGGCTCAGCTACGAGTGGGTATTGCGGGCGCAGGTGCAGGCCGAGCCGGGTGAGAGTCTCCCCCGTCTGCCAAGGAACAGATGATGGGATCCGGCACCGCACCCGGCCGGTTCACGCCCCGAGCGTCTTCAGCCAACCGATATGTCCGTTGCACCAGTTGACCACCAGCCCCACGGCGAACATCGACACCACCGTGCCAACCCCGATCCCCGCCAGATGACCGAAGAAAACGAGCGATGAGACCCCGGCCAGCACCACCAGTGTGGTATCAAAGACGATCTTCACCGTCCCGAAGCGGATCTTGGTCCGCCACCCAACCGCCTTCACAATGCCCTCCCCCGGCACTGTCAGGATGCCCGGAGCTACCTGGATCGAAATGCCCAAGCCCAGGATCACACACCCGAGCGCGAGCAAAACGCAGCGCCAGGCCAGGTGCTCGGGCTCGAGCCGGGTCAGGGCCACCATCCACAGGTCGATGAACGCCGAGAACAGGAAGTTGATCAGGATCTGGAGCCACTGGAAGGCCCTCCACTCCTTCCGATAGATCGCCGCCTGCACCAGGATGAAGGCCATGTTCATGACGAAGGTGAACACGCCAAACGTGGGGGCGAATCGGTAGGAGAAGACGAGCGGCAGGGCGGAGATCGGCGTCGTTCCCAGGGCAGATTTCGTCACGACGGCGATGCCGAGCGCCCCCATCGCTACCCCGATGAGGAACCACATCCAGCGCTGCCACAGGGGCCGTTCGGTAATCACTGACTCATCCTAGCGACCGGTTCCGCGCCCACGAGCCACGCGTCCAAGGGCGCGAGAAAAAGACGCTATCTGTTCTCAGGCGTCGCTTCGGCCTGGGCCAATGACTCCGCGAGGAGATCACGCGGCTCGGGTAGCTCCCGCGAACGCGAGAGTAGCCAGTAACCCCCGGACAGGGCGAGGATGTAGGGCACGCCGGCGTACCAGGCGATTGGCATAAGCCAGTAGAGCGTGACGAAGATCGCGAGGCTCGCGGCGAGGACCACGACGTTCGTCACCGGGCTCCCCCACAGTCGGTTGACGGGCAGGGGCAGACCGGCCCGCGCACGCTTGCGGCGGAAGACGAGGTGGGTGCTCATCACCATCACCCAGGTCACGAGGATGCCGATGGTGGCCATGCCGTACAGCCACATGAAGACATTGCCAGGACTGAGGATCGCGAGCGCGGCGGCGAGCGCCATCCCGCACATGGCAAGGGCGACGGCGCCGCGCGGGGCGCCCTTGGCGTTGGTCCGGCTGGCGAAGCGGGGAGCCTCGTGGTCGACGGCAAGCGCGTGGAACATGCGGCTCGAGGAGTACAGGCAGCCATTGGCCGCGGAAAGCGCGGCGACGATGAGCACGGCGTTCATGACGTGCGATGCGCCGGCCACGCCCGTGATCTCCAGGACCTTGACGAAGGGTGACTGTTCCACGGTTCCGGCAACGGCGGCCGTCTCAGTCCACGGCTGGAGCATGAGGACCACGAGGATCGCTCCCACGTAGAAGATGAGTAGGCGCCAGATCATGGTGTGGGCGGCGCGAGGGATGTCGCGGGCGGGGTTGGCGGACTCGGCCGCCCCTACCGAGACGTTCTCGATGCCGCCGAAGGCGAAGACAGCCATGCAGGCGGCTGCCAGCATTCCGGTCACACCCTTGGGCAGGAAGCCGCCCTCGGTAAGGTAGCGGGCGCCGACGGCGTCGTGACCGCCAAGGCCGGCTACCACGGCAAGGCCAAGCAGAATGAAGACGACGATCGCCACCACTTTGATCATGGAAAACCAGTACTCGGACGATCCGTAGAGGTGAACGGAGAACATGTTGAGGGCGCCGATGAACACCGAGCACAGGATTGTGCCCAGCCACAGGGGCAGGCTTGGGAACCAGTAGGTGAGGTACGTCGCCGAAGCCACCACCTCAGCGCCCACCGCCACCATCATCGTGATCGCGAAGTTCCAGCGCGTCACAAACCCGCCGAAGCGGCCGAGGTAGGCTGCTGCCACCGTGCCGTGCCCGCCTGGGACGGGGTGGACGGTGACCATCTCTGCCAGCGCCCACACGATCGCCAGGGCGAGGCTGCCCGCGAGAGCGTAAGAGATGACGGTGGCGGGGCCGGCATACGAGATGACCGAGCCCGATCCGAGGAAGAGGCCGGTGCCGAGCGCCCCAGACAGGGCGATCATGGCAACCTGGCCGGAAGTAAGGCCGCGTTGGAGTTGGGATTCTTCGTTCACGTCTTCCATGGTAACCTCCGGCAACAAAATGCCGTCAATTTCGTGATTGTGCCGTTGCGTTAGGCCATTAAGCCCGCGCAACCAGCGCCACTGCTCATATCCTTTAATGCGAGGGGTTAACACCTAGTAGAGAGAAATAGTAATGGACGATATCAAGTACAGGGACATGCTCCCGGTGGGGCCGGACAAGACCGAGTATCGGCTGGTGACCACCGAGGGTGTGGAGACGGTGGAAGGCCCAGACGGGATGACGTTTCTCAAGGTGGACGAGTCGGCACTGGAGCTGCTGGCCGAAACCGCCTTCCACGACATCAACTTCTACCTGCGTACCGCGCACCTAAAGCAGGTGGAGAAGATCCTTGAGGATCCGGAAGCTTCCCCCAATGACCGCTTCGTGGCCAAGACCCTCCTGCGCAACGCGCTCATCGCCGCCGAGGGCGTACTGCCGATGTGCCAGGATACGGGCACGGCGATCATCAAGGGCGAGCGTGGCCAGCGCGTGCTGACCCCCGGCGTCGACGAGCGAGCACTCAGCCGCGGCGTGCAAAACACCTACGGCAAGTACAACCTTCGCTACTCCCAAAACGCGCCCCTGACCATGTACGAAGAGAAGAACACCGGCACGAATCTGCCCGCGCAGATCGAGCTGTATGCGGACACGGCGCCCGGGCACGAGAACGAATACCATTTCCTGTTCATGTCAAAGGGCGGGGGCTCGGCCAACAAGTCCTACCTCTACCAGGAGACGAAGGCGCTGCTGAACCCGGACTCGATGATGCCCTTCCTCGAGGGCAAGATCCGTTCGCTCGGCACCGCGGCCTGCCCGCCTTACCACCTCGCGATCGTGATCGGGGGAACGTCGGCGGAGTACGCGCTGAAGACGGCGAAGTACGCCTCCGCCAAGTATCTCGACGAGCTGCCCACCCACGGCGGCGAGGAGGGCTACGGCTTCCGCGACCTTGAGCTGGAGGAGCAGGTGCTCGAGCTGACCCGCAAGATCGGGATCGGCGCCCAGTTCGGTGGCAAGTACTTCTGCCACGACGTGCGGGTGGTCCGCCTCCCCCGCCACGGCGCCTCGCTGCCTGTGGCGATCGCGGTGTCCTGCTCCGCGGACCGGCAGGCCAAGGGCAAGATCACGCCCGAGGGCGTGTTCGTCGAGCAGCTCGAGTTCAACCCGGGCCAGTTCTACCCGGCCGAGACGGACGTGGAGATCGGCCACGGCGAGGGCGACGACGTGGTCAAGATCGACCTCAACCAGCCGATGAAGGACGTGCTCGCGGAGTTGACGAAGTACCCTGTCAAGACTCGCCTGTCGCTGACGGGCACGATCATCGTCGCCCGCGACATCGCCCACGCCAAGATCCAGGAGCGGCTCAACCGTGGCGAGGGCATGCCCCAGTACCTCAAGGATCACCCGGTCTACTACGCGGGGCCGGCCAAGACGCCGGAGGGCAAGCCGTCCGGTTCCTTCGGTCCGACGACGGCGGGACGCATGGACCCCTATGTGGCCCCCTTCCAGGCCGAGGGCGGGTCGATGATCATGCTGGCGAAGGGGAACCGCTCGCAGCAGGTGACGGACGCCTGCAAGAAGTACGGCGGCTTCTACCTCGGCTCGATCGGTGGCCCGGCGGCTCAGCTTGCCGAGGACTGCATCAAGCACGTTGAGCTGCTCGAATACCCCGAGCTGGGCATGGAGGCCGTGTGGAAGATCGAGGTCGAGGATTTCCCCGCCTTCATCGTGGTCGACGACAAAGGCAATGACTTCTTCGCTGGCTCCCAGAAGGTGTCGGTGACAATCGGTAAGCGCCCCGGACTGTAGTTCGGCCGCGCAAGCGAGGCAGTGCCCGGGACGGTGAGTCCCGGGCACTGCCTCGTACTGTCCCGATAAACTCTACCTAGCCCGTGACCTTGCCTACACTTGCGCTGAATCATGAGATGCTTTTGCGGCTTCCCACATCGGAGTGTTTACTGGTCACTGTACTAACCCGGCCGTTTACCGCTACGCTAACGCCGGGGCAGCGAAGGAGAATCATGATCGAGCTTAAAGGGGTCACCAAGGTGTACCCCCGTAAGGGAGCGGAGTCCGTCGTGGCACTCGACGACCTTTCGCTCACGATCATGGACGGCGAGATCCACGGCATCGTCGGCGAATCCGGTGCGGGCAAGTCCACGCTCATCCGTTGCCTGACCGCCCTCGAGAAGCCGACCTCCGGATCCATCCTCGTCGATGGCAAGGACCTCACCACCCTCTCCGGCCGCCCTCTTCGCGCCGAACGACGCCGGATTGGCATGGTCTTCCAGGGTGCGAACCTGTTCGAGGCCCGCACGGCCGCTGAAAACGTCGCCTACCCCCTGAAGGTCTCGGGCACTCCGAGGGCCGAGCGCGAGGCGCGAGTGGCCGAACTCCTCGAGCTCGTCGGCCTCTCGGATCGCGGCGCCTCCTACCCCGCCCAGATGTCGGGCGGCCAGCGCCAGCGCGTCGGGATCGCGCGGGCGCTCGCAATCCGCCCCTCCGTGGTGCTGGCGGACGAGCCGACCTCAGCGCTCGACATGGAGACCACCGACCAGATCCTGGACCTTCTCAAGAACGTGCGCGAGCAGCTCGGGGTCACGATCCTCGTCATCACGCACGAGATGGGCGTCGTGCGTAAGATCTGCACCTCTGCCACCCTGCTGGACGCGGGTCGCATCGTCGAGTCAAGCTCGATAGAACGCGCGCTTTCGGATCCCGAATCGCGCCTGGCCAAGAAGCTCATCCCACTGCCCGAGGTGGATCCCGAGTGCGTCGGGACCGACACGCTCATCGACATCTACTTCACCTCCCACCCCGGTATCCCCACAGGGTCCACAGTCATGTCCCGTGTGGCAGAGCTCGGGGCCGACATCTCGGCCGGCCTGTTCGAGTCGGTGGGCCAGATGCAGGTAGGCCGGCTGGCGCTAGCCCTCCCTGAACACAGGGTCGCCCGCGCCCTTGACGCCTTCGCAGCCGACGGCATTCACGCGGAGGTGCGCGCATGAACATCTTCCTCGCAACCAGCGGATCGTGGTTCGCCAACCCGGCAATTGAGCGCGGCCTGTGGCCCGCCGTCCTTGAGACGGTCTACATGGTGGGGCTCTCCTCGCTCCTGACCGTCATCGTCGGCCTGCCCATCGGCCTGATCCTTGCCGAGACCCGCAAGGGCGGAATGATCGCCGCACCCACCACGAACAAGATCATCGGCGCCATCGTCAACCTGGGCCGTGCGATCCCGTTCATCATCTTGGCCATCATCGTCCTGTTCCTCATCCGAGGCATTAATCTTCCCTTCCTCAAGGCCACCGGCTGGCCGGCCTTCACCATCGCGCTCGCGGTATCCGCGATCCCCTACTTCGCCCGCATGGTCGAGTCCAACGTGCTCGCTGTCGAGCCGGGCAAAGTCGAGGCCGCGCAGATGACGGGCGCGCCGGCCGTGCGCATCATGTGGGACGTGCTGGTGCGCGAGGCCCTACCCTCGATCATCAACTCGGTGACCATCCTCGTCATCACAATCGTGGGATATTCGGCGATGGCCGGCGCCGTCGGAGGCGGAGGCCTCGGCGCGCTCGCGATTAACCAGGGCTACCAGCGCTACCAGTTCGACGTGATTGTCATCGTCGTCGCCCTCATTTTGCTCATGGTGCAGATGATCCAGTGGCTTGGCGACATGCTGAGCCGGATGGTTGACCACCGCTAAGGCGCAGCCATCCGGGACCACCTTCAAGTCTTAGCCTTCATTTTTCGTACACTGTGAACAAGGATTTATCATGCGCAAGATTTTCGCACTTCTCGCCTCAGCGGCCCTCGCACTAACCGCCTGCTCCTCCGACAACGGCTCATCCGAGACCACCAAGTCGGCCTCGCCCACTTCCTCCGATAGCCTGACCACCCTGGTGGTCGGCGCCTCCCCGGTCCCACACGCCCCGATCCTGCAGTTCGTGGCCGACAATCTCGCACAGGACGCGGGCCTGAAGCTGGAGATCAAGGAGTACACGGACTACGTTCAGCCGAACGTCGACCTCGACGCCGGCGCGCTGGATGCCAACTTCTTCCAGCACCTGCCCTACCTCGAAGCCCAGATCGCGGACCGCGGCTACGCCTTCGAGCACGGCGCGGGCATCCACATCGAGCCTTTCGGCATCTACTCGAATAAGGTCACCTCGTTGCAGGACGTGGCCGACGGCGGCGTCGTGCTCGTCACGAACGACCCCTCCAACCAGGCCCGCGGCCTCAAGCTGCTCGAGGCGGAGGGCCTGATCACCCTGAAGGACGTGGAGAACCCCACGATCTACGACATCAAGGACAACCCGAAGAACCTTGAGATCCGCGAGTCGGAGGCCCCGGCCATCCCGGTCCAGCTCCCCGACGTCGACCTGGCCATTATCAACGGAAACTTCGCCCTCGAGGCGGGTCTGGTTCCGTCGAAGGACGCGCTCGCGCTCGAGTCCGGCGAGAACAACCCCTACGCCAACGTGTTGGCGTGGAAGACCGGCTCCGACAAGGCGGACGCGATCAAGAAGCTCGACGAGCTGCTCCACTCCGACGAGGTGGCCCAGTTCATCAAGGATACCTACCCCAACGGTGAGGTGACCCCGGCCTTCTAAGGCTCGACCCTCTAAGGCTTAAGTCCCTCAAGGTGGCGGCCCGCTGTGGCCGCCACCTTTCTTTGCCCCTTCTACGCACAAACGTGACCTTTCTGGCACGCCAAGTTGCGGCGTCGTCCGCGATTTTCGGCATAGACTTGCGCGGAATCGAAAGGAGACGCATGCCAGCCGAGGATCACCAAGAACAAGAGACGCTCCACCGCGGGCTGTCGAATCGCAACATCCAGCTCATCGCGCTTGGGGGCGCGATCGGTACGGGGCTGTTCATGGGGTCCGGCTCGACGATCCACTCGGCCGGCCCGTCGATCATCCTCGTCTACGTGATCCTGGGCCTCGTGCTCTTCCTCATCATGCGCGCGATGGGAGAGATCCTCCTCCACAACCTCGAATACAAGTCCTTCCAGGACTTCGCCCACCACCTCATCGGGCCGTGGGCCGGGTTCGTGACGGGTTGGACGTACTGGTTCTTGTGGGTGGTGATCGCGATCGGCGACATGATCGTCATCACCGGCTACTTCGACTTCTGGATTAAGAACATCACCGTTTCCGCATTCGTCACGCTGACCTTGCTGGCGTTACTGGTGGTCATCAACCTGCTGACGGTCAAGCTTTTCGGCGAGGTCGAATTCTGGTTCGCGATCATCAAGATCGCCGCGATCCTGGCGCTCATCGCGGTGGGTGTGGTCATGGTCGCGAGCGGGTTTACCGGGCCGACAGGCGAGCCAGCGTCGTTTGCACACCTGTGGGACCACGGCGGGTTCTTCCCCACCGGCGCCTCCGGATTCCTCGGCGCGTTCTCGATCGCGATCTACTCCTTCATCGGCACCGAACTCATCGGTACCACCGCAGCAGAGACGAAGGATCCCACCCGCACGATCCCCCGCGCGATCAACCAGGTCCCCTTCCGCATCGCCGTGTTCTACGTGGGGGCGCTGGCCGTGATCATGGCAATCACCCCGTGGGACGCCATCAACCCCGCAACCTCGCCCTTCGTCTCCGTCTTCGCGATGGTCGGCCTGGGCGCTGCGGCGTCGGTGATGAACTTCGTGGTGCTGACCTCGGCGGCGTCGTCGTCAAACTCGGGCATCTTCTCCTCCTCGCGCATGATGTACGGGCTGGCCAAATCGCATCAGGCGCCACGGCTCTTCGGCCAGTTGTCAGTCCACCGGGTGCCACGCCGGGCGCTTTTGTTCATCGGCCTGCTCATCTTGATCTACCTGCCGATCCTGTTCGTGGGCGGCAGCGTGCTGAAAGGATTTGAGCTCATCGCCGCGGTAGCGACCACGCTGATCCTCTTCATCTGGGCGCTCATCCTCGTCTCCTACATCCGCTACCGCAAGAATCACCGCGCCGAACACGACGCCTCCGAGTTTAAGCTCCACTTCGCGGCGGTGACCCCGTGGCTGGCGCTGGCCTTCATCGTCTTCATCGGCTGCGTGCTGGTCTACTTCCCGACCACCCGCGTCCCAACTCTGCTGACCCCGGTGTGGTTGGCGATTCTGGGCGTCGTCTGGGTGGTGCGCAAGCGGATTCTGCTCCGCCGCGGGGTCTCGCTGGACATCATCAACGGGTAGCACAGCGGCGTGAGCGTGTCGGGCTATCCAGAATTCGTTCGAGAGCGGATAACGGCCAGCACGCATGCTAGATCGCGCGAATTACATCGTGGACTCACCGAGCGCCGTAGCGACTTAGCCTGCTACATTGTTCCCATGAACAACGGTCAGTGGTGGTGGCTCTAGACGAGCCTTCCATTGCTGACCCCAAGGCTCGTGCGAAAGCTACGAGCCTTTTTTGTAGCCTTCGCCAGCAGAAAGGGCAGACATGAAGATCTTCCGCAGGCAGGTCCCCTACGTCGACGACGTGGCGGCGCTCATCCCCTACCTCGATGCGCGCGACTCCGGCTACGACCCATCCACGCTCATGCTCCTCGAGTCCGCGGACATCGAGACGCGCCAGGGGCTGGCCTCCATCGCGATCCTACGCGCCTCGGTGCGTGTCACGTGTGAGGGTCAGTCGGTTACGCTCGAGCCGCTCACTAGCTCCGGGCGCGTCATCTCCACGAAGGTGCTGGAGGGACTCGCCGGCCAGGCCCTGGTGGAAGGCAACGTCGCTACTTTCGAGGCCTCCACCGACGTCGACGAACGGGCCCGGCTACTGGCCACTTCCACGGTTGAGCCGCTGCGCCGGTTGCTCGCCCTCGACTTTGGCGATGCCGAGCCGTGGGTGGGCGGCACCTTCGCCTACGACTACGTGGCCACCTTTGAGGACCTGCCGGGCGTGTCCGATTCAGCCAACACCTGCCCCGATTACCAGTTCGT
>JALEWQ010000052.1 GCA_022783305.1 Trueperella sp. | reverse complement strand
ACGCCAGCGTGCCAAGCGCGGCACCCACCACGCGTACAGTCCTGCGGCTGCGCGAAAAGCTGTACATCCGCCTGTTTCTCCTTTTCTAAATGCTACTGGCGTGGATTACAGAAGCCGACGGTTTTGTGCATGGTTCAATTCCTATCTTTGAAACACCTGACGGGTGTGATTAAGGTAACATACTATTTTGTTGGAAAAGTGCTTTTGACCGAAATATGTTGCCGATCGAAAAGATAGGGGTGCGCGATGCGCCGAATCGTTGCATTCGTCCTGACCGTGCTGGTCGCTGGCGGGCTCGGCTTCGGCGCGGGCTTCGTTATTCTCCGGGATGAAGAGGTAGCGCCGGTTGAGGCCGAGCCCGCGACGGTCACGGTGGAGACGGGAAGCGTGGGTCGAAGCCTCAACTTTGCCGCTAGCGTTGATGTGGAAAGTGTCAGTCTCGCTACCAATGTGCTCCCCGGTGTCGTAACGTACGTGGCAGACCACCAGGTGTTTTCCGCCGGCCAGACGCTGTACGAGATCGGCGACCTCCCCGTCGTACTCGCCCCGGGTGATCTTCCCTTCTACCGTGACCTCTCGCCTGGCATGAGGGGCCCGGACGTCAAACAACTCAACGCCTTCCTGAACACGCTAGGTTTCCCTGGCGCTGTTGACAGCGACTTCGGTCCGATCGCGGAGAAGAACGTGCGTGCGTGGCAGAAGGCCACGGGTCAGCCCATCACAGGAACGGTTCAGCTCGGGCAACTCGTTGCCGGCCCGAACCTTCCCGCTCAACTCACCTTCGACCGGAAGGTCTTGAAGAAGGGCGCACTGCTTGCAGGGGGAGAGACGCTCGTGTTCGCGCCGGCCGGCACCCCGCGTGTGTTCCTCGTGCTCAACGAATCCCAGCAGGCTCTTTTGCCTGCCGAGGCTCACGTTCGTCTCACTTCCGGCGAGCAGGAATGGACCGGGGAGGTGGGCGAGAGTCGAAAGGACGAAGAATCCTCCACCTACGAAGTTGAGATCCGCGGGCCCGACGGCGGCGCCCTGTGCGAGGCCGACTGTGAGGGGCTCGCGCCCGGAAGCGAGCTTCAGGCGACCATCGACATCGTGCCCCAGGTCACCGGTCCGCTCGTGCCGCGATCTGCCATCATGACGGACGCCTCCGGCGCCACCTATGTTGTCGACGCCACCGGCACTCGCCACGACGTCGAGGTGCTCGGCGCGTCCCAGGGCCTCGCCGTCGTGAACGGGATCGATGCGGGAAGCGAGATTCGTGTCTTCGGCGAGGAGAGCTGATGGATACGCTACGCGCCGCGAACGTGAGCTTCGCGTACGCCAAGAACGCCCCCAACGTGCTCGATGGGCTCTCCTACGAATTCTCCCCCGCAGCCTTGACCGCCCTCACTGGCCCGTCCGGTTGCGGGAAGTCAACCTTCCTCTACATCCTCGGCCTCATGCTCCAACCGCGCTCCGGGCTGGTCTCCTTCGGGGATCGGGACGTCAGCGGACTGAGCGACTTTCAACGCAGTGCCTTTCGGGCACGCAACATTGGTTTCGTCTTTCAAGACTCCGAGCTCGACGATTTCTCACCCATCCTCGATTCCGTCGTAGAACCGGGCCTGTACGTCGGTGCCACCTATCGCGAGCTCGTGGGGCGAGGCAAAGATCTTCTCGCAAAGGTCGGGTTGAGCGGCCTCGAGGATAAACGCCCGACCAAGATATCCGGAGGTCAGGGCCAGCGTGCCGCGGTGGCTCGCGCGCTCGTGAACAGCCCGGCCATCATCCTCGCAGACGAGCCGACAGGCAACCTCGATCGCGGTAACGCAAAGATCATCCTTTCCCTCCTCCAGGAGGCCGCGCAAGCAGGGCGCACCGTCGTCGTCGCCACCCACGATCCGTTCGTCATCGAGTCGTGCGACTACGTGCTCGACGTGAGCGTGGGGGAGGAAATGTGAAGCTAGTTCAGCTGCTACGCGAAGCCTGGCGCGACGCGCGCCGGCAGGTGGTCCCCACCCTCCTCCTTTTTGTTGTCTCTCTCGGTGCGACGGTGGGCGCCCTGCTCACCGCCGGCCAGCAGGTGGCCCAGCGCGAAGCGCTGGAAAACCAACTCAACCATCCCTCGGCGCGGGTCCTCACCGTCCGGGAGGCCACCGGCAAGCTGTTGAACGCACAGGTGGTCCAGCTGTTGCGGACGACCCGAGGGGTGGAATCGGTGATCGGAGTGGGAGAGGTTACCGAGGTGGACGCGTCCGTGCCCGGGGCGAAAACGACCGCGTGGAGGGTGACCGACGCCGCGGTGCCGCTCGCGCTGACCTGCGGGCGCCTGCCGGCCGACGGCGAGGCCGCCATCGACGAGTCGATCCTTGGCAAGCTGGGCTGGGAGGTACCCTCCGGCGTCGTGCGCACAGGCGCGGGGCAGGAGTTTGCCGTGGTGGCCGGGGCGAAGGCGCGGGAGGGCTACGAGGCCTTCGCTGAGTCCGTCGTCGTGCAGGACAGCCAGCTGACGAATATGCGTAGCCTTGTCGTCATGGCTGACACCATTGACGCCGTGCCGTCCATCCAGGCGGCGATCCGATCATATGCTGGCGAGGAGACGCCAGGTGAGCTGTCCTTCGAGAGTTCAGGGCTGGCGATCGTCGACCGCGTGACATCGGGGGACTTCGCGAGCTACATGAGGTCGATCCTGCTGACCGTCATCGGACTCGGAAGCTTCCTCACCACGGTGGTATCCCTCGCCTACGTGCTGTTGTACCGCCGGCTCCTGGGGCGGCGGCGCGCGCTGGGGATCACACGGATCGACCTTGCCGCGCTGACGCTCGCACGGGTGACGCTTCCCATAGCTCTCGGGGCGGCGCTCGCGGGCGTGACGGCCGACGTCGTCGCCCGCGCCTGGCTGAGCCCGATTCCGCCGCAGTTCACGATCGCCGTCGGTCTTGTCATGGTGATGACCTCCTCGCTGACCGCGCTCATCCCGATTGCGTGGGCCGTGAATCGAGACCCGGTGTCGATCTTGCGCACGGCCTAGGAACCAATGGGATGAGCGCGCGAGGCGCTTGCGCGGACGAGGGGGAGTGCCCCGAACAGGATTCGAACCTGCGGCCTTCTGCTCCGGAGGCAGAGAAAACGGCTTGAAAACGGGCGGAAAATGGCTTGATTCTGCTATTCTTACTGCTAGTAGATATCCACTCGATGTTTACCGAATGGCTACACCAATGGCTACACCTAATTGAGGATCGCATGGCAAAGAAACGACGTCCAAAAGTCTCCCACCGGCTTCGCTACGGCCAGGGCTCTTTCTACTGGGACTCACCCCGGCAGGTCTGGCGCGGCGTCATCGAAGCCGGATACGACGCCAACGGGAAGCGCCGCCGGTACACGGTCTCATCACGCGATGAAGATACCGCCTGGCGGAAACTCACCGACAAAATTAAGGCCGTCAACCTCGGCCAATCCGTCCTCACCGTGTCGGATGCGATGACCGTCGGAGAATGGATCACCATATGGCTAGCCGACCGACAAACACGGGTACGCCCGAAAACCTACGCCACCGACGCCGGGCAGCTCGAAAAATGGGTACTACCAAAATACGGGCGGGAAAAACTCGCGACCCTGTCAGCCCATCATGTGCGCGACCTTGCCCGCCGAATGCGCGAGGCTGGCCTATCGACTACTACGATTCGCTACACGCAACGCGTGTGGCGGCAAGCCTGCACCGATGCCCGCGCCGAGGGCTACACCGTGACCGATAGCTTTCTGCTGGCGAAGATCGCCACCGAAGCAGTCTCCGACCGTGGCGCAATCCCCCTCGAGCAAGCGGTCGGCCTGGTACGCACCGCAACCGCCGATCCATTGGGTACACGCTGGCTCGCCGCGTTACTGCAGGGTATGCGGCAGGGTGAAGCCCTCGGCCTGACGTGGGATGCGGTAGACCTGACGGGCGGGGAGCTGGAGGTTTCCTGGCAGCTCCAGTCACTGCCTTACGGTGATCGCGAGCGCGATACTTTCCGCGTGCCTGATGGGTACGAGGCCCGCCGCCTGCGTGATGGTTATCATTTGGTGCGGCCGAAATCGAAAGCCGGCCACCGCGTCATTCCGCTTATTCCTGAAATGCAGGCGGCTTTGATTCGCTGGCGTGACCTCGCCCCGGAGTCACCGTATGGGCTGGTGTGGCCGGCGCCTGACGGGGACCTGCGTACGCCTACGCGGGATCGTGCGGAATGGTACGCGCTGCAAGACGCCGCGGGCATTAGTAAGCCCGGCGGGAAGCCTTATGTTTTGCACGAGGCACGAAACACAACCGCGACCCTACTGCTCGCCGCTAATGTAGATCCCCAAATCATCACTTCGATTCTCGGCCACTCATCGATTGTGACCTCACGCGGATACATGACCGTAGGCTCGGATATGAAACGGGACGCGCTCGCGGCAGTGGGTAGTCTGCTACAAATCGGCGAGTAGTTAGTTTTCTGGAGAGTGTGCAGGTTCGAGTAGGCTCTCGTCGGCATGCGCATCGCCCAGAGCGTCGGGCGCTGCAGATTCCCTCAGATTCGAGATGTCAGAAAGGGCTTCGGGGGGCTGCGTAGCTAGCCATGTCTGGTAAGCAGCCACCACCCACACTGGCAACTCGAGCTCTTCAGCAATCGCCGCAACGTCACACCCGTAGAGACGCTCGGCCAGGATGTACTCGGCGGGTGAGACCAACAGCTCGGCGGCCTGACGATCCACCCGCGCCTCCACCGCCTTATCCTGGACCCCCTCGTGGCCATGCAGCGCGTGCACATACTCATGCGCCAATACCGCACGCTGCTCCAATGCTGGCAGGCTAGAATCGATGACGATCAGGCCGATGTCGTGCACGTATCCACCAGCGACCCCAACAGGCAAAAACACCACATGCACGCCGATGCCAGCACAGGCGGCCACTAGTTCGTCAACAGTCACGTGCTAGAGCCTAAAAGCCGTCTCCGACAGAAAAACTAGCCGCCTACAGCTCCCACGCCTGCTGGACCTGCTGGCCGTCACGCGGCACCAAATCAAGCAATGTTCGCTGCAGCCTACTACGAGTCCCCTCGACCCCATCACCAACGGCAGGCCCCACCTTGGCCGTTTCCTCAACCGTAGCCTTAAACTGGCCATCAGGGTCCGCCGCATATCCACGCACCCGAACAAAAAGCTCAGCATCCGAATCTGGAATATCGTAGGCATATCCCTTGTTCGCACCAGCCTCAATCAGATAAACAGAATCAGAACTCTGCCTGAAACCATCAATCGTGCACACGAACTCGCGCCGACGCGGCACCTGCTCAGTCTTCTGCAAGACCCTCGCGAGGTCTCCTGCAGCTCGCGCAGCGAACTCGACACGACGAACCGGACGATGCTGCTGCTCAACCTTGCCTTGAACATTCCACTGCTGCCTATCTGCGATCGTGGACATCTCACGCAATGCCGGTATCGCCTTTACCGGAATATCCTTCACAATCTCACGGAGCCGATCAACCACCTCCACGCCAGCAGACCTCACAACATTATCAACCGCGCCGATGAGCTCGGCAGTACGGTGGATAGCCTGCGAGTGGACCGTGTCGACGTTGTCCGTCAGCTGGAGTTGCCCATCCAAATGCTCTCGTGGCAATCTGGCTGGAGGTGCGCTGATGACGAGCACGAGAGAACCGGGAGCGGCAGCATGGATACGGAAATCGTCACTCTTTGGCACGCCTTGTGTGGTCTCGTCTGGGAGTGTGGCTTTCGCGATCTCGGTTGCGGCTTTCACGAAGTTTTCAATGAAGCCGGCGGTGGCCATCGCGGGCGCGCTGTGCCCGTCGACGGTGCCTTCGGTTAGTCGTATGGAGATCCTGGCTTCAGGCGGCGCGAGTTCTTCTGTTGCAATGTCGCGTAGGCGCTGGTTTCCTGGCATTGCTGCGAGAAGGGAGGCGTTGAAAATGTTGTCGAGTTGAGGGTCGCCTGTGGTGCTGCGTAGTGCAGCGCGTAGGCTGTCTTCCATTGAAGTGCTCACAGTCTCACCTCCAAAAAGCCTTTCGTTCCCAATACCGTGTTGGTGTCCTTATCGACGATCGTAGACCAAACCTCCGACCAATACGTTTCGTTGTCAACATTACCTACCTTGGCGTAAAAAGCGTCAATGCGGCCGTTGCCAGGCTGGATTCGCGGAAGAGGATCAAAGTTGATTTGACCGTCGTCGTCCTTGAAAGGGGTGTAGGCGTTGTTGTGGGTCCGGAGCGAAGCGAGTCGTTCGACGTCGATAGGCTGCCCGGTGTCGATCCAGACGACGACGTCGATGTCGTTTGCTGAGCGTTTATGAGAAAGGAACGAGCCGCTTATCCAGAGCTTTTGAGCGGGAAGAAAAAACATGACCTCGTCTAGCCAGCAGTTGAAATTCCGCCACAGTTTTTTCTGGTGGCCTGTTTTGACGAATCGTTTCTTAATGTCGATAAGCGAGGCCTGGTGTTTGCCGGCTGGGAGATATCCGTCATTTCTTAAGTCAGGTATTGCCATCGGCGTGATCCTCCTGTTCTTTTGCTGCCATATTCCACTCGTGGGCGCCGACAGCGCACCGTATTGGGCCACTATGTGAATGCATGGTCACTTCTCCTCCAGGTCTTGGTTTTCTTCCCCTAGGCCCTCTAGCGGGTCGGGCTCGTGATGGCGGGCAGCGGGCGTGTAGTTGCCTTGGAGGACGGCCTTCAGCTTCGCCTCAGCCTCAGCAGTGTAGGTGCGGGCGTCGTCAGCCTGGGCGCGGACAGCGTCCTCAGCCTGGCGTAACACACGCCACGGGGTGAGGCCCAGGGCATGGCAGAGAGCAACGAATTCACTCACCGACGTCGCACGGAAACCCGTGAGCGACTTGCCGATCGTCGCTCGCGCCATACCTGAATCCACAGTCATATCGTCGAGAGTCTTGCCTTGCAAAGCCATTTCGTCTCGAACGGTTTCAAGAGCCTTCGCTTCGACCGGTTCTACGTCGATTTTTCTTTGAGCCATACCCCTATCTTGTCAGAAAACCATCTTGCGGAATTAGAACTTGACAGATCTCTAAATAGAGATTACGCTCGAGCTATCGCCGCTTGAACCGGCGAAAACATTTACTCGGAGAATCTCTATCTAGAGACGAAAGGAGGATCGAAATGCAAAGAGTCGAGCTCGAAGTAAAGCTCGAAGCGGTGCGCAAAGGCATCCCCTATAAGGAGCTAGCGGCCAAAGTCGGTGTTTCCGAGGACAAGCTCTACAAAGCGTTCAGCGATCCCAGCCGGCACCTCTCAACGTCGGAGCTCATCCGCGCCAGCAAGGTGCTTGGAGTCCCCGCATCAGAACTCATGCGCCGCGCAGAAGAATACGACACCCGCCAAGGCGGTGACGCGGCATGAGCAGCTCACCAGACCCGGCCAGCGCCACGCTTGAAATCGCTCGGGCGACACTCAATACGAGCCGA
>JALEWQ010000051.1 GCA_022783305.1 Trueperella sp. | reverse complement strand
TTCGGTTTCGCCGTGGCGTTGGCCCTGCACAAGCCCTTCGTGTTCAGCGAGCGGGTTGACGGGGTCATGCGCCTGCGGCGCTCCTTCGAGATCCCGCGCGGGGCGCGCGTGCTCGTGGTGGAGGACGTGGTCACCACCGGTGGGTCCGTGGCCGAGGTAGTGGCGCTCGTCGAGGCGGCGGGCGCCGAGGTGGTCGGCGTGGTCGCGCTCATCGACCGCAAGAGCGAACGGAAGTTCACCGCGCCCTTCTATCCCCTGCTCACTCTGCCCACGCAGTCGTGGGAACCGGCGGAATGTGGGCTGTGTGCGGCGGGCGAGGAGCTCGATTCGCCAGGCAGCCGCCGGCTGTAGCCGGCCGGTACCGGGTTGTACCTGCCGAGGGCGTCCCTTCGCGGGACGATTTGAGCCGTATCTTCGTATATACGAAGATACGGTCGAAAACGTCCCTTCGCGGGCGATCGAAGTATTCTGGACGATTCCGGTGAGGTCGGCCCGCGTCGTGCAGCACGCCGAACCTCCCACCTAACTTCCCACTCGACATACCACAGTGGGAAGTTGGGTGTTATGTTGGGTGGGAAGTTCGCTGCCCGCGTCTCGTGGCGTCGTGCGGCGCCACCCCAGACCCCGGTGCCTGCCAGCGCTCCCTGCACTGGTGGCTATCGCGACTTCCTGTAGCGCTGACGGGGGCTACGCGGGGGTTCGGTAGGTTCTGCGACACCCTCCGCGATCAATCTGTTCACCGCATTTTGTACGGCGGTTCGGCTCAGGCCCGTATGTGAAACGAGTTCTGCGGTACTGACGCTTTCGTGCTTGTGGAGCAGATCGACCACCCTGTCGTAGGCCGTCCTATAGGTTTCGGACTTGGCAATGCGGCGCCGCCGGAACGTAATCGTGAAGGACGTGAGGTCGTTGCGCATCTCAGCCGGTGGCATGAGAGCCTCCCCGAGGGCGGTCTGGATGGCCTGAATCCCGGTGCCGCGGTTTTCTGCAAGAGCGCCGCCGGGTAGGTTGGGACTCTCGAGGAAAGTCGCGAGCCGTTGATTTCGGGTGGCACTGAGTCCCGCGGTTCCAAGCGTGTCCAAGGTCACGGCACCGTAGAGGCCGCCCGGGCTGATGATCTCGAGGCGGTCGATGTACATGTTGACCTGGACCTGAGCGCCACGGGCCTGCGGGGAATAGTCCCGGTGCATGACGGCGTTGACAACCGCCTCACGCACGGCCACGAGCGGATAGTCCGGTAGCTCCTGCCGGTAGGCGCCCTCGATGACTCCGCCCACGTTCATGTTGGTGGTCACGGCGTGGAGGGTCTGCTTGACGACGTCGTGAATCGGCCCGTTGAACGTCCGTGACTCCAGGAGTCGTACCCCCTTCGCGATATCGCCCTTCGAGGTGCCTGGGAAGACGGCGAAGCTGACCGTGAGCCGCGGGAAGAACTCTTGCGGATACTCGCCCATGGCGAGGAGGGCAGCCAGAGTGGGGTGGCCTTCGCGTGTGACGCGAAGGTGAGCCATCGCCTGCGGCTTGCCTTTGGAGAAGCTACGTGGGCGGAGCTTCTTTTCGCCGGCCAGGTAGGAGGTGAGGGTGTCAGCGTCGAGGTCCTTGATGGTGGCCTCCGCGACGGCCTCCTCATCCCAGGTGGGTTGCCGTCGAGCTTCGAGCAGTCGGTCGACCTCGTAATGGAGGAGGCGGTGGTCGCCTTCGCCGGATCTGCGGTAGGAGCCGTTGTACATGCCGCGTTCAGTGATGTAACACGGCTTGTCGTAGGGAGGGATCTCTGGGATGCGGGCGACGAGAATATGGGATCCTTCGAAATCGACGACGTCGATCTCGGCTTGGATTCGGGGCGTCAATTGGTCACACCGGGAGATGAGCCTGTCCTGTTCGGCGGACGCGTTGAAGTCGGGGACGGGCGCGAAACCGTCTTCCTCGCTCAGCCCGACGATGAGTGTGCCGGAACCGGAGTTCGAGAAGGCGCTTAAGGTTTCTAGGACGGCCTTGCCCACCGTGGACTTGACCTCGACGCGCTGTGTGTCGGCGCCGATTGCGCGGATCGTCGTGATCAGATCCTCAAGCTTCCCACCTAACATAACACTCAACATACCACAGTGGGAAGTTAGGTGTTATGTTAGGTGGGAAGTTCGCTGCCCGCGTCGTGCGGCGCCACCCGCTCGCGCAGCACTAGGTGGCGGCGTCCAGCTCGCGAGCGTCCAGGTACAGGACGCGGGTGGAGATCGGGCTGGTGGTGAAATCGTCGGTGGTGAAACTGATGATCCCTTCGTCGCACGTCGGCGGTCTCAGCACATGCCCGGGATCCGACTGGAAGACCATCTCCACATTCTCCATGCCGGGAGCCCACCGCATGATGGCATCGGCGGGCTCGCCTTGGTGAGCGAAGGACGCCTTCCAGTAGGCGGCCTTGCCGCATGCCACCATGGAACCGGACTTGTTGCTCTTGCGTGAGAGCTGGAGGTGTTCCCCGTCGGGGCCGTCAGCATAGACCGTGCTCTCGCTGATGACGCCCTGATCGTTGCTCGACCAGATGTCCCAGCCGTTGAGGGTGATGCCGTCGTAGCCTCGGCAGTGTCGCCGATCCCCGATCTCGCGGGTGTGGCCATCGAAGGAGGTGAGGTGTCGTTGGGTGCAAGCGTCGGGGTTGTCCTCCTGGGGCCACACCAGTTGCGACACGTAACCGGGCATGATGGAAAGCCTGTCGGAGGTTGCGCCTTCCCAGCACTGGATGGGCGACGGGGTCATTCCGTCGATCCTGACAAGGCATGGCTCATGGGTGTTGGGGGTCTGGGTGAGTGCGACCACCATGCCATCGAGTTCTGCGATCATGTTGGGCAAGAAAGACCACTGTTGGCCGGCGGGCGGCTCTAGCTCAGTGGATGCGCCGGTTAGCAGGTCGAGGCGGGAGATCCGGCTGTCGGGGTCGGTGTCGAGATGGTCCCAGTCGGGGCTGTCGACGACGTAGGCATCCGTCCCGGACAGGAGGATCTTGCCAAGATAGCGGTACCCGTCGCTGGGCACGCTGATGGTGGCAACCAGGTCGTGGCTATCGAGGGCGTAGATGTTGGCGCTGTGAATGTCGTCGGGAGGCCACAGGGCGTAATACGTCGGACTCACGACCGGCATGTCGTAGTCTTGGGCGGCGGCGCCCTCGTAGACGACGCCCGGAGTCACGAAGCTCTCAACGTCATCGAGGACCGTGCGTTGGTGTGGTTCGACGAAGGCCGGTGGATCAACGAACGGGTGGGCGGGCCTAGCCACGAGCGAGGGCGTTGGTGTTGGTCTAGAGGGGGATGTGGACGGATCGTTACCCACCGACGAGCATCCGGCAAGGAGCGCGATGCACAAGACACCAAGTGTTGGGCGTCGGCTAGAAAGCGATGTTGTGCATGGGGTGGGCATCGTGTTGGCTCCTCATCTTCAGAAGTTTTGGCGGTTCGTCAAAAGCCGCTAAAGCGCTGCGATCTCGCGGATGAGGGCCGGCCCGCGATAGATGAAGCCGGTATAGAGCTGGATGGCCTTGGCGCCGGCGTCGAGGGCGGCCGCCGCGTCCGCGGCCGTCATGATCCCACCCGAGCCCACCACGTCGACGTGCGAGTGCGCGGCGACGTAGCGGATGACTTGGAGGGAACGCAAAGTGAGCGGCGCGCCGGAGAGCCCGCCGGTCTCGGCTGCCGCGGCAGAGCGCAGGGAGGCCGGCCGGGCGTTGGTGGTGTTGGTGGCGATGATCGCGTCGACCCCCATCTCCTCCGCGACGCCGAGAATCGCGTCGATGTCGAGCCACCCCATGTCGGGGGCGATCTTGAGCCACAGGGGCAGGGGCGATTCTCCGGCGCGCACCTCGTTGAGCGCCTGGAGGAGGTCGCGCAGGGCGGCCGGGTCCTGAAGGTCGCGTAACCCTGGGGTGTTGGGGCTGGAGACGTTGATGGCCGCGTAGTCGGCGACGTCGGAAACCTCGCGTAGGCAGTCGACGTAGTCGGCGATGAAGTCTTCGTTCGGGGTGGTCTTGTTCTTCCCGATGCTCATGCCGATGCGCGCCCCGAGTGCATTATTCCCACGCGCCACGCCCCACGCGCGTAAGAGCCCGGCGCCGGCCGCGGCGCCGGGGTTGTTAAAGCCCATCCGGTTGATGATCGCCTGGTCTTGCGGCATGCGGAACATGCGCGGCGCCGGGTTGCCGGGCTGTGGGCGAGGGGTGAAGGTTCCGAGCTCTGCGCCCGCGAATCCGAGCGCCGACCACATCCGGGCCGCCTCGCCCGTCTTGTCCAGTCCGGCAGCGAGGATCACGGGGTGGCGGAAGTCGACTCCGCCCGCCCGCACCGGGTTGTCCGGCACGCGTAGCACCGGCAAGTTGGAGGAGATCTGAGCGCCGAAGCTGCCGAGCAGAGGGCTGCAGGAGGCGAGCGCCCGGATCGTGAGGTTGTGGATCTCCTCGGGGTCTTTGCGGAACAGAAGCGGGCGCGCGATTCGCTGGTAGCCGAACGCCTCCGACGCCGTCACGGCCGCGCTGGCCACCTTCGCTGCATTGTCGAGTGAGAAGAACATGTGTGCACCTTTCGGTGTGGTCCGGCCTGTGCCACCAGTCTACCGGCAAGGCTCGTCCGCTCGGCCCGTTCTTAGTCTCCGGTGGGGTGGGGCGGTGCCGGAACGCCACGCCCCACGACGCGCGGCCGGGGTCTCGCAGGGGCCAGCTTTGCGGGCGCCACACCGCGCCCGCGTCGTCGTTGCCGAAGCATCGCGGGCAGCCAGCCCGGGCCCACTCCCAAAAGTTGAGTCTAAGGCGCTCAAGAATTAGTCACACCTCTTGACGAAACTTTCTCGAGTGCCGTATCCTGTACTCGGAACAAATCGTAGAGGGCGAGGGTCCACGCGGGCTCGAACCCAGTAGAAGGAGTCAAAAATGGCACGTGCAGTTGGTATTGATCTTGGTACCACCAATTCCGTGGTTGCGGTCCTCGAGGGCGGCGAGCCCACGGTCATCGCAAACGCGGAGGGGATGCGCACCACGCCGTCGGTGGTCGGTTTCTCGAAGACGGGCGAGGTGCTGGTTGGTGAGATCGCAAAGCGCCAGGCGGTGGCGAACCCGGATCGGACGGTCCTGTCGGTCAAGCGCCACATGGGCGATTCGTCCTGGAAGGTCAACATTGACGACAAGGCTTACACCCCTCAGCAGATCTCGGCCTACATCCTGCAGAAGCTGAAGAAGGACGCCGAGACCTACCTGGGTGAGCCCGTCACGGACGCCGTCATCACGGTCCCGGCCTACTTCAACGACGCGCAGCGTCAGGCAACGAAGGATGCCGGTCAGATCGCGGGCCTCAACGTCCAGCGCATCGTCAACGAGCCGACGGCGGCGGCGCTCGCCTATGGCCTGGAGAAGGGCAAGGAAGATGAGATGATCCTCGTCTTCGACCTGGGCGGCGGAACGTTCGACGTCTCGCTGCTGGAGGTCGGCAAGGACGACGACGATTTCTCGATCATCCAGGTTCGCGCAACTTCGGGAGACAACAAGCTCGGTGGTGACGACTGGGATCAGCGCATCGTTGACTGGCTGGTTTCGCAAACGAAGAACGCCTACGGCGTCGACCTGTCGAAGGACAAGGTGGCCGTGCAGCGCCTGAAGGAGGCGGCTGAGCAGGCGAAGAAGGAGCTGTCGTCCGCGACGTCCACGAACATCTCGCTGCAGTACCTGTCGATGTCGGAAAACGGCCCGATCCACCTGGATGAGACCCTCACCCGTGCCAAGTTCGAGGACATGACGCGCGACCTGCTCGAGCGCACGAAGGCCCCGTTCAAGAAGGTTATCGAGGATGCGGGCATCAAGCTCTCCGAGATCGATCACGTGGTGATGGTCGGCGGCTCTACCCGTATGCCGGCGGTGACCGAGGTGGTCAAGGAGCTGACGGGCGGGCGTGAGCCGAACAAGGGCGTCAACCCGGACGAGGTCGTGGCTGTGGGCGCGGCCCTGCAGGCTGGCGTCATCACGGGTGACCGCACGGACGTGCTGCTCATCGACGTCACCCCGCTGTCGCTAGGAATTGAAACCAAGGGCGGCGTGATGACCAAGCTCATCGAGCGCAACACGGCTATCCCCACCAAGCGCTCGGAGGTCTTCTCCACGGCTGAGGACAACCAGCCCTCGGTTCTCATCCAGGTCTACCAGGGCGAGCGCACCTTCGCGCGTGACAACAAGCTGCTCGGCACGTTCGAGCTGTCCGGTATTGCGCCGGCCCCGCGCGGTATCCCGCAGATCGAGGTCACCTTCGATATCGACGCCAACGGCAT
>JALEWQ010000040.1 GCA_022783305.1 Trueperella sp. | reverse complement strand
TACTATTTATGCCCTCTTCTACAACAAGAAGATCGGTCTGCTTCTCATCCTGATCGTGACGATCCTCAGCCTGATCGGTGTAGTCTTCCCGCAGGCCAACTCATATGTCGTGGCCGATGAGGCGGCGTGGGAGGATTTCCTTGCGAACCTGACACCGGTATACGGCGGGTGGACGAGAATTCTGGCGGCGATCGGTTTCTTTAACATGTTCTCCTCATGGTTGTTCAGGATCATGATGATCCTGCTGTGCCTGAGTATCATCGGTTGCACCACTCACCGCATTCCGCTTCTGTACCGCACGGCATACAAGCCGCGTAAGCGAGCGCGTGAGAACTTCTTCAACACGGCCCGCTTCCGCTACAGCGCAAGGCTGAGCGTGGACGCGGAGACAACCACGGATGCGCTACTGGCTACGGCTAAGAGGCGCCACATGCGCGTGATCGTCGACGACGGCCAGCGCGAGTTCTTCTATCTCGATCGCTTCCACTGGGCGCCCTTTGGAACCGCGCTTTCCCACCTAGCGTTCATACTTATCATCATCGGCTTCCTCGTCACCCAGAGCATGGGCTTTCGTAACGACTTCTTCCTCGTCACTGTGGGGGAGACCCAGGAAGTCGGCTACAACACGGGCCTGAGCGCCAAGGTTGTCTCGTTCCAGGATGCCTACAACGAAGACGGCCGTCCGCTCGACTACGTCTCCCACGTCATCCTCTACAAGGACGGGCAGACCGTGGCCGATCAGAACGTGCGCGTGAACTCGCCGCTGTCCTATGACGGCGTCATGTTCCATCAAGCCTCCTTCGGTATGTCCGCTGTGGTTTCGATTTCGGGGAATGCGGGCGAACTCCACTCCGGGGGCGTGCCATTGCGCTACACGACCAGTGACGGAGCCTACAGCTACGGCGTCGTTGAGTTGGAGGACCCGGCCCTCGAGGTTTTCGTCATCACCTCGGCGTCCGGACGCACAAACCCGGAGCTCGCGCCTGGCCAGGCGCGCATCGAGGTCTACGAGTCTGGCTCGCAGGAGACGATGGACATGAAGGTGGTGGACCAAGGCCAGCCCGCCACGGTCGCCGGCCTTGACATCACATTCGAACGCGAGGCTCAGTACGCCGGCCTCATCGTCCGAAGTGACCCGGGCGCGTGGGTGGTCTGGCTTGGTAGCGCGTTGCTTATTATTGGATCAATCATGACCATGGCACTACGTCACCAGCGCATGTGGGCGTGGGTGGCCGCCACCGACGATGGCTCCGTCCTCCGACTGGCCTCGCACGACAAGCGTGACCTCGGGTTCTCGCGCTACTTCCATGGATTCGGTACCGAGATCACCGAACGCATTACACAAGGAAAGGAACTCTAATGCTTGAGTTTTCCCAAATTCTCCTTTTCGCAAGCACGCTAATTGTTGCGCTTGCCTTCGGAATCTACGTCATGGCTACTTTCGTTGCGCGCAATATGAGTTCGGCCAAGCAGTCTGCGACTGTGGCTGCGCCGACATCCGCTTCGGCCGTCGTCGTGGAATCGAACGTCACCAGCACCGAGACCCAGGTCCAACCCACGCAGGCCAGGGGGCTTCCGCGCATGGGCAACCTGCTCGAAAAGTTAGCCTTCCTCACCCTCACTGCCTCGGTCATTGTGCGCTACATCGCCACCGGTGAACCTCCGCTGGCCAACCAATACGAGTTCGCCACAGCCTTCGTATGGGGAATGCTTGCCTTCCAGATCTACTTCGAGCACCGCTACCGTATCCGCACGCTAGCGTTGTTCACGTTACCGGTCATTCTTGGCATGCTCATTTACGTGACCTCGTTGGACTTCGCCAAGGAGCCTCTCATGCCGGCACTCCAGAATAGTCCGCTACTGACCCTGCACGTGTTCACCGCTGCGCTGTCCTACGGCGCGGCAGTCATCGGATTCGGCGCCGCGATCATGTATCTGCTCGGACCGAAGGTCACCTGGCGCGGTTGGCCGAAGCCGGAGATCCTCGAGGAGCTCGGCTACAAATCGGTGGTCTTCGCCTTCCCGCTGTTGACCATCATGATCGTACTGGGTGCCATATGGGGCAACATCGCATGGGGTCGTTACTGGGGCTGGGATCCGAAGGAAACCTCGGCGCTGGTGACGTGGTTCATCTACGGCGCCTACGTCCATGCCCGTGTGGTTCGCGGCTGGCGCGGACGGAAGTCCGCATGGCTCCTCGTTCTGGGCTTTAGCGCCGTCCTGTTCACATTCTTCGGTAACCTGTGGTTTGATAGCCTGCACTCCTACGCTTAGATCTGCTACAAGGGAGAGATGTGAGTACGACTGATTGGCGCACCCGTATTCGCGAGTCGAAATACGGCACGATGATGATGTTAATTGTGACGACGCTCCTTGTTTTGGTGGGCGCATGGATCGTCTCCGGTTCGAGCTTGGGCGAGAGCTTGCTCGGCAGGGATGACACCCCTGTGGGTAGTGGCAAGGTCAGCCAGGTCGATGTTGACAGTGCACAACCCGCGCCAACGGTTGGCGAGCCCGCCCCGGCTTTTACCGCAGTCGACGTCGCAGGCAACGAGGTTTCCCTCGAGGCGTTGCGTGGCAAGCCGGTGTGGCTGCTATTTGCGGCGACCTGGTGTCAGGGTTGCCGCGCGGAGATGCCCGATGTGCAGGCCGTGGCGGATGCGCGCGACGACGTCGAAGTCGTGGTCGCGTTCGTGGGCGAGCAAGACGACACCGTGAGCGGTTATCTTTCGCGTGCGGGATATGACTTCGCCGCAGTGGCCGACGAGTCAAACGACCTTTCGCGCGCATACGGGGTTCTTGGCATCCCGGCTCACTTCCTGATCGACGCCGAGGGCAACGTGGCGAACTATCGTGTGGGCGTGCTGTCGGAAGACTCGATCGAGGAGTTCCTCTCCGCCGCAAAATAAGGAGCGGGGCCACGGTGTGCTGCTTGGGAGTAGAGGACAACCCGATAGATGCAACGGTAATCCCGTAGATTCTCGCCAAGAACTGACAGAATAATGTGATATCTGGTTGATTAACGCAACAGATATGAGGCCGGAGCACTCATGTGGGGCTCATGCGCCGGCATATGACTCGCAAGCGCGGGCATAAAAAATGAGGCGGGATCTCCCGCCTCATTTGCATCTAAGAACTAGATGTTGCGCGTCACCTTGCCGGCCTTGAGGCAGCTGGTGCACACGTTCAGACGCTTCGGCGTCCCATTGACGAGAGCCCGAATGCGCTGGATGTTCGGGTTCCAACGACGGTTGGTGCGCACGTGGGAGTGCGACACAGACTTACCGAAACCAGGGCCCTTGCCGCAGACTTCACATACAGAGGCCACGGTTATCTCCTTCGTTTGGGTTGAGAGCGCGCTCTCGCGCTCCTTGAAGCAACTTAAAGATGATAGCCGACAGCGCATGCAAATTCCAACGTACCAGGCCAGTGGGATTGCGCACGTCTACCGCGGCTCGGCCGGGGCGGCCGAGCCGCCACTCGTTCGCAGCTGCACGGTAACCTAGTAGCTGGAGGAAAGATGTCGGATCGAATGGCTGCCACTACGGCGGAGTCGTGGACGGCTCTCACGCGCCCGCTCGAGCGGGTCTTAGGTGCGCGCACCGGCGCAGCGTTTTCTAAAATGGGCCTGCACACGGTGGGCGACCTCCTAGATCACATTCCCTTCCGCCTGGCCCGGCGCGGCGAGCTCCTGCCGATTGAGGCGGTGCGAGAGGGAGAAGCGGTGACGGTGGTGGCCCGGATCGTCGATTCCCAGGTTCGGCCCATGCACTCCCGGCGCGGCTACATCTTATCCGTGGTGATTTCCGACGGGCGCCACACTCTTAACCTCACCTTCTTTGCCAAGTCCTCCCGTCCGCTGAACTTTCACGCCGCCAAGCTGCGCCCCGGCACGCTCGCCACCTTTTCCGGCACGATCACCTCCTACCGCGGCCAGCTCCAGCTTTCCCACCCGGAGTATGAGGTGGTGGAGGACGAGGCGGAGGTCGATCCGGCAAAGATTGCTCAGCCGATCCCGATCTACCACGCTGCCGCAAAGTTGCCCTCGTGGAAGATCGCCAAGGCCGTGGATGTCACGCTTGCCTCGCTGACCCCGAGCGACGTGCCCGATCCCCTCCCTGAAGACTACCTTGCCGATCACTCGCTGCCCGGCCGCTTCGCGGCGCTGCGTGCGGCTCACCAGCCGACCAGCGAGGAAGAGTGGCACAGCGCCATCGCGCGTTTCAAGCACGAGGAGGCCTTCGTGCTCCAGACGTTGCTCGCCCAGCGGGCGGCCGACGCCGCCGCGCACCCGGCGCCCGCGATGGCGCCCCGCGAGGGTGGCATCCTCGCGGCATTCGACGCCCGCCTTCCCTTCGATCTGACCGCCGGCCAGCGCGCGGTGGGTCAGGAGCTGGCCGCAGAACTCGCCACCGCCAGCCCGATGCGCCGCCTTCTGCAGGGCGACGTCGGATCGGGCAAGACCGTCGTCGCCTTGCGTGCCATGCTCCAGGCGGTCGACGCCGGGCGTCAGGCCGTCCTCGTGGCACCCACGGAGGTGCTCGCGGCCCAACACTACGCCTCGTTCCAGTCGATGCTGGGGGAGCTGGGGATGGCCGGCCAGCTCGGAGCGGCCGCGCTGGCTACGTCGATTGAGCTGCTGACGGGCTCGTTGCCCGCGGCGAAGAAACGCGCAACGCTCGCCGCGATCGCCTCGGGCGCGGCTGGGATCGTGGTTGGAACCCACGCCCTGTTTGAGGACATGGTCCAGATCCCGTTCCTCGGCCTCGTGGTGATCGATGAGCAGCACCGCTTCGGGGTGGATCAGCGCGACCGCCTCGCCGCCGGTGCCCACCTCCTCGTCATGACGGCCACGCCGATACCGCGAACGATCGCGATGACTTCCTTCGGGGAGCTGCAGGTCTCGACCCTGCGCGAGCTGCCCGCGGGGCGCCGAGCGATCGCCACGAACCTGGTCCCGGCCATGAACGAACGCTGGGTGGAGCGGGTCTGGGAGCGGGCCCGGGAGGAGATCGACGCCGGCGGCCGGGTCTACGTCGTCTGCCCGCGAATCTCTGCCACGACCGAGGAGGAGGCGCCGAACGGCCCGGACCAGGCCGACCTCGATCAGCAGCTCACCATCGACGAATTTGAGCCCGCCTCCGTTGAATCCGTCCTCGACCAGCTCCGCGCGAAACCGGCCCTCGCAGGAATCCGCATGGGCGCCGTCCACGGCCGCATGGATGCCGAGGACAAGGCACGCGCCATGGGCGATTTCGCCTCCGGCGCGGCGCCCGTACTCGTGTCCACCACCGTGATCGAGGTGGGCGTAGACGTTCCGCAGGCCACGATGATGGTGATCCTCGACGCCGAACGCTTCGGCCTGTCCCAGCTTCACCAGCTGCGCGGGCGTGTCGGGCGTGGCCAACGCGAGTCAATCTGCCTGGCAGTTCACCACGCCCTCGACGGCACGCTCGCCTTCGAGCGCCTGAAAGCCTTCGCCTCCACCACCGACGGCTTCGTCCTGGCGGAGAGGGATCTGGAGCTGCGCAGCGAGGGCAACGTGCTGGGCGCGGCGCAGAGCGGGCGGTCGTCGTCGTTGAAGTTCGTGCGCGTGCGCACGGACGAAAACCTCATCGGGGTGGCGAGGGCCGCGGCCAGGAAGCTCGTGGCGAGCGACCCCACTCTCGCCTCCCACCCGGCTCTGCGCGCCGCGATCGAGGCGGCAAGCTCCGAATCCACCGACTACCTGGAGAAGACATGACCAGAATCGTTGCCGGCACCGCCGGCGGGCGAAACCTGCAGGTGCCCAAGTCCGGAACCCG
>JALEWQ010000135.1 GCA_022783305.1 Trueperella sp. | reverse complement strand
CCCTAGCAATCAGCGATTACTTCACACGACGTCGCGTCGCCACGAGCGCCGCGCCCATCAGGAGCATCGCACCCGCGACGGCCGCGAGGTTACGCGAATCGGCGCCCGTCCACGCAAGCTTGCCAGCGGAGGCCGGCGGTTGGGTCGACGGGTGAGGCGTCGCCTGCGGCGCCGGGTTGACGCTCTGGTTGTCCGTCGGCTCACCCGGGGCAGGAGTCTCCTTTGCCAGGACCGTCACCACCGCCGACTTAGTCGCCTTCGCACCAGCCGAATCAACAACCTCAAACGTCACCGTATACTTACCCGGCTTGGACACATCCAACCCACCATCATCAACCAGCTTCACCTGATCGGTCAGCACACCATCTTCAACATCCTCAGCCTTGACCACCAACGACTTCACATCAAAATCATCACCAGCAGCAACCGAGGCATCCTTCACCTGCAAATCGGGGTGCTGATCCCACTTCGCGGTGAAAGACATATTGCCATCGACCTTGGGCTTGTCCGTCGACTTGTAAGTCTTGCCCTCCGTGTTGTCGTCCGCCCATCCCATGAAGGTGTAGCCATCGCGGGTCGGGGTGGGGAACTCTACCGTCTGGCCGTCGAACTGGGTGCGGCTGATCGGATCCGTGCTGCCATCGACAGCTCCGCCATCGAGGTTGAACACGACCTGCCTCTCGGTATCCCACACCGCGTGAATCGCAACGTTGTAGTTAGGCATCGACCTTGACGAATCAGCCAGCATCGATACCCCGGCGGAGTCCCATGCCCACCCGCGGAACACGACGTCATCACCCAGGTCGGAAGGCTTCGTGGGTGTAGGAAGGTTCAGATCTGCGATGGGCTTACCGTAGGGAACGGTCAGCGTATTCTCAGCGGAGTAATCGCTGTCGGCCTTCGGAACGCGAGGATCGTTATCGAGGAAGAGGCTAAACTTTTGCCTTTTGTATTCGAGGCGCAGGTAGCCGTTCGTGTCACGCCTTGTGCCGTAAAGCGTGCGGATGAAGGTCAGCGGAGCAGCATCGCCGCGAGTAGCGTTTACCCTATCGAGAGCCGTTTGACTCCTCACCGCTTTCTGCTGCTTCTTCGGGACGACCCGATCGAAGCCCTTGATCTCGGGGACAGGGAACGAATATCCGGTCCAGGATGTATCGGACTTCCAATACGAAAGCGCCTCATCCACAGGGAACTGCCGCGGCTCAAGCCCATCTTCAAAACCTTCCAAAGCGAAATCCACGAAGACAGGGTGAGTAGAAGTGCCTTCGCTGATGCCCATTGCGATGGTGCGATCGTTGTATTCCATACCGGGCCGGGAGACCGAGGTTGACCTCTTGCCCGCGTATTGAACGAACTCACTGTACGTGAGCCGGTACGGAGGCGTATCCAAGAACTCCGAGGTTGTCACCCCGGTCATGACCTTCCAGCCAGTCAGGCCGTAGCCCTGCTTCCCTTCGCCGGGCACATTCACGATGTCCCTGTCGAATGGCCAGGCGTCGCCGAACGCCTGGCCGAAGCGCAAGCGCAAGGTGTAGGGGTTCGTCGTCGCGTCGTAGGTGGTGCCATTCTTCGAGATGACCGGATCGAAAGTGAGCTTACCTTCCTCCTGATTGTTTTTCTCGAACACCACATCGTAGACCTCGCGGTCGAAGAAGACGTTGTAGATGTTCTTCTTGTTGGCGCTCAACGGGCGGATCGCGCCGTCGTCGTTAGCGTTCTGCGCTGTCGTGAAATCGGCGTTCAGATGGTAGAGCTTCGCAAACAACTCGGCATTGGACGAGGTGGCCAGTTCGATATCCGGGAACTGGACGCCGCTCGGGTCGACCTTCAGGAGACCAGGCGCCTCCCCCTCGGTACCCGTGAAATTCTTCAGGCCAATGTATTCGTACTTGGCCCCGACAGAATCGCCGTTATCGTGGTCGGCGCGCTCCGACCAGAACTGGACGGTGTATTGAACGTCCTTCGGGGTTCCCTCATTTAGCGCAGCGTGAGCGCCACCAGGCAAGACAATCAACAAAAAGCTAAACAAGGCCGCGAAAAGCAAGCGAGCCTTGGACGTGTTGTGCATGATGGCTACCCCCGGTTGCCGACTAAATCGAATACATAGGGCATTCTACCCTTCTCAACCCGCCAGAGTCGGCC
The DNA here is from genome assembly GCA_022783305.1 of Trueperella sp. GTDB lineage: Bacteria > Actinomycetota > Actinomycetes > Actinomycetales > Actinomycetaceae > Trueperella > Trueperella abortisuis. The sequence continues at coordinate 203 of JALEWQ010000135.1, read as the reverse complement.
CGTCCACGTATTCTGCAACGCTCGCCACCGACGCCGGCCAGCGCCCATCCCCGCACCCCATCCGATACCCCTGCCACCCGCAAACGGCTAGAATGAAGAACCACGAGCTCACGGGAGGAAACATGTCCGATCATCGCGCACTCATCATCGTCGACGTCCAGCCGACCTTCTGCGAAGGCGGGGCGCTGGGCGTGGAGGGCGGC
>JALEWQ010000134.1 GCA_022783305.1 Trueperella sp. | reverse complement strand
CCCCACCCGCAGGGTAGGCTCGGGGGTAACCAATGAAGGAGGAACCGTGCTGGAACACGCGATCTGGTGGCAGGTCTACCCGCTGGGCGCGCTCGGCGCCCCGATCAGGGAGGATTGGTCCGACACGGGCGAGGAGCACCGGTTGCGCAAGCTCGGCCCCTGGCTGGATTACGTCGCGGAGCTGGGATGCAACGGGATCCTGTTCGGCCCGCTGTTTGAGTCCACCACGCACGGATACGACACCACGAACCACCTGCGCATTGACCCACGCCTCGGCACGAATGAGGACTTCGACAGGCTGGTGGCCGAGTGCCGCTCCCGCGGGTTGCACATCATCCTCGACGGCGTGTTCAACCACGTCGGCGTCCGCCATCCGCTCACCCTTGCGGCGCTGGATGGCCACCCCTCACCGGTGATGATCGCCGCAGACGGTTACCCCCAGCACTGGGAGGGCAACCTCGACCTCGCCGAGCTCAACCACACCGACCCCGCCACCGAGGACCTCGTGGTCGAGGCGATGGAATTCTGGCTCGAGCGCGGCATTGCGGGCTGGCGCCTAGACGTGGCCTACTCTGTGCCCACCGACTTCTGGGCCCGCGTCACGGATCGGGTCCGCGAGCGCTTCCCCCACGCCGTCTTCGTGGGCGAGATCATCCACGGCGACTACCTGCATCTTATCGACGCCGGCCACCTCGACTCTGCCACACAGTACGAGCTGTGGAAGGGCATCTGGTCGTCAATTAAGGATCGTAACCTGTGGGAACTGGCCCACGCGCTTGAGCGCCACAACGAATTCTCGGCCAGTCACCGCCTCCAGATTTTCGTGGGCAATCACGACGTCGACCGTATCGCCTCCACCCTCGGCGACGACGGCGCCGCCATCGCCGCCGCGATCCTCTTCTCCCTGCCGGGGATCCCGTCGATCTACCAGGGCGACGAGCAGGCCTTTCGCGGCGTGAAGGGCGAGGGCGCCTCCTCCGATGACCAGATCCGCCCGCCGCTGCCGCCCGCACCGGATGCGTTGGGCGAGTTCGGCTGGTGGATGTACCGCCACTATCAGACGCTCGTGGCCGTGCGTCGTCGGCATCCGTGGCTGGTGGATGGGCGCATTGAGATCCTCGACAAGGCCAATGAGCACCTCACCTACCGGGTCACCTCACGCCCTTCCGGCCAGCCGGGAGATCCGGACCTCGGCGAGGGCGCGCTCACAGTCACGATCGACCTCACCGCGCCGTCGATCCGTTTGGCTTTCGACGACGGCGAGACGGCCTCCTACCCGCCTGCCGGCTAGGCCGAGGCGGCCTCCTCCCTATCCCCTGCTCGCGATCCGACACAGGCCGGGTTCGTGCACGGCCAGGACTCGCACGCGTCGGCACACCCGCATGCGCACTCCATGACACGTTCGATGAGGCCCGAGTAGATGGTGCGGATGAGCGGGTCCAGGTGGGCGTCACACGTGTCGAACGGGAGGGTGCGCAGGTCGGTGAGGTGCGTTCCGGCGTCGTCGGTGGCGGCAGATATGCCAAGCGAGGTGTACAGGACACGCATTTGGGAGGTGCGCACGTCCATGTCGGCGTTGGGGTCGACGCAGCAGTCGCGATGGATCTGGGAGATGAGCCGATCACCCCAGGCACGCCCGACGTCGTAGGCGTGGGCGCCGGGGTCGTCAAAGGTCTCGCGCAAGGTTGCGCAGAAGATGTTGGCCAGCTCCATCATCTGCGTGAAGGCGAAGGATGCGCGGTCGGGTGCGAGGGGGAAGTAGCCCCAGGAAGGTCGGCCACGGCCGTGCCGCCGGATGGCCTGCCGGTCGATGAGGCGCAGTGCGATGAGGGAGTCAAGGGTGGTGCGCACGGAGTTTGGGTGCAGGGTGAGCGCCGCAGAAAGCTGCATGACGGTGACGGGTTCGGCGTGCTTGGAGATCTCGGTGAGCATCGCCTGTTGGGCCGGCGAGAGCGCTGCGATGGTGGCGTAGATTGCGTCGGCCGTCATTGGCGTCAGGTCGTCGTTCATGCTTTCTCCTCGTTCGACGCCGCAGCGTAACCTGATTGTGGACTGACGGCGAATGTCGGGCATCGGGGCTTTGACCACTGTACACAGCCGTCACCAGGTCAAAGACGCCGCCGCCTCCACTCGAAGTCGGACATGACCTACTACCCGGCGCATCCCCCGCTCCTACCCCGCGCCCTCCACGCCCCCGCGCCGCCGATGCCGCCCCGCGCCGCCGATGCCGCCCCGCGCACCTTTGCGCGCCGCCTTCCGCCCGTGGCACGGCAGTGTTGAACAAAGCCAGCCCACGCCGTAACGTGGGTCTTTCAGGAGGTATCCCGAGGTGAGGTTCTATGAGTCAGGCAGTCACTGAAGCGACGCCCCTGCGCGACCAGTGGGGCCGCGTGGCGCGTGACCTACGCATTTCCCTCACTGACCGGTGCAACCTCCGGTGTTCCTACTGCATGCCACCCGAGGGCCTTGACTGGTTGCCCACCGAAGAAACGCTCACCGACGCCGAGGTCATGCGGCTCATGCGCATCGCGGTGGAGATGCTCGGCGTTGACGAAATTCGCTTCACGGGCGGCGAACCGCTCCTGCGCAAATCCCTGGAGGACCTCGTGGCCTACGGCGCGAGTCTGAAAACGGCGTCGGGAGGCCGTCCGAGCCTGTCACTGACCACAAATGGGCTGGGCCTGGACAAGCGAGCCGGTGGCCTCGCTGAGGCGGGACTGGAGCGGGTGAACGTGTCGATGGATTCGGTGGATCCGGCCATCTACCGGCACATCGCCCACCGCGACCGCCTAGCCTCCGTGTTCGCCGGGATCGAGGCCGCGTTCGCCGCGGGCCTCACGCCCGTGAAGATCAACGCCGTGGCGATGCGGGACGTCAACGAAGCCGGCCTGCGCGACTTGCTACGATACGCGCTGCGGGCCGGCGCCCAGTTGCGCATTATCGAGCACATGCCACTCGGGCCACGCGGGACGTGGTCGCGGGAGAACATGGTCCCCCAGGACGAGATCCTCGACTACTTGGGCGAGGAGTTCGAGCTGACACCCGCACCGACCACCGACCCTTCGGCCCCCGCGAAGTTGTGGAACGTGGCTCCGGGGCCGGATCACCCCGGCGGGTCTGTGGGCGTGATTGCCTCCGTTACCAAGCCGTTCTGCGCGCAGTGCGACCGCACGCGCCTGACCGCCGACGGACAGATGCGCACCTGCCTCTTCGCCCGGACCGAGACGGACCTGCGCGGCCCGATGCGCGCCGGCGCCGGGGATGCCGAACTCGCCCGAATCTGGGCCGATGCTATGTGGCAGAAGAAGCCCGGGCACGGGATTGACGACCCCGGCTTTGTCCAGCCCCGACGCTACATGTCCGAGATTGGCGGCTAGGGCCGGGTTGGCGCTGCCGGGTTGGCAGCTGGGGCCGGGTTGGCGGCTGCCGGGCGCGTGAACTTTGGCCCGTCCGTCGCTAAGCGGTGAATCTGGTGAGTTTGGTCGGCAAAACAGGGCTTTGGACACAAAAACTCACCAGTTACCTACACCGGAGATCTGGGCGAGGCGTTCACCTCGGCGGGCTTTGTCGCTAAGTGGTGAATCTGGTGAGTTTCATCGACAAAACAAGGCTTTGGGCACAAAAACTCACCAGTTACCTACGCGGGACAGAAACCGGCTCGGGGCACGGGACAGTAACTGGCCCAGGGCACAGGACAGAACCTGGCTCGGGCCACGGGATCGACGACCCCGCCTTTGTCCAGCCCGGCGGCACATGCCCAAGATCGGCGGCCAGAGCCGGTCTGCCCGCGGCCGGGAATGCTAGGCGGAGCCCACCCATTCGTCGGTGCCGTCGGTAAAGAGCTGGCGCTTCCACACGGGCAGCTTGGCCTTGATCGTGTCCACAACGTCGGCGATCGCGGCGAATGAGGCGCCGCGGTGCGGGCTGGCCACGGCGGCGACCATGGCGAGATCCCCGATCGCGAGCTTGCCCACCCGGTGTACGACGGCAACTCGGCACTCGGGGTGGCGGTCGGCGACCTCGGCGGCGACCCCGGCGACCACCTCGGCCGCGCTCGGGTGGCAGGAGTATTCGATGCCGGTCACGCCTCGCCCGGCGTCGTGATTGCGCACGATCCCCTCGAAGACGACGAGCGCCCCGGCGGCGACGTTGCGGATGGAGTCCGCGACGGCGGCGGAGTCGATCGGGGTGTCCTGCACGCCGGTCAGGCCGATGCGGTCCATGGGTCCTCCCTGGTTGTCGTGATGTATAAACAGTAGTTCTGCTTTCCCGTGAGGCTGCGAACGCGTGATGGGGTGTTTGGCCTCCGATGCCGGTATAGGGTCTGTAGCGATTATACCCGTGAAGCCAAACTTGCTAGGCCTGGGCGCATTCTTCTTTACTGGAATAGGCTTGTGCGTAGGCCAACTCCTACGCCTGGTGCGGCTAAAGCGCTCGACCTTGCCGTTGGTTTGGGGGCGGCAGCAAATGCAAAACAGTGGAATCTCGGCATAGAGTTCGTAGCCAACTGACCTAACTACGTAACCCGCCATCAAAGGTGATCGCATGACGAAAGGAAGCCTTGCGAGAATCCGCTGAGTCACACAAGCCTCTAGGTGCAGAGAACACACCATTTTTGCCCCTACAATCTCAGGAGATCAGTTGTTGATTGCTCTTACTTGAGCTTTTGATGTAGGGAGTGTTTATAGTGCCTGCTTCGAGTGATAACAAAAACCGACTGGTCACAATAGGAAGAAGACTGTTCTTTCTGATTGGACTCGCCGGCTTAGTGCTGTTGCTTCTGAGCTTGTGGTTCGAGACTGGAAGACTTGGCGGTGTTTTATGTGCTGGTGCACTTATCGGACACCTCGCAACTTGGCACAGAGTTCTCACCACAGACAATGATCTCGGCGAGAATACTCATTAGTTCCGACAAGGGTGACTGTCAAGCGTCCGCGGTTATATTCCTGTGAGTAGATGGGAGAATCTGATAACCAAGGCACATACTGAGAAAGCAAACCCGGGACGCTTCGGGTTGCCGGCTCATTCGATTTCAGCCGCCAAATTGGCTCCCTGATCCCGGCGAAGACTCACGGATTTCGTGGGCGTGCGGCGATGAGTGACTACTGCCGCGAGACCGGCGACCCGGCCTACATCGCAAACCTCGTGCCGCGCCTGGTCACGATCTCGCTACGCACGCAAGACCTCATCGAGGCGCTGCCTGAGCTCGTTATCGAGGAGGAGCATTAAGATCACTAACAGGGAACACTCCCTCTGCCCGCTCGGAAAGGACGTTCATGAAGCTCACCCACCTCAACTCCGCCGGAGAGGCCCGCATGGTCGACGTGACGGGCAAGCAGCCGACCGTGCGCGCGGCGAGCGCCCAGGCCAAGGTCACGTGCTCGGGCGAGGTCATGGCGGCGCTCCGGGACGGCACCGTGCCCAAAGGCGACGTGCTGGCCGTGGCCCGCGTGGCCGGAATTGCGGCCGCCAAGCGGGTGCCCGACCTCCTCCCCCTCGCCCACACGATCGGCGTTCACGGCGCGCAGGTTGACCTCACCCTCGAGGCCGACCACGTCCTCATCCGCACCACCGTCCGCACCGCGGATCGCACCGGCGTGGAGATGGAGGCGCTGACGGCGGCGTCGGTGGCTGCGCTCGCCGTGGTGGACATGGTCAAGGGCGTGGACCGCTCTGCCGCCATCACGGACCTGCTCATCACCGCCAAGTCCGGCGGGCGCTCGGGCACGTGGGAGCGGCCCGGCTTCGAGTCCGACCGTTCGGTGGAGGCGTGATGTCAGCAATGGCGACGCCCGAGGCGTATCTCGCGTCCATCCTCGACGCTTTTTGCCCACGCCGGCTCGCGTCCGAGACCGTTCCGTTGGCCGGGGCCCTTGGCCGAACCCTCGCCAACGACGCCGCCGCCCTGCTCTCCGTCCCGCCCTTCGACAACTCCGCCATGGACGGCTTCGCGGTGCGGGTGGGGGACTTTGTGGGCCGGGGGCCGTGGCGCTTCGCGGTGGTCTCGGACATCGCCGCGGGCTCGGTCGGCCAGGAACTCGCCGGCGTCGCCCTCGGCCGTGCTCTCGCCGGCGACGCCGCCCTCCCGCCCGCGGCCCGAATCATGACTGGCGCGTCGGTGCCGGACTGGGCTGACGCCGTCGTGAAGGTGGAAGACACCGACGCCCCCGCCGGCGCCTCGGACCTGCCCGCGACCGTGCAGGTCACTGCCGCGCCGCGCCTGGGCCACAACATCCGCCGGGCCGGCGAGGACCTCGCGGCGGGCTCGCTCGCCCTGCCCGCGGGAAGCGTGCTCGGCGCCCGCTCGCTCTCCGCGCTCGCAGCGATTGGCTACGGGCGGGTCGCGGTGGTGCGCAGGCCGCGCGTCGGCGTCGTCGCCACAGGATCGGAGCTAGCCCGCCCGGGCGACCCGCTCTCACCCGGCATGATCCCCGACTCCAATTCCACCCTCCTGTCGATGCTGGTCCGCGAGGCGGGCGGGGAGCCGACCGAGGTGGTGACGGTGGCCGACACCGCCGAGGCCTTCGCCGCGGCGCTCCCCACCGACGTGGACCTCATTGTCACCTCCGGCGGGGTCTCTATGGGCGCCTTCGACCCCGTCAAAGAATACGGGCTCGCCCACGGGTGGGCCTTTACGAAGGTGGCCATGCAGCCGGGCAAACCCCAAGGTCACGGGGTCAGCCCCGCCGGAGTGCCGGTCATCTGCCTGCCCGGTAACCCCGTCTCCGTGGCGGTGTCCTTCCGGCTGTTCGTGCGCCCCTACCTCGCCCGCCTCCTCGGCCAGGCAGAGCGCCCCGCCCGGACGCTGCCGGCCGGCGCGGCGTGGAACACTCCGGCCGGCCGGCGCCAATACCTGCCCGCGCGCGTGACGGGCGAGCCGGCCGTCGTCGTGCCCGTCCACGAACGCGGCTCCGGCTCACACCTCGTGGCCGCGCTGCGCGACGCCGAGGTCCTCGCCGTGGTGCCGGCAGACAAAGAGGAGGTCCGCCCAGGGGACCTCCTCCAGGTCATCGGATTATAGGAACGTTGCTAACCGGCAATGGTCACCGGCCGCCTTTCGCGGGACGATTTGAGCCGCATCTTCGTATATATGAAGATGCGGCTCAAATCGTCCCGCGAAGGGATCTCCTCAGAGTTATTGACCTATAGGGGATCAGTGGTCTGCGCCGCGCATCTGCTCTACCGCGTGCGCGAGGATCGGGATGAGCACTTCCATCCCGTCCTCGACCCCGCCCACCGAGCCCGGCAGGTTCACCACGAGGGTGCGGTTGCGCCCGAGCACCATGACGCCCGCGCGGGAACGCGACAGGATCGCCGTGGGGCTACCCTTGATAATGCCGTGGTAGCGGATCGCCTCCGGGATGCCCGGAATGTCGAAGCGCAGTAGCGGATCCATGGCGCGGGCCGTGTAGTCTTGCGGAGAGATGCCGGTGCCACCCGTCGTGATGACGACGTCGACCTCGTCGTACGCCGCGGTCTGGACGGCTTCGGCGATGGCTCGGACGTCGTCGTGGACCACGGCGGTGTCGATCACCCTGACGCCCGCCTCCTCGAGGAACCGGACGGCGGTGGGGCCGGAGATGTCTTCGCGCTTGCCGGCGGCGCTTCGATCTGAGATCGTGATAACAGCAGCTGAAATACTCATGGGATCATTATAAAACGAGTAAGGGTTTAGTCAAGGCCCGCTACCTGTCTCAGACACCACCCCTGCCTCGGAAGGACAACCATGCTGAAGAGAATCACCGCGGTGACCGTCGCCACCCTCCTGCTCGCCGCCTGCTCCCAGGGCGCCAACACCTCAGACGCCGACTCAGACGCCGACTCAGACGCCCGCTCACAACTCATCGTCTTCGCCGCCGCCTCCCTCAACACCGCATTCCCACGCATCGCAGAGGACGTCTTCGAACCGGACAACCCGGGCGTCGACATCACCTTCTCCTTCGAGGGCTCCTCCGCGCTCGCGGAGAAGATCCTCGCCGGCGCCCCGGCCGACGTCTTCGCCTCCGCCAACGTGGGCAACATAGATAAGGTGCGCGAGGCGGCCGTCTCACCCACCGAGTTCACCAAGAACACGCTGCGCCTCATCGTGCCCAGCGGCAACCCGGCCGGCGTCACCGACCTCGCCTCAGCCAACGCCGCCAAACTGGTCGTGTGCGCGCCGCAGGTGCCGTGCGGCGCCGCCACCACACAGCTCGCCGAGCACGTCGGCCTCACCCTCACACCCGTCTCAGAAGAGCAGTCCGTGACGGACGTTCGCACCAAGGTGGAGACCGGCGAGGCGGATGCCGGCCTCGTCTACGTCACCGACGCGATGCTGGTGAAAGACAAGGTGGAGATCGTCGACGTACCCGGCATCACCGACGTCGGCACCTCCTACATGATCACCACCCTCGCCGACGCCCCCAACCCCGACGCCGCCAAAGCCTTCCTCGACGCCGTCATGTCCGAGAAGGGCCAGGCGATCCTCACCCAGTACGGGTTCGGCACCGGCGAGGGCGAAAGCAAGTAATGCGTGCCATCCCGCGGGGCTTTTGGCTCCCCGCCACGCTTGCGCTCGCCATGCTCATCCTTCCCCTGGTGGGCATGGCTTCGCGGGTGCCGTGGGCGGATCTGGGGCCAATCCTGAGCTCAGCCGCCTCCACGGACGCGCTGTGGCTTTCCCTGCGCACATGCCTGACATCCATGGCGATCTGCCTGCTCGTGGGCACGCCCCTCGCGCTCATCTTCGCGCGCGCCGCCGAGCTACCCCGCCGCCCCGCCTGGCTGACCCCGCTGCGCACCTTCGTCCTCGTGCCGCTGGTCATGCCGCCCGTGGTAGCCGGTCTCGCCCTGCTCACCACCTTCGGCCGGCGCGGGCTACTCGGCTCGGCGCTGGAGGTCGCCGGCATCCAGATCCCGTTCACCACCGCGGCCGTCATCCTTGCCCAGGTTTTCGTGTCGCTGCCCTTTCTGGTCACCACCGTGGACAGCGCCGCGCGCGCCGCCGGCTCCGACCTCGAACACGCCGCCGCCGGGCTCGGCGCCAGCCGGTGGGTGCAGTTTCGCCGCATCACCCTCCCTGTGCTTGGCCCCTCCATCGTCTCCGGCGCCGCCCTTGCCTTCGCCCGCTCCCTCGGGGAATTCGGCGCCACCATCACCTTCGCCGGCTCCCTGCAGGGCACCACCCGCACACTCCCCCTCGAGGTCTATCTTCAGCGCGAACAAGACCCCGACTCCGCCCTCGCCCTCGCCCTCCTCCTCATCCTCATTGCCCTCCTCGTCACCGCGCTCTCCACCGCCATCGAAGCCCACAGCTCGCGCCGATTCGCCCGCACCCACGACGCCGAAAAGCCCGGCGGCGCCGATATGCGCGGCGACGGCGGAGGGCCGGCTGGCGTCGTCGGGGGTCGGGCTGGCGGCGGCGGGGCTGGCGGCGTCGTCGGGGCCGATTCCGACGCCGAACCGGAGACGCGCGCGCCCGTCGGGTTCGTGCTCGAGGCGGACGTGCCCGAGCGGGGAGTTCGCTACCGACTCGAGGCGAAACCCGGCGAAACCATCGCGCTCATCGGACCGAATGGGTCGGGCAAGTCGACCGGGATTCGGTTGCTCGCCGGGGACATCACAAGCCCAACATCGCGGGTAGAACGGCCGGAAGCCGTCGGGTTCCTCGACCAGGCGCCGGCGTTGTTCCCGCACATGAGCGTGCTCGACAACGTGGCCTTCGGGCCGCGGTGTGCCGGGGTGGCCAAGGCCAAGGCGCGCGAGCGGGCGCGGGCGGAGCTCGCCGCCGTCGGGATGGCGGGCCTCGAGCAGCGTAACCCGCGCCAGCTGTCCGGCGGGCAGGCTCAGCGCGTGGCGCTGGCTCGGCTTCTCGCCGTCAACCCGCAGCTCCTCCTGCTCGACGAACCCTTCGCCGCCCTCGACCCCACCGCCACCGCCCAGCTACGCGCGATCATTGCCCGGCGGGTGGCGGGCATCACGACACTGATCGTCACGCATGACATCGTCGACGCGCTGACCCTCGCCGACCGCGTGGCCGTGCTCGAGGGCGGAAAACTCGTCGCGCTTGCCCCCATGCCGGAAGCGCTCAGCCGTCCGGCCACCGCCTTCGTGGCCAGCTTCGCCGGGGTGAACATGCAGTTCGGAGTGATGGGCGCCGAGGGCTTGGTCTCCGGTGGCGTGACCTTCCAGGGGATCGCCGACGGGCTGGCCGAAGGCGAGCCGGGCGCCGCCGTTTTTGAACCCACCGCCGTCGCCCTTCGCGTCAAGCGAACGCCCGGTTCGCCACGCAACGTCTTCGAGGCGCGGGTACGCTCCGTGAGCACCGCCGCCGTGGGGGTGAACGTGGAGCTGGATATCGGCTCTGCCGCGCCAATCCACGCGGTTATCACCGCGGGCGCCGCCGCCGAGCTCGGGGTGGAAGAAGGCGCGTCGGTATTCGCCGAGGTCAAGGCCGTACAGGTGCGCCTCATCACAACTTCTCACGTCGCCGACTAGGTGGCGGCGCGGCTCGCCGCGCGCGGAGCGCGCGCCATGACGTAGGGTGGACACCACGCCTCCCAGACCCGGGACGTGAAAACAGAAAGGATTCCAATCCATGGGCAACATTATCGGAACAATTGTTTTCGGGGCCGTGATCGGCTTCCTCGCTCGCTTCATCCGAAAGGATGCCCCAATTTCCGTGCCGGCAACCGTCGGACTCGGTGTGGCCGGCGTGGTGGTTGGCAACCTCATCCTCCAGCTGTTCAACTACCCCACCAACACACCCGGCATCGATTGGCTCCGCTGGATCGTAGCCACGGTGCTCGCGATCATCTTCATCGGCATTTACCTAGGGCGTGCGGGCAAGAAGAACTAGCCGCCGCGTAGGGGCCGGCCGCCGCGTAGGGGCTGGCCGAGCCCGACACTTCACTTGAGTATTCGGGCTACCTGTCGACACTTCACTTGAACATACCGGCTGCCGATAGCTATACGCGCCCGGCCGGCCCCAGATTCCCGAGTTGCGTCGGGGCGCAGGCGGCGCACCGCCGGGCAACCGGCGGGCCGATGCATGCCCCCGAAAACCAGCCAGCCCCAACGGGCCCCACAAGGGCTCAACACATAAATGAGGCGGGCCGCCATCCACGCTAGGCGGCCCGCCTCGGGCAGACACTCTGGCTATAACGGAGAAGACTGCACAAATTTCTTCTCCAGCCAGTGTGTCAGGCTTCAGCATCACACACACGAAAGGAATACCTTGAAGGGGGATGTCCTTGCGATGTCTCTAGTATGGCAATCTATACTTGGATATCCATTGGTGATGTCTGGGAGTTGTCTGGGAATTATTCCCACTGGTATTCCCGCTGGTCACGCCGGCTTCCGAAGGACCATGAGCCGACCGCATCCGCCGCAATGACGCCTGGACGGGCCCGCCAACCGAGCCGAACGCGTGCCCTATTCGAGCCATTGGGCCCAAAAGTGTGGCATAGAAAACACTAGGATGTTTTTTATGAATGACGCCACACGCGCCACCTCCAATGACGGACACGCTTCACCCCAACGCGCACTTCGCCCAGCCCGCCGCACCCGCAAGGCGCCCATCGCCCAGCGCCGCACGCCGCTCGGCACGAAGGAAAAGATCGGCCTGATCCTAGGC